>CAYVXX010000010.1:0-42345 GCA_964454305.1 uncultured Syntrophales bacterium | reverse complement strand
TCGCAATGACCTAAAACACAATTTTGTGAAGGTTTCGTTATGTCCAGAAAGCTTAAAGAGATAATTATAAAGAATATTTTTTTCTTTTTCGCGCTGGTTTCCATATTCATCCTGGCGCTTATAGTTATCTTTCTCTTCAGAGAAGGTCTGCCCATATTCAAGGTGGTTTCTGTCAAGGATTTTATCTTCGGCAACGAGTGGTATCCCACTTATGACCCTCCTGATTTTGGCATATGGCCCCTTATTGTTGGTTCTCTTATCGTTACATTTTTTGCTTCATTGATAGCGGTTCCGCTGGGCATTCTTTCGGCGATCTATGTATCTGAGATAGCTCACCCCTTGATGAAAGAGATCCTCAAACCCGTAATTGAACTACTTGCATGTCTTCCTTCGGTTGTGCTTGGATTTTTCGGTATGGTAGTCATCGCCCCGTTCCTACAAGAGACCTTTGATTTGCCTACGGGTCTGAATATAGTCAATGTGTCCCTTGTGCTGGCCATTATGGCAGTTCCCACAATTTCGAGTATTTCGGAGGATGCCCTTTATTCTGTACCGCGGGAGTTTAAAGAGGCTTCTTATGCCCTGGGGGCAACAAGGTTTGAAACCATTGCGAAGGTTATTGTGCCGGCGGCGCTTTCCGGGATTTCAACGGCTGTTATATTGGGGATGGCAAGGGCTATAGGTGAAACGATGGTTGTTCTCATGGTGGCCGGGGGTGCTGCCGCCATACCGGAGAGTATCTTTGATTCCGTCAGGCCCATGCCGGCAAGTATTGCAGCGGAGATGGGGGAGGCCCCTTTCCGGAGCGATCATTACCATGCCCTCTTTGCCACAGGGGTTGTCCTGTTTTTCATGACACTCTTTTTCAATCTGATTGCGGATTATATTTCAACAAAATTTAAAGAGGTAGGCTCTGCAACATTATGAACACAACAGAGATAATTTCCGAAAAAGGGGTGATAATCCCTCCATCACAGAGAAAATCAAATTCAGATATGAAATGGCGCTATTTTAAACAGAATCTGTTTTTGGGAATTGTCCGGCTATCCGCTTTAATCATAGCGGTATCACTTGGCGGGTTCCTTTTTTATATATTTGTCAATGGAATAGGTGCTATTAGCTGGGATTTCCTTACCCTCCCGCCGAGAGATTCCATGACAAAAGGCGGCATTATGCCGGCCATACTGGGAACCGTTTATTTAACGTCGGGAGCGATTATCATAGCGCTGCCGTTTGGTGTAATGTCGGCCGTTTATCTCAGTGAATATGCGAAACAGGGTTCCGTAGTAAGAATTATCAGGATTGGCGTGAATTGCCTGGCCGGGGTTCCCTCAATTGTTTTCGGCCTTTTCGGCCTTGGGCTTTTTGTGGTTTTTCTCCAATTCGGTTCATGTATCCTCTCGGGGGCGCTAACCCTCGGTTTTCTGATTTTACCGACGATTATCGGGGCATCTGAAGAGGCATTGAAAGCGGTGCCGCAGACATTCAGGGAGGCATCGCTGGCTCTTGGTGTTTCCAGGTGGCAGACGATTTTCAGGATTGTCCTGCCGAATGCGCTGCCGGGAATTCTGACAGGTTCCATTTTGGGTATCGGTCGAGCGGCTGGTGAGACAGCACCGATCATGTTCACGGCAGCTGCGTTTTATACGGCAAAACTCCCCACATCAATCTTTGATGAAGTGATGGCTCTTCCTTACCACATCTATGTTCTGGCGACAGCGGGTACACATATTGAGCAGACCAGACCAATTCAATACGGGACAGCATTGGTACTTGTGGCTCTGGTTTTGGGGATTGATTTGATTGCAATTATGATCAGGAGTCATATGAGGAAGAGAAAAGGGTGGTAATAGTGCGAAATAACAGTATAATAAAAGTTAGAAATGTGGACTTTTATTATGGCGATTTCAGAGCTCTGACAGATATCAATATGGATTTCGAGGAAAACAGGGTTACTGCTCTGATAGGCCCGTCCGGTTGTGGTAAATCGACCCTTCTGAGGTTGCTTAATCGAATGAATGATCTCATCGATGGAACCAGTGTAAAGGGAGAAGTCCTTTTTGAAGACAAAAATATTTATGACCCCGGTGTTGATCCTGTTGAAATCAGAAGAAGAATCGGCATGGTTTTTCAGAAGCCAAATCCTTTTCCGAAGTCGATCTTTAACAATATTACATACGGGGCAAAACTTTCAGGGGTGAGAAATAAGAGCGATTTGGAGTTCCTGGTGGAACAGAGCCTCAGGCAGGCCTCGCTGTGGGATGAGGTGAAGGATATCCTGGGTCAGTCCGCCATGATGCTCTCCGGCGGGCAGCAGCAACGGCTGTGTATTGCCAGAGCGCTGGCAATAAAACCGGATGTTCTACTGATGGATGAACCGACGTCATCGCTGGACCCTATCTCGACGGCAAAGATCGAGGAACTGATTGAAGAATTGAAGGAGAAATATACAATTATTATTGTAACGCATAACATGCAGCAGGCTGCTCGGATTTCGGACGATACCGGCTTTTTCTATTTAGGGGAACTCATAGAATATAGTCCGACGGAGAAGCTCTTCACAACACCGGATGTGAAACAGACAGAGGACTATATCACGGGAAGGTTTGGATAAGATATGGGAGAAAAAAAACTTACCAGCAAGCACTATGAAAGGGAACTCCGGGAGGTTAAAAAAAATCTCATATATCTTGGAGCTCTTGTTGAAAAGGTAATCCAGGATGCCATGACATCACTTCTGGAAAGGAATTCAGATCTGGCACATGAGGTCATTGCCGGTGATGATCAGATTAATAAGCTTGATGCAGAAATTGAGGAAAAGTGTATCCGTCTGCTGGCTTTGAGACAACCTGCTGCAAGAGATTTGCGGTTTATTACTACCGCTATTAAGATCAATGGTCATCTGGAAAGAATCGGAGATATGGCGGTCAACATCGCGCAAAGGGCACTGATTCTAAACAAAGAGCCGCAGCTTAAGCCTTATATTGATCTTCCACGGATGGCGGACATTACACGAAAGATGATCAAGGAAAGTCTCGATGCCCTGATTAATGAGGATTGTGACCTGGCCAATAAGGTCAAGGGAGATGATGAAATGGTGGACAACCTCAACGAGCAGATATTCAGGGAACTTCTTACGTTTATGATTGAGGATCCCCGGACCATCCACAGGGCAATTCTGGTTACACATGTATCGAAGAGTTTAGAAAGGATTTCTGATCACGCAGAAAGTATTGCGGATATGGTTATCTATATGGTTACCGGAAAGAGTGTGAGACACCAGTTCCGTGGTGAAAAACATGAAGAATAGATGAAGCACAAGGAATTAACGTATGAAAAACCGATTATTTTACAGAATATTTGTGACTTATATCATCATTATCGTACTGTCTATGGCGATAGTCGGTTTTATGGTTGGTAATAAGGTCAAGAGCAAATTGATGGAAAAGATTGAATACGATCTGACTACTTATGCCCGGATGATAAATCTTACTTCTCCGCAAAAAGAGATTGAAAAGAGGGTTGTTCAGTTAGCCAGGATATCCAATGCACGGATTACCCTGATTGATACTGCGGGAAAAGTTCTGGCAGACTCGGAAGAGGATATTTCCAGGATGGATAATCACCTGAACCGCCCGGAGATCCAGGAAGCAAAAGTTCTTGATAAAGGAACTGCAACACATTTCAGCCATACCCTTGGCGTGGATATGTTTTATGTTGCACTGCCCGTTAAGAGTAACTCCATGATAATTGGTTATATAAGACTGGCGCGTCCGCTTGTCGAGATTAAAAATTCTGTAAGAGGATTGTACGGACTAATTTTTCAATCATTTGGTATCATCCTTGTCCTTTCATTTATAATCGCCTTTATATTTTTTTCCAGACTAACCGCACCCATTCAGGAAATGGAACAATTTACCAAAAGGTTAAGAGACGGTGAAGACCCGGGGACTCTTATGATCGATTCGAGTGATGAGATGGGAAGATTGGCCAGGAACATTAATTATATGGTTATGGAACTGCAGGAGAGAGTGTGGTTTGCAAATGAAGAAAGGGGGAAATTGGAGGCGGCCTTTGACAGTATGACCGATGGAGTATTGGTACTCGATAATCAGGATAAGATAGAAGCATCGAATAATGCCTTTAAGGACATTTTTGGTATTAGATACGGTGATATCATCGGTAAGACACCGCTGGAGGCGCTAAGAAATGTTGAATTGCAAAATGCCCTTGATCGTTTCAAGGAAACCGGAATACCTGTTTCACAGGAAGTTATTCTCGAGAATGTAAATCATATTATTCTCGATGTTAATGTTTCGCCGATCCAGGGATCCCCAAAAGATGAAAAAAAGATAATGATTGTCTTTCATGACGTTACCCGTCTCAAGAAGTTGGAAAAGATGCGTGTCGATTTTGTGGCCAATATAACCCATGAGATAAAAACTCCCTTAACCGCAATCCTTGGATTTATTGAGACACTGCAGGAAGGGGCCATCGAGGAAAAGGAAACAGCCGGGAAATTTCTGCAAACCATTTACAGACACGCCGGTCGTCTAAACCGCCTGGTAGAAGACCTTTTAACCATTTCCGATATCGAATTGGGAGAAAAGGAGTTTTTTTTTGAAAGTGTTTCCCTGAGTGGTGTGGTTGAAAATGTCTTGCCTGTTATCGAGTCGAAAATCATGGAGAAGAGACTTACCTTTGATAACGACATTCCGGACGGGCTTCCATCTGTAAAAGCTGATAGGGACAGATTGGCCCAGATATTATTGAATGTTCTGGATAACGCCGTTAAGTTTACACCGGAATCGGGGAAGATCTCAATAACGGCCTCTGATGATAAGAAAGGCTATGTGATCGTCAGTATAAGCGATACCGGTATAGGCGTGCCTGAGGATGAAATTCCCAGGTTGGGGGAGCGGTTCTACCGGGTGGACAAGGCCCGCTCACGTGAACTGGGCGGTACGGGACTGGGTTTATCGATAGTGAAACATCTGATGATAGCCCATAAGGGCAGGATCGAGATCGAAAGTCATCTGGGCAGGGGAACTACTGTTTCTCTTTCTTTTCCGATTTTCGAAGGAGAAGTTGACGTTTGAAGTGAGATGCGGATGTCACCTGTTAATCATTTTGTAAATCTGCCGTCATCTTTTGATGATGGAAGTTTGTGCACGTTTTTTTCAAGCCAGCCTGTTTTTTCTACTTCCTTTAAATCGAATTCCGGGACATACGGTTTGATATCAAGGAGTGGAGTTCCATCCACTATGTCTACATCCTGAATATGGATTATATTATCTTCAACTCTGATAAGGCGTACGATCGAGATACCGATTGTGTTGGGTCTGCTCGGGCCTCGCATTGCAAAGACACCCCGTTCTTCATTATCCATGAAAGGTTTTGCTATTAAGCGTGCACCTTTGGACAAATGAAAATGATATATCAAGAAAATATGAGAAAATCCTTCGATGTCTCTTAGGCCTTCGGCATATTCCGGAAATATCTCGACTGTTCCGGAAATACCCTCAGCAGCCGAGGGTTGTATGGGTGTTCCTTTCGGTTCTTTGAAAGGAGAATGCACTACTCCTATCGGTCTGTATGTTATCTCATTCATAGTTTTTCCTCCAATACAGTAAATATAGGGGGGCTCTCCCTTTTTTAACGCTTCCAAAAGAATGAACAGCCTTAAATCCTGAGCTATGTCAGTCTCAGGATTTATGCTATTTAAAAAACACACCTGCCGTCCAGCTTAACACAACGACCATATGAATATACAGAATAATTATCAGCGCCGGGAGAACCCACAGGACAGCAGTTATTTTCTGCGCTTCGGGTTTCCCGTTGTCTTGAGTTGTGTGACGATATAATACCCACAGGGTAATAAATGCAATCAACACGAAAATTGCATTCCAGGCAATAAGCCAGTCAGGATATACGAGCCAGGAACCACGATGGTTTTTAACCTTAAATAACATATAGCAGCTAACTGCGGTACTTGAAATACCGAGAAGAACAACAAAAAGTGATCCTCGCGTCTTCTTTAATT
Organism: uncultured Syntrophales bacterium; assembly: GCA_964454305.1. Taxonomy (GTDB): domain Bacteria; phylum Desulfobacterota; class Syntrophia; order Syntrophales; family JADFWA01; genus JAUSPI01. The sequence goes on along the minus strand of CAYVXX010000010.1, from coordinate 36,302 downwards.
GATTTATCCAGTTCCAATTCTCCCACTGGTTTTCCCTCAGACCTATAAGACTTAGTATTCCGATAAAACTGGAAGAAGAGTTAATAATCATATCCTGCCAGCCATAAAAACGAAGGGGGTGTATTCCCTGGAAAATTTCATCCAGTACCCCGAGAAAAGATGAGCAGAAAAATACCAGAAGAAAGATGCCGGCGCCCTTATAATCAATTCGAATCGCTTCAAAGAGAAGCCAGGTCATAAAAACATATTCAGGTATATGTATATGTTTATCAGGGTTGGGCTCAAGGTATATAATAAGACAGGAAATACCAGCACATGGTATTAAAGGGAACATTTTTTTAAAGGGAAGCTTAGCTTTTATCGCGTAGAAAATATAAGCTGCTCCCGCCACAAGAAGTATTAGACGGGGCACAAATCCGGCAAATTCGGGAGACCATCTAAGTGCTATAACGTTATATAAAACAATGGCATAGGGAAGGGAAAAGGTATATATGACAACCAATGACCATAGAATAATTCTCCGGTTTTTTGTCGTAGGAGGTGTATTCATTACAGGACGTTTTGCGGTAACCCTTCCATTCTTCTTTCGTTTCGTGTAGTGTAGTGTGGGTGACAGGGCACTAGGGAGTTTTTCCGGCATTGCAACCTTGATGCATTCGTAAAAAGTCCATTTTCTTCGCTCAGAACCATTTTGTGAATGCTGTTATTGCCCGGCTAAAAATCTAAAACTCGTGCTAACGCACTCAAACAGTTAGATTTTCTTAACGCCGGTCACTACCACCATCTTTCCCCCAAAATGCTTAGATTCGCTCCGAAAAGACTTTTTGCAAACTTGTCATCCTTGCCACGAAATTTAAAATATCACGGTATCATTTTATGGATGATCATCAGTTTAGTCAACTACTTGATCGATTTAATCTTTCCTGGGAGGGTTACCGTAAGGTAAGAAAAGGGGTAAAGAAACGTGTCGTCCGGCATATGCAGCGGCTTGGCTGTCGAAACCTGGAGGAATATTTTTATATTCTGAATAATAATTCCGAAGCCTTAAGAGAGGTCGAACTCCTGATAACGGTTTCGATAAGCCGGTTTTTCCGTGATCGACAATTATGGCTGGTTCTGGAAGAGGAAATTGTTTCGGAGGTTATAAAACGGAACAGCGAAAAAATTAATATCTGGTCAGCCGGCTGTGCTCAGGGACAGGAGGTCTACAGTTTTAAAATATTGTGGAATAGATTGAAAAACAAGTCTGATGGACTGCCACAGCTTCAACTGTGGGCTACGGATGTTAATCCTGATTACCTGAATAAAGCAATGGAAGGGGCTTATAGAGAGAGCAACTTAAAGGGGATACCGGAAGAGATCAAAAATGCTTCTTTCCGTACCTCAAAGGACAAATCTCTCTATTTTATAGCTGAACACCTGAAGAAAGATATTAAATGGGAAACATATGACCTGGTAAAACAACCTCCTTCTGAAGAACAATTTCAGATCATTTTTTTAAGAAACAATCTTCTTACCTATTATCGACAGGAGATAAAGGAACCCGCCTTTCTTAAGGTAATAAGTAGTCTGGACAAGAGTGGATTTCTGATAATTGGAACCCATGAAAAGCTGCCCGTTCAGAATCATCCCCTTTTACAGTTTAAGGAGCATAAATATATTTTTCAGCTAAAAGATAGATAAGTGAAATGGGTGCTGGAAAGTGTGATTTGTAATTGACACATACCGGACATTTTCCTATTATACCGCTGTTGGAGTCCGGCTCTTATTACTTAAAGCGTGATAAATATAACGAGAACGTTTATCTTCAAGGAGGTTTCCATGGTTCAAAGCGGTTTACAGGCGTTTTTTCATCCGGAGAGTATTGCCGTGATTGGCGCTTCGGATAGTCCCGCTAAAATAGGGAATGTAATCCTTAAAAACCTCCGGGACGGCGGATTTCCGGGAGTGCTCTATCCCATCAATCCCAAGAGCGAGCGCATCCTGGATTTGCCGTGTTTTAAAAATGTCAAAGATATTCCCGATCCGGTTGATATGGCAATGGTAATCGTCCCGGCACGTTTCGTTCCCCAGGCCATCAGAGATTGTGGCGAAAAAGGGGTCAAGGCAGCTGTTGTTATTACAGGAGGTTTCAGTGAGGCCGGACCGGAAGGAGAAAAACTCCAGGAAGAGATGGCAAAAGTGGCCCGTGATTACGGGGTGCGCCTGATTGGACCCAATTGCCAGGGGGTTAATAATCCGTATGAACCCATGTGTGCGTCGTGGCCGCTTCTCACATTTAAGGGGGGAGTCGCGGTGATCGCGCAAAGCGGCACGGTGGGCGCCGCCATGATGGATTGGTTTTCCGTCGAAGAGCTGGGTGTTTCAAGCTTTGTAAGCATGGGGAACCGGGCCGATGTGGATGAAACCGATTTGATCGAATACTTTGAAAACGACCCCAATACCAAAGTTATTGCCGCATACCTGGAAGGAGTCAAAGATCCAATACGTTTTCAAAAGACCATACAGTCTTTGACGAAACCTCTGGTAGTTCTGAAATCGGGAAGGACACCCGGTGGAAAGGTGGCTGCGGAGTCACATACCAAATCTCTTGCCGGAGCTGACGCCACCTATGATGCCCTTTTTCAGAAATACGGTGTGTGCCGCGCCCAGAGCATGGAAGAGTTTTATGACTTTGCCAAAGCCTTTGCCTACCTGAAGCCTCCAAAAGGCAACCGCATTCTTTTTATAACTACATCCGGTGGAGCGGCCATCCTCGCCACCGATGCCGCGGAAAAGGAAGGGCTTGTGGTATCGCCTCTTCCTTCGGAGCTGGCCGAAAAACTGAAAGGGGTCGTCCCGCCTCATGCGATTCGCAGTAATCCTCTGGATCTCACGGGGGATGCCAATGCCGAGATGTTCCGGCAGGTAATCGAGCTGTCACGTCTTTACTATGACACTCTGGGGGTAATCTTTGGAGATCCCGTCGAGGGCTCCTGCGACGTGGTGAAACCGGGGCTTAATGAACTGGTTATCTACCTTGGCGGCGCCGAGGTGGAACGGGAGGAAAGATTGGTAATGCATCGAAAAGGAGTTCCGGTCTTTCAGACTCCCGAACGAGGCATCCGGGCACTTTCTCAGGTAATCCCTAAAAAACTCAAAGTCAAACCGGCCGTAACCACCTTTCCCAAGGCATCAGGAAAGAAGGCGCTTGGCTTTTACGAATCGATGCAGTTTTTAGAATCGAAGGGTTTTCAATGCACGGCGAACCGTTTTGCCGAAAATGCAGAAGAAGCCGCGCAGACGGCGCGCCAGATTGATTTTCCTGTGGCGCTGAAGATTGAATCACCCGACCTTTTACACAAGACCGATGTCGGGGGAGTGAAGCTCAATTTGCAATCCGATGAGGAGGTTAAAACGGCATATTCTGAAATAATCAGTCAAATCAAAGCCCAGCATCCTGAAGCCCGGATCAGCGGTGCGACGGTTAGTGCTATGGCATCCCCTGGATTAGAGGTGATTATAGGTATGAACCGGGACGAGCAATTCGGCCCGGTTATCATCTTTGGCCTTGGCGGGGTAACGGTAGAACTGTTCCGTGACGTGTCGCTGAGATTACTGCCGCTGAGTCGTGAGGATGCCTTTGAAATGCTCCATGAGATTAAAGGAGCATCTCTGCTTGCTGGATTTCGAGGGAAACCGCCTGTTGATAAAAACGCTCTCGTGGAAGGGCTCCTCAAGCTTGCCCGCATTGCCGAAGAACATGAGGACATCATGGAAATCGATTTGAATCCCGTATTTGCTTATACCGATGGGATGGTGGTGGTGGATGCCCGCATTTTAAAAGCCTGATATAATTGGCCGTTGCAAATCAGGAATTATCCGGAATTCAGCATTTTAAAGGTGTTTTTTGATAAAGCACTTTAAAATAATTTTTTTGTAATATCTTAAATAAAAAAAGATGGAGGAAAAAATGGAGAATTCTTTAAAAGAGGGTATGAATTTTGAGTTCAAGTACGTTGTGCCGGAAGACAAAACAGTTCCTTTTCTTTTTCCTGAATTTGAAGAAGGAAAAATAATGCCGAAGGTTTTTGCGTCCGGTTTTTTGATTGGCTTGTTTGAGTTTGCATGCATTAAGTTTATTAATGAGCATATTGACTGGCCCAATGAGCAGACCGTCGGAATTGGTTTTGATATTAAACACACGGCTGCAACCCCGGCCGGTTTTACAATTACAGTAAAAGGGGTTTTAGAAGAAATAAAAGGGAAAATGTTAAAGTTTTCCGTGAGTGCTGATGATGGAATTGATAAAATATCAAAAGGGACTCATGACAGATTTATAATTAATGCTAAAGGTTTTAACGGGCAGGTTGAGGAAAAAGCCGGAAAAATTTCATGATGAAAGAGTAGAAAAGTACAAAAACAATTTTTTATGTTTGCTTGCTAACCCCGCTATTTATTGCGGGGTTAGTTCTCTCTGTGCATTTTCAAAGACTGCTCTGCCGGGCGCGGGATGCTTAACCTCCGTCACGCGGTCACGATAGGTGTCCTGGTGTCGCGTCAATCAAGAAATCTAAGATTTCTCAGTCGTGAAGACTCCTTCGAAATGACAGAGTATCGTTGACGTTACATTCGCCCGTCTGTAAGAGTAAAAATGGATGCAGTTTGGTATAATTACGTGATACAATTGGAAACAATAATGAGGAGGATTGATTTATAATGGATCAGCTTTATCGGCGGACCGTCCCGGTCAATATAGAAGATGAAATGAAAAAGTCCTATATGGACTATGCGATGAGCGTTATTATCGGACGTGCTATTCCTGACGTGCGGGACGGCCTTAAACCGGTTCACCGCAGAGTTCTCTATGCCATGTCGGAGCTCGGAAACCGGTGGAACAGACCGTACAAAAAATCGGCAAGGATCGTGGGTGATATTATTGGTAAGTATCACCCGCACGGAGATTCGGCGGTCTACGATACCATCGTCCGAATGGCCCAGGATTTTTCTATGCGGCACTTATTGGTTGACGGTCAGGGAAATTTTGGATCGATTGATGGCGATTCAGCGGCAGCAATGAGGTATACGGAGATCCGTATGTCAAGAATCGCCGAGGAGATTCTTGCCGATTTGGATAAGGAAACCGTTAGTTTTGTACCTAACTATGATGATTCTCTCCAGGAACCCACTGTTCTTCCCTCAAAGATACCCACATTGCTTCTCAACGGCACATCAGGAATTGCAGTCGGTGTAGCTACTAATATTCCGCCGCATAACCTTGGTGAAGTAGTAGAGGGAACCATTGCCCTGATTCGTGATCCCGACATTAAGGTGGAGGGGCTTATGAGGTTTATTCAAGGCCCCGATTTTCCTACCGCAGGTTTTATTAACGGGAGGGAGGGGATCGTTTCCGCCTATAAGACGGGGAGAGGAATCATCAGGTTGCGGGCGCGGGCCATTGTTGAAAAGAATGCAAGGAATGACCGGGAAAGTGTTGTCATTACGGAACTTCCGTACATGGTTAACAAGGCGAAGCTCATTGAAAAAATATCAGATTTGGTTAAGGAGAAAAAAGTAACCGGGATTTCCGATCTGAGGGATGAATCTGATAGAGAAGGAATGAGAATAGTCATTGATTTAAAGAGAGATGAAGAGACAGGCATTATTCTCAATCAGCTTTACAAACACACACAGCTCCAAACCTCCTTCGGGATTATAATGCTTTCTATAGACAATGGTCAGCCTGCAGTTTTGAATCTCAAGGAGATTCTGCAGCGATTTGTAGAATTCAGAAAAGAAATTGTCACCAAAAGAACAGTATTCGAATTGAAGAAGGCCAATGAGAGGTTGCATATTCTTCAGGGGCTCATCATTGCCCTGAGTAACATTGATGATGTTATTGCAATCATCAAGGCGTCGAGCACTCCTAAAGAAGCCGCAGAGAAACTTTCGGAAGAGTTTGGTCTGAGCGATATTCAGGTGAAGGCAATCCTGGAGATGAGGTTACAGAGATTGACTAACCTTGAACAGAGCAAGATTACCGAAGAACATGATGAAGTTTCGTTATTGGTTTCACAATTAAAGGGAATACTGGAAGACCCGCAGAAAATCCTGAACATTATTATCGAGGAGTTGGAAGATATAAAGAAAAGATATGAAGATGAAAGAAGAACAGAAATTGTTTTAGCCAGTGAAGAGATTGATATTGAAGATTTAATCGTGGAAGAAGATATGGTGGTGACAATATCTCATCACGGTTACGTTAAAAGAAATCCCGCAACTCTCTACAGGATCCAGCGTAGAGGGGGCAAGGGTAAGGTTGGTATGGGCACGAAAGAAGATGATTTTGTGGAGCGTATATTTGTTGCCTCCACACACAGCTATGTTTTGTGCTTTACCAATACGGGAAGAGTTCACTGGCTCAAGGTGCACCAGATCCCGCAGGCGGGGCGAGCGGCCAAAGGGAAGGCCATTGTCAATTTGATAGGCTTATCAAGCCAGGAGAGAGTGGAAGCGGTGCTTTCCGTAAAGGAATTTGTTGAAGGGAAATTTGTATTTTTTGCCACGAAGAAGGGGGTCGCTAAAAAAACTGATCTTCTTGCCTATTCCCATCCGAGAGTGGGCGGCATTATTGCTATTAACCTGGATGAGGGAGATGAGCTGATTGCCGTGAAACTGACGGATGGCACCCAGGATGTATTTTTTGGCACAAAACAGGGGAAGGCGATACGGTTCAAAGAGTCGGACGTCAGAAGCAGTGGGAGAACGGCGCGAGGTGTCACCGGGATAAGAATGAACAAGGAAGATGAAATTGTCGGCATGGAGATTCTCGGTAACGGGAATTCGATTGTAACGATTTCGGAACATGGTTTCGGCAAAAGGACGGAAGTCACCGAGTACAGAACCCAGACCAGAGGGGGCAAGGGAATCATTAATCTGAAGACGGTTCCCAGGATAGGATGTGTGTCCGGAATCAGGCAGGTCGTTGGAAACGAGGATGTGATATTGATCAGTGATGCAGGAAATATCATACGGATGAAGGTTGAAGAAATTTCTCTATTACACAGGAGCACTCAGGGGGTTAAGTTGATCGGACTCGATCCGGGAGAAAAGCTGATCGGACTCGCCAGAGCGGAGAGGGAAGAAAATGGTGTGGAGGAAGAGATGGAAGAGGATACCAATGGAATAGAGGCGGTCAAAGAGACCGTGGATCCTGATTAGAAAGGACTTTTACCTTGGCTCCCTTCCCCTGGCGGGAGAGTTCCGTTGATGAAAAGATATAAGGTTTTTGACCATACAGCAGATCTGGGGTTAGAGATATATGGCAAGGATGAAAAGGAACTTTTTTCTAATGCCGCGTTTGCCATCTTTGATCTTACTGTTGACCTTCATAATGTAAATGCCTCAGAGGTTCGGAGCGTTTCTGTCAGGGGTAGTGACCGGGAGGACCTCTTCGTTAACTATCTTAGGGAAATTCTTTACATATTCAATGGGGAGCGGATCTTACTGAAGGAGTTTTCCATCCTTGAGATTAGCACCCGCCATCTTGTGGGAGAAGTGAGGGGAGAGGCGTTTAATCCGGAAAGACACCGTATTAAGGCGGAGATTAAGGCCGTCACCTACCATCAAGTCGAAGTCGAAAAAAACAAGGGGGGATGGAAAGCAAGGGTGATATTAGATGTCTGAGATCAGGATCGAAAAAGTTGACGATTTTCACTGGATAATCCCTGCGGTTGGCGGAATGCGTGTGCCCGGAATGATCTATTCCAGCGAGAAGCTCATAAAGGAAATGGGTTCGGATCAGAGCCCGAAACAGGTTGCCAATGTTGCCCACCTTCCCGGTATTGTCAAATATTCACTTGCCATGCCCGATATGCACTGGGGTTACGGCTTTCCTATAGGGGGAGTTGCCGCATTCGATATAAATGAAGGCATCATCTCTCCCGGTGGCGTCGGTTATGATATAAACTGCGGGGTTCGCCTGATGACCACGAAGCTCAATTTCGATGACATCAAAGGGCGTTTGTCTGATCTCGTTTCGGCCCTTTTTCGGGATATCCCTTCCGGTGTCGGATCTAAGGGCGACCTCAAGCTGTCCATAAAAGAGGAAAAGAAAGTCCTCCAAAAAGGGGCCGGGTGGGCTGTGAGTCAGGGGTATGGTTTTCCTGAAGATCTGGAAAGTACCGAGGATGGCGGAAAGATAGATGGCGCCGATCCGGAAAGAGTGAGCGACAGGGCGCTGGAAAGAGGGAAACAACAGCTTGGTACACTCGGTTCGGGGAACCATTTTCTTGAAATAGAGATTGTAGAAGAGATTTTTGATGAAAAAGTCGCGTCTGCCTTCGGGTTGGAGAAGGATCAGGTTTGTGTGTTCATACATAGCGGATCACGTGGCCTTGGACATCAGGTCTGCGATGATTACCTGGCCAGGATGGTGAAGAACGTAGGAAAGTTGGGCATACCGTTGCCGGACAGACAGCTGGCCTGTGCCTATCTTGATTCAGATGAGGGGAGAGATTACCTGGCCGCCATGGCATGTGCGGCGAACTATGCCTGGGCAAACAGGCAGATGTTGATGCACTGGACACGGGAGACGTTTGAGAGAACGCTTCGGATGAGTCCCGCGGATATCGGCATGAGACTGGTATACGATGTATGTCATAATATAGCGAAGATAGAGGAATTTCCTGTAGGCCAAAAAAAGGTAAAATTGTGTGTCCACCGGAAGGGGGCTACCAGGGCATTCCCTGCAGGGCATCCCGCACTTCCTGAAAAATATCGAGGGGTAGGGCAGCCGGTTTTGATACCCGGTGATATGGGAACCGGGTCGTATGTGCTGGTGGGAACGGATAAAGCTTTTGCGGAGACCTTTGGAAGTACCTGCCATGGAGCGGGCAGGGTGATGAGCCGGAGCAGGGCGACAAAGGTGAGCAAGGGAAGGTCTATCAGGAAGGAGATGGCAGAAAGGGGCATTATTGTCATCGCCTCAGGAAAAGGAACGCTTCGTGAAGAGATGCCCGAGGCGTACAAAGATATCGATGAAGTAGTTGAAGTAGTCCATCAGTCCGGACTTTCCAGGAAGGTGGCGAGACTGAGAACGGTCGGGTGCATTAAGGGGTAAATTTGAGTCATGATAAAAGCATACTGTGAACTCAACTTTCGCACCCCATTTTCACACTTTTCGGCGAGCGGGCGGAAGTCATAACTGACTGTATTAATTAAATAATAGTTGAGATGCCACTCCTTTTAGGGTATAATTACCCTGCACAAAAACAGAAAGGAGGACATCTCAAATGCAGTGTAATACAAAGTTCTTTGATAGCCAAGCAGAAAAAACCATCGGATCCCGCATCGATCACTTTTTCCATTCCTACTGTGTCGGTTCGCTTCTGAATCAGGCAGGTATCAGGAAGTTAGGCTTTGGCGCCCTTTTCCTGTTCAAAAGGCTGTTCCACCTGATATTCATGGGCAAAAGCATGTATATGTCTCTTATCAGGAACAGAGAGGCAGGATGTGAAAAATCGACTATTTACCGGTTTCTGAACACCCCGACGTTCAACTGGCGTAATTTCCTCTTCCGATTGACACAGAATGTGATCAAGCAATTCTTCACTTCCCTTACGAGTGAAGACAGGGGAAAGGTGCTGATTATAGACGACTCTCCCTATGAACGTGATCGCAGTAAAAAGGTGGAGTTGTTGAGCTGGATGTTTGATCATAATCGCCGAATCATGAAACGGGGCTTTCGCATGTTAACCCTTGGTTGGTCTGACGGTATCAGCTTACTTCCGGTAGATTTTGTTTTGTTGGCTTCCGCCAAAAAGGAAAAACAGTTGCGGGAAGTAAATCCCGCGATTTATAAACGATCATGCGGCGGCCACCGACGCAGGGAAGCGGTTCAGAAAGCAACTGAGATGGCTGTAGTCATGATAAAAAGAGCTCTTTCCCGCGGACTGAGAGCCGATTATGTTCTGTTCGATTCCTGGTTTTCATTTCCTTCGGTGATCGATCAGATTGCCGATTTGGGGATTCACATTATCTGCCACCTGAAACCGATGCCCAGGATCACTTATTTTTATAACGGCGAATGGCTCACACTGAAACAACTCTACAGGAAAGTCCGCAAACGTCGTGGGAAAGCACGTATACTGGCTTCAGTAGAAGTAAGCCTCAAGAGTGGAAGAGAAGTCAAGATCGTCTTTGTCCGTCATCGTCAAACGAAAGGATGGATTGCCTTACTCTCTACACAGTGTAATCTTCCTGATGATGAGGTGGTCCGGATCTATGGAAAACGATGGAATATCGAGGTATTCTTCAAGATATGCAAATCATTCCTGGCGCTTGCAAGAGAAATACAGATGCGGTCATACGATGCGCTGATTGCTCATACCACCATTGTCATGGTTCGCTACATTTTTCTGAGCGTTGAGCATCGTCAACAAAACAATGATCGTACAATCGGCCTTCTTTTTCACACGTGCTGTGAGGAGATTGCTGACTTGAATTACCTCGAAGCCATGAAGCGGATTCTTTCCGTGCTTGCAGATAAACTAAGAAATATCAGTTGCTTGACTGAATAAATTATCAAAGAGCTTATTGACTCCATCATGGAGTCAATGAATTACTTGTTCTTACCAGCAGTTAGGTGCAGGTGCGAAAGTTGAGTCATCTAATATAGAAGGGGTTAGTCTTTTTTGGAATTTGTATTGAAAATATGTCGCTTTTAAATTTCTCCTAGAACTGTCCGGACAATATTGCGACGAAGCGCGTTCAGGTCAGGGTAATCTCCCGACTCTCCCAAACCTTCATTCTGGCGATTCGAAAGTAATATTATAATGATTTTTTGTACCGGCATAATTATAACATTGCATCCCGTGAACCCGGTATGCCCAAATGTCCCCTCGGGTGCACCTTCCGCTTTTATAAACTTAGGATTTAAAGACCAGCCCAGTCCGTTATCGAACTCGTCTTTTCTCAGAAAAGTCTCCACAGTTTCAGGGCTAATATAAATCTTTCCGTTCAACAATCCCTTATTTACGAGTAGATCCGCCAGAATTTTCAGATCATCGACGGTGGAAAAAAGCCCCGCGTGGCCCGCGACGCCGCCATGAGCATAAAATGCGTTTCCGTCATTAACTTCCCCCTTCAGGGTATAATGCCGCCATTCATGGAAATCATCCGGATTTTCATCACATTTGTAACCGAAGTTGCCGTCTGCTATCATTCGTCGTTCAAATGGATTCCCATGTGAGGTCGCCGCTATTTTTTTATAATCCCGGCTCAGAGGACGAAACGCCGTATTATATAGTTCCAGCGGGGCATAAAGGTCTTCCTTGAGATACAGATCGAGTGATTTTCCCGTTATCTCTTCTATGAGATAACCCAGAATCATGAAATCAAGATCGCTGTAATGTCGTTCCGTGCCAACCGGATATTTCAGGGGAATGGAACTTATGTAGTCAAGCGATTCATCCTTATCGGAGGCATGATAGTAGATTGGTTTCCAGGGAGCGAGTCCCGCCCTGTGGCTGAGTAAATGTCTGATCGTAATCTTTCTTTTTTCTCCCTCAGCAAACCTGCCTATGTATCTGTACAGGAAATCGTCGAGTTCGAGTTCCCCTCTGTCTACAAGGAGCATAATGCCAAAGGTGGTTGCAAAGACCTTCGTCATGGAAGCAACATCAAAAAGATGTTCAGCGGACATCGATTCCGGTTCTTCCAACGCTATGCGGCCGAATGAGTATTTTTGTGCTACCCCATAGGCCTTTCTGTGCCTTATCTCGCCATTTTGGGCAACTAACAGAACTGCCCCTGGAAATAATTCTTGCTTTAACCCGTTTTCTATAAGCGCATTCAGTTTGTTTGAAAGTTCGGAATCACCAATTTGAGTTTTCAGAATCCTGATGCCCGAATAAATTATTATAAGGACAGTGCATGCAATTGCCAGAAAATATATATTCTTTCTTTTCATTAGCCCTGTCCTTCTCGGATTATGTTGCCTTCACGTAACATTATCTGACAGTTCTATACCCGTCAAGTCGATTCACTCCCTCTACCCGGTCTAAATTACCTGAATTAAACCTGATGATCTTCACATATTCTCTCAAGTGGACAATAATTGCATTATGACGGAATGATATTCTCGGCATCGGCACGGGAATAAAAAACGAAGAGACATATCCATTAAAATCTTGTTATGCAGGGCGGAAGCCTTGCTATACATTTCCATTGCAAGGTATATAAAATAATCGTAAGATTATTAAGAGTGTCGTGTCAATCAAGAAATGTCATTTCGACCCCATTCGCTTTACTCAGGGTAAACTCCGGGAGAAATCTAAGATTTCTCAGTCGTGAGGACTCCTTCGAAAGGACAGAGTATCGTTAACATGACACCAGGTATTGTTGTTTCTTTGAGAGGAGGATTTATGAGTGTACTTATTGATCTGGCGATTTTCCCTTTAGACAAGGGCGGCAGTGTAAGCCCCTATGTGTCCAGAGTGGTGAGAACTATCAGGGACAGCGGTCTGTCGTATAAATTCGGCCCCATGGGCACGAGCATCGAAGGTGAGTGGGATGAAGTTATGGCCGTGGTGAACCGCTGCTTTAATGAACTTGCGAAAGACTGCGAACGGGTGTATTTGACCATTAAGGCTGACTACAGGAAAGGAGTCGCCGGGCGCATCACCAGTAAGGTAAAGTCTGTGGAAGAAAAGTTGTAGACGGACAGCGGCAGTTGCGCCCGAATCTCAACGGTCTCGGCGGTGGCTTGTTTTATCCTTTTTACCGAGTTTAATCGCGCAGAACTCGCCGCACATGGTGCAGCCCTCTTCACTCGCACTTTCACTTTTCTCCAGAAAAGCTCCTGCTTTATCAGGATCAATCGATATTTTTACCTGCCCGTCCCAATCGAATTCATTCCTGCACTTTGCCATGAGTATGTCTTTATCAAATGCGCCGGGGACTCCTTTGGCGATGTCCGCAATGTGGGCGGCAATCCTTGAGGCTATAACACCTTCCTTAACATCTTCGAGGGTTGGAAGTCTTAAGTGTTCCGCCGGAGTGACATAGCAGAGAAAGTCCGCGCCGGCTGATCCGGCGATGGCGCCTCCTATGGCTGCCGTTATGTGGTCATAACCGGGCGCTATATCCGTCGGGAGGGGTCCGAGCACGTAGAAGGGCGCCCCGTTGCAGAGACTCTTTTCCAATTGCACGTTGGCCTCAATCTCTTTGATCGGAACATGGCCTGGTCCTTCAATCATGACCTGAACGCCATAGTCCCGTGCCCTTTTTGTCAGTTCGCCTAAAGAAATAAGCTCTTCGATCTGTCCCCTGTCAGTTGCGTCGGCAATACAGCCCGGTCTCAGACCATCACCGAGGCTGAGGACCATGTCGTAGGATTTGGCAATCTCAAGCAACCTGTCGTACTGTTCGTAGAGAGGGTTTTCTCTTTCGTTGTATTCCATCCACTTGGATAGAAAGGTTCCCCCTCTGCTGACGATTCCAAGATGTCGCCCCTGTTCCTCCAGGAGGCCGACGCTCCTTCTCGTCACGCCACAGTGAACGGTGATAAAATCTACGCCGTCCTCGCCGTTTTCCTCTATGACCCTGAACATGTCATCATCGCTCATCTCCACGATTGCCTTCTGGGACTCGAGCATCTGGGCGGCGGCCTGGTATATCGGAACCGTTCCAATCGAAACCGTTGATTCTTTTATAATTGCTTTTCTTATTGCCCTGATATTGCCACCTGTGGACAGATCCATGATCGTGTCCGCCCCCGCGGCGACAGATATTCTTACTTTTTCAAGCTCTAACTCAAGATCAACACGGTCTTTCGATGTTCCGATATTGGAGTTGACCTTTGTCTTTAAACCCTTACCAATGGCAAGGGGCAAAATGGAGGTATGTTTTTTATTTCTTATCACCACAATATTGCCGTCCTCAACGCCCTTGCGTATGAACTCCGGCTCTACATTTTCATGTTCTGCACATATCTTCATCTCCTCTGAGATTTTACCTTTACGCGCTATTTCTAATTGAGTCATTATGAACCTCGTCGAGTTTTAAGTTTTAACGTGCCACTTAAAACCCGAAAATTAAGTTTTGTCAATAATTAATTCTGCTACCTTCTTGCCGGAGAGGAGCATTCCACCGAATATCGGCCCCATTCTTGGGCCTCCAAAAGCAGCGTTGGCCGACATTCCTGCCACGTAGACGCCGGGGCAGATCTCTTTCGTATTTTCAACTGTCAGCGGTTCTGCCTTATCCGCCCACATGGAGCGTTCGCCCATTATTTCTCCACTTTCCGTGTCTAATTTTATGTCTGCCTTCCGAACAATTACACGAAGCACCTCGGTGTCGTGACCGGTCGCGTCAATGATATTTTTTGTTGTGATAGTGAGTGGGTCGACGTGAAGGCCGGCCATTTCAACCGGCGACCAGGTAATAACGAGACCGATTACGCGTCCCTCGCGGATCACAACATCCTCCACACTCATACAATTGAAGATTTTGGCGCCTGCCCTTGTAGCATGTGAGCAGATCGTCGTGACGGATTCGATCGCATCGGCCGTGTAGTACCCCGGTTCATATTCTCTGGTGTTTATGTTGAACATATCGAGGATTCCCCTGGCTTCTTCCTGCACCACTATTTCATTGAACATCATTCCGCCACCCCACATTCCGCCGCCTATGGAGAGTTTTCGTTCAAATATTGCTACCTTGATACCGGCTTTTGCAAGGAAATACGCTGCCACCAGACCGGCGGGACCTGCGCCTACAATGGCTGTGTCAACTTCCACATATTCCATAAATTTCTGTGAAAATCGGTCAATTATTGCCCTTGTTATTATAATTTCGCTTAGTGCCATAATATTACTCCTCCTTCTTGTTGATGATACCTCAGTTTAGTGCTTCAAATGCATCTATAGTGTTTACTTCTATTGCAAAATGGGAGCAAAATGATTAATTGGTCCATGTCCCCCACCTATCCGCAGCGAAAATCTGATAGCGGTTGTTATATATTCCTTCGCTTTCTTTACGGCTTCAAAAACGGATTCCCCTTTGGCAAGCTCCGTGGCAATAGCGGCAGAATATGTGCATCCCGTACCGTGGGTGTCTAATGTATCTATCCTTTCAGAAGTAAACTCATAGAAATTTTTACCGTCGTAAAGGATATCCACGGCATCTCCCGTCAGGTGTCCGCCCTTGATAACGATGTTTTTAACTCCTGAACCGGAAATAATTTCTGCAGCTTTTTTCATATCACCTATGGATGATATCCCGGTTTTTGATAACACCTCGGCTTCAGGAATGTTGGGAGTAATAACAAGGGCTAACGGTACGAGTTCCTCTATCAGGGAACTTCGGGCATCCTCTTCTATCAGAAACGATCCATCCTTTGCGACCATCACCGGATCCACGACCAGTTTGTCGATTTGGTATTTCCTTATCATTTTTGTAACGGTTTTTAATATCTTACCGGTGGCAAGCATCCCGGTTTTAGCCGCATCGATTCCTATATCTCCAGCCACGGCATCAAACTGCTTCTCTATGAAATCTTCAGGGACCTCATGAACACCATGAATGCCAAGTGTGTTCTGGGCAGTAAGAGCGGTTATTACGCTCATGCCGAACCCGCCTAAGACCGTAATTGTCTTCAGATCAGCCTGTATTCCGGCGCCGCCGCCGGAATCCGACCCGGCTATGGTCAGAACCCTTTTTACGCTCATAATGTCTCTCCAAAGCAAGAAAGGCCACTATCCTCTTTACGCGGGATATGTGGCCCCTTCAAAAAATTATAACAAAACTAGTAAGTTGCCGCTCCCTACGCTGGTATTACCCAGATCAGGTTTAAAGGGTATCATCTCAGCCTGATTAGCACCCCCGGATATCTGTAAGCTTTACTACAACAAATCTTTTGTTTAATCAAGTATAATTTAGGTAATCTGTCAGCGGCATTTCAAAAAGAACGGCCGACTCCTTTTCCTGAGGAATTACCTCGTCGACTGATTGAAGCTCCCCGTTATGTTGGTTATGATGTTGATCCGTTCTCATTATTTCCTTTCAGACTTGCCCAATAAGAGTTTCTACCCCAAGCAAAAATTAACCCACATAACATAAGGTTTTAAAAATAGCTCCATACCCCCGGAAAAAGTGGCAGGGTGTCTCGCTTTTTTAAATTTTTGAGACAATATTGCTTGACATTTCCTCCGCTATTGCTATAGATTGCCGTCTTTAGCGATCATTTAATAGAAAACAGTTTAAATTTTGGAGAAGGGGTTTATGGAATTCTGGCGGGTTCCACTTGATGTGGATGAAGTACAGACGACTCGAGGCGAAGTACACATCCTTGAAGATCGATGTAAGGGGTGTGGATACTGTATAGAGTTCTGTCCCCGGCAGGTGCTGGGGGTTTCTTCAAGATTCAATAAAAAGGGGTATCATCCTCCCGTAGTGAAGAAAGCCGATGCCTGTGTGAACTGTCATTATTGTGAAATCATTTGCCCGGAGTTCGCCATCTATTCTGTCAAGGTTCTTAATAACCAGGACGTACAGGAAGAGGAAGAATCTTCGTAAGTCAGGAAAGTCGGATTTTAGGATACTATCATAAAAAGAGTTGAGACGAGGGGTGGAATGGAAACAACAATCCTCACGGGTGAGCATTATATAACGGGCGATGTTGCCTGTGCAGAAGGGGCGCTGGCGGCGGGATGCCGTTTCTTCGGTGGGTACCCTATAACTCCTGCTACAGAGATAGCCGAGCATATGTCTGAAAGGCTTCCGAGAGTTGGGGGAACGTTTATTCAGATGGAAGATGAAATTGCCGCTATCAGTTCTGTGCTCGGTGCTTCATGGGCAGGCGTTAAAAGCATGACTGCTACTTCCGGGCCGGGTTTCAGTCTCATGATGGAAAATATCGGGCTGGGAATCTGCACGGAAACCCCCTGTGTAGTCGTTGATGTGCAGCGGGCCGGGCCGTCTACAGGTCTTCCGACCCAGGGTGCACAGGCAGATATGATGCAGGCGCGATGGGGTTCTCATGGTGACTATGAGATAATTGCACTGGCGCCGTCTTCCCCCCAGGATATGTTTTATCAGACGATTACCGCGTTTAACCTGAGTGAAACCTACCGTTTACCTGTATTAATTATGAGTGATGAGATGATCGGGCATATGAGCGAAAAGGTAATCATACCCCCGTCAAAATACATTACAATACAATCCAGACCCAGACCAAAAGGACGGAAGGATCGATTTAAGCTTTTCGAACCCGGACCGAATGGGGTTGCACCCATGCCTGCGGCAGGAGAGGGGTTTAACATACATGTCTCCGGCCTCACTCACGATGAGAGGGGTTATCCGGCTTTGACCGTTGAGGGGCAGGAAGAGATGATGACCAGGCTCACCAATAAGATTCGCAGAAACCTGAATGATATCATTCAGACTGAAAAATATCATCTGGATGATGCTGAAATTGTTGTTGTATCTTATGGCGTTTCCGCTCGAACCGGCATGGCTGCGGTTGATATGGCCAGGGAGCTGGGAATTAAAGCGGGACTTTTACGGCTTGTTACGGTTTGGCCTTTTCCGGAGGATCAGATTCGAAAACTGGCTGAAAAGGTAAAGGGATTCGTGACTGTGGAGATTAATCTGGGGCAGATCCACCTTGAGGTTGAGCGATGTGCATGCGGCAGGGCGCCTTCCTTTCTGGTCGGGCATCCGGGCGGTACAATAATTTCTCCGGACAGGGTTCTCAAAGTATTTAAGGAGGCCTTTTAACCATGTCTGTAAACTTGAAAAAGGCCGACAAAAAATCGGAACATCCGCTCGATTATCTCCTTCGGAAGGATCGTATGCCTCATATCTGGTGTCCCGGATGCGGAATAGGGACGGCTTTTTCTTCATGTCTGACCGCGATAAAGGACAGCGGTGTCGATACCTCAAAGATGGTTATGGTTTCAGGAATCGGCTGTTCAGGACGTGCTTCCGGTTATGTTAATCTGGATTCTTTCCATACGACGCATGGAAGGGCAATTCCCTTTGCAACAGGATTGAAAATCGCTAACCCGGAACTCAATGTACTGGTATTTAGCGGCGACGGTGATCTGTTTGCAATTGGCGGGAATCATTTTATCCATGCCGCAAGGCGCAATGTTGATATTACGGTTGTCTGCATCAACAATTTAAATTACGGCATGACCGGTGGGCAGGTGGCGGCAACCACGCCATATATGGCCAAGACAACGACGACCTCTCACGGGAATCCCGATACTCCTTTTAATTTGCCGCTCATGGCCATCGCTTCCGGAGCAACCTATGTGGCCAGATGGACCACATTGCACACACGGGAGTTTACAGACTCAGTAGAAAAGGCGCTGTTGAAAAAGGGATTTTCCTTTATTGAGGTTCTCTCTCCCTGCCCTGTCAATTATGGCCGGCGTAACAAGATAAAGCTGATGGATATGTTGAGGGTGTACCAGGAGAAAACTATTATAAAAAATGAAGCATCTCCGTTTGAGCTGGATATAGATATGGAAAAAGGAATTATCCTTGGTACATTTGTCGATGTGGATCGAAAAACGTGGTTGGAAAGGTATGACAAACTCTATCGATCCGTTAATCCTTAAAGATGTTTGCTTCGGGTTTTAACCTATGACTGATGCACGGAATCAAGAAAAAATGAAAAAGGAAATTATCATAACGGGATTTGGAGGTCAGGGTGTTATCCTGGCTGGTCGTATCCTTGGAAGAGCGGCTGCTTTAGGTGACAAGAGGGAAAGTACCCTTGTTCAGTCTTACGGGCCCGAGTCACGAGGCGGAGCATGCAACGCCCAGATTACTATTTCAGATAATGTCATCCATTATCCTTACATAGAAGATACTGATATCCTAGTGTGTATGTCCCAGGGTGGCTATGATAAATTCATAGGACAATTGAAACCCGATGGGGTTCTGCTGATCGATGAGGATCTGGTTCGGCCGCACGGAGCCAAAAACTTTTATTCTGTTCCAGCCACTCGCATTGCCGAAGAACTGGGACAAAAGATGATGGCCAATATCATTATGATAGGTTTTTTAACTGCTATTACAAAAACTGTATCCCTTGAAGCAGCACGGAATACCGTTGCAGAATCGGTGCCCGGTGGAACAGAGGAAATGAACATCATGGCCTTTAACAAGGGCTGGGATTCCGGTCTTGCCACGCTTAAGGGGCGTAAGAAAAAGGCCTCCGGACGAACAGGGACTCTTTCATGAAACGATCGAAAGACAGGCTGCATAAAGTTATTGTTATCGGTGCGACACCGGCCGGTATATCAGCGACCAACAAGCTGGGAGAACTGGGAATCCCGGTGACACTTGTGGATAATGAAAGTGATCTTAATCGCAAGTTGTCCCGGGATGATTGGAAGCTCCAGTCTGGTCTGCCGCTGAACCATGCCCATAGGCCCGGACTTATCCGGATTCTAAGGAATCCTGCTATTCAATGTGTCATGCCTGCCGAAATAACCTCGATTAAGCATGCCCCTCAGGGATTTCGTGTACGCATTAACAAGATACAGACATTTGTTGATCCGGATCGATGCACGCTTTGCGGTCGATGCGTTGAGATTTGCCCGGTTTCTGTTTCTGAAGAAGAAAAGGCCGTCAAAATCAACAGTCGGCAGAGTCTTCCCGGACGGGCAGTTATCGACAAGCGTCGCCAGCCGCTTTGTCAGGAAAGTTGTCCGCTGGGCGTTAATGTACAGGGTTATATTGCACTGACCAAAGTCGGCAGGTATCAGGGCGCACTGGATTTGATCAGAAAGGATAATGTTTTACCCGGCATCTGCGGACGCGTTTGCACCCATCCCTGTGAAAAATCATGTCTGAGAGGCGACCTGGATGAACCCATCTCCATTCGTGATATCAAACGGTTTTTAGCAGACTACGAGATTTCCCATCCCGGAGAAGTAAGACCCCCGGATATTGCTACTGAAAAAAGAGAGAAGATTGCCGTCATAGGTTCGGGACCCGCCGGTCTTGCTGCCGCAGCGGATCTCGCCCGGCTCGGATATCAGGTCACGGTTTTTGAAAAGAATGAAATGGCAGGCGGGATGCTTCGATACGTAGTCGGACCGCATCGTCTTCCCAGGGATATCCTTGATGTTGAAATCGAATATATCAGAAGACTGGGGGTAAAATTCGTTACCGGCCATCCTGTTGATTTTGATCATGATCTGAAGCAGATCAGAAAAGATTTTGATGCTGTCATATTAGCTGTCGGGACGTGGGCAGACGAGAGGCTCGGCGCACCCGGAGAAGATCTGGCAGGGGTTGAAGGGTCTTTGCCTTTTCTGGAAAAAGTGTGCCGGGGTGAAATAAGGGAACTAAAAGGGAATGTGGCTGTTATTGGCGGTGGCAACTCGGCAATTGATGTCGCCCGAGCCCTTGTTCGTCTTGGAGCATTTCCTACTGTGCTGTATCGCCGGCGGAAACAGGATATGCCTGCCGATCCGGGAGAAATAACTGCCGCGCAGGAAGAGGGCGTTACCATTAAGGATTGCACTCAGGTGGTTGCCTTTAAAGGAAAAGAGGGAAAAGTGGATCGACTGGAATGTATGTCCACCCAACCCGGAGAACCTGACAACCGCGGCATTCCAAGGCCTGTAGTTATTCCGGGGCAAGAAGCGTTTGAACTGAATTTTGACCGGGTTTTTGTTGCAATCGGTCAAACGGGAACCTTCAACAGCAATTTTGATAAGATTGGATTTAATATTACCGGCAAAAAATTAGTTGTGGCAGATGAATTGATGCGAACCAGCCTTGAGGGCGTTTATGCATCAGGAGACGCGGTTTCGGGTCCTTCTTCAGTAGTTGAAGCCATGGCATCCGGGAAAGCCGCTGCCCGTTCAGTACACAGAGATATTTCCGGAGAGCACAGATGGGGCACGCAGACCGTTAGGCCGGAAGATAAAGAATTTCCGGATATATCTGCAGATGTTCCCTCTCAGTCTCGACCGAAGATGCCTGAAAGACAGCCTGCCGTTCGAAAGGAAGATTTTTCAGAGGTTGCTCTGGGTCTGAATGAACCTCAGGTGTCATTGGAATCAGGGCGCTGCCTTCAATGTGGGGTCTGTTCCGAGTGCCTTGAGTGTGTTGATGTATGTGGTGCAATCAGAGCGGTAAATCACGGGGAGATGCCTGAAAAGATAATTGACAATGCCGGAGTCCTTATTATTGCGGATCCGGAAATGGCCCCGCAGGTCATGGGAGAGGATGTTATCAGGGCGTATGGTCCCAAGGCTTCCAAGACTGATGTTTATGCCATGATTGTGCGCGGATTTGCAGCCGCGGCAAAAGCCATGACCCTTCTTCAAGGAACCACTCAGCGGCCACGAGGTCACGGAATATCGTTTTCTCCTCCCGACCCTGGCCTTTCTCCGGAGATCCGTTTGGGAATTTTTGTATGCAGGTGTAACGATTCCCTCGGATGGCTTGATGGTATGAGTGACTGCGTAAATGAATTGAGTAATCTAACAGATGTGGTCCATGCTGAAGAGATTTCTTCTGCCTGCACACCGGAAGGTTCTACGAGGATATTAAGAACCGTTCGCGAAAAAGGTATTACCCGTGTGGCTTTAGCATCCTGTGTATGCTGCCCTATGAATTTTGTATGCAGCGCGTGTACGGACCAGAGAAGCCGTCTGAAACATTCAATCTTTACCGGATCAGGGGTAAGCCGGGCCATGTTTGAAACCTGTAATTTGAGGGGAGAAGTTCTGCGATTGATAGGTCAAGATCCTTCCCTGGCGTTACAGAGATTTTCGGGGTTGATTGATCGGTCTGTCAGACGTGCAAGAGCTTTAAAATCCCTTCCCGCACTCGCAAGAAACTATAATTTTACTACTGCAGTGATAGGGGAGTCTGAGGCCGCATTTAACAGCGTTTCTACGCTTGCTGAAGCGGGTCTGGAGGTGTTCTGGTTTGGATCATCAGAGAAATCTGTGCCTGAACAACTGGGGCGTTCAAATGTTCACATTTTCGACAGATCTTCCGTAGAGGGATTGAGTGGAACTATCGGTAATTTCAACGTATTTGTTGAATCGGATGGTTTTAAGCAAACCATTCGGGTAGGAGCGGTTATCCTGGACGAGAAGTCGAGAAAGGCGATTCAATATATACAGACTGAAGGATTGTCAGGTCAGATTAAAACCGTTTATCAACAAAAAGGCATCCCTGGCATATCATTTTTTTATCCTGGAGCTACCTCCATAACAGGGCTTTTTTTGGCGGATCCGCCGGGGGTAAATGTTTCTAAAAGAAAGAAGGGAATGGCTGCTGCGGTTCTGGCAGCTACTGTGATGCCCCGTGGGCCTCGTCAAAGCAAAGGATTTACCGTTGTGGTAGATGAGACATTATGCCGCGGTTGCGGTCGGTGCTTGCGAGTGTGCCCATATATGGCGGTTGTCCTGAAAAGAAATGCCATTGACGGATGGTGTGCGTCGGTAGATGAAGCACTCTGCAAAGGATGCGGAAACTGCATTTCCGTTTGTCCCACTAATGCTGCTGATAGTCCATATAGAAGCCAGAGGTTTCTTGAACGAATGCTTGAAGAGTTATTATAAGATTTAAGGATTATAAGAGGAAAATGGATAAATTTAATATTGCCTTGTTCATGTGTAACTGGGGACCGCATTCTGCATTTCAAACACTTGAGGATCAGGGGGCTGGAATTCCTCCTGAGATAAAAATGATTCGGATACCCTGTACCGGAAGAATCAGCAAGGCTTTACTTTTTAAAGCTTTTGAAAAAGGAGCCGATGGAGTTGCTCTCGTGGGGTGTGACCCTGGAACTTGTCGATATGGAAGCGGAACTGCCACTGCCCATGATAATACGGCAGACACACGGGAAATTCTTGAATGTTTAGGCCTCGGAGAGGATCGTCTCCGCTGGGCCACGTTTTTACCTGATGAATCAGGTGAATTGCTGCAGTTTCTTGTAAATTTTACAGATCAGATAAAACGGCTGGGAAAAAGTCCGGTGATCCCGGCCGGAGAGGCACCGGAAGAAGTTATCGGCGGGGAATCAGTAGCCGACATCGTTTCTTTTCATAATGTCTTTGCATGCCAGGACTGCGGAAAATGCACGTCTGCCTGTTCTCTGGCTGTGGCTGGAAAACCGTTTTCTCCCCGTGCACTGGCGACTTCTATAATCGCGGGTGATATTGATTCGCCTTCAGTCCAGGATAATGTCTTTGCATGCCTGACTTGCGGGCTCTGTTATGATCGATGTCCTTCTGCCATCAATTTCCCGGGGTTTATCAGAGATATCCGGGCGTTTATACAGAAAAGAAAAGGAAATACTCATCCGGTTCACGGGGGCTTTTTCCACTCTCTTATGAGGGCGATGACATCTCCCGGACTGACCGCAAAACGCTGGGACTGGCTTCCCGAGGATATTGTCATTGATGACGAGAGCAATGTCCTTTTTTGGGGTGGATGTGCAACGTACTTTGACATATTTTTCAGAAAACATCTCGGTGTTAAAACCAGAAATATCCTGGTAGACAGTCTTCGCCTCATCAATTTTTTTGATATTCAACCTGCGCTGCTTCACGATGAGAGGTGTTGCGGACATGATCTCCTCTGGTCCGGCGACCGGGATAATTACAAGAAGCTCGGTGCCTTAAACGTGGAAATGATTCAAGACCTTGGAGTCGAGGAAGTTATTACTGCCTGTCCGGAATGTTACCGGACGCTCTCACATGACTATCAGCGGCAAGGAATAGAACTAAATGTCAAAGTAACGCACCTTTATAATTTTCTGGAAAAAGAAATTGCCAAGGGCGCCGTTGATTTTAAAAAAATTGATAAGAGGCTGACCTTTCAGGACCCATGTCGCCTGAGCCGATTTGAACAGGGGGCAGAGTTGCCGCGAAGGTTGATCAATCACCTCAAAGCAGTCAGTTTTGAAGAAATGCAGGACAGTGGAAAATCTGCGATATGCTGTGGAAACTGCGCATGGACCGGATGTGATTCTTTCAGTAAAACACTTCAAGTGAAGCGTCTGAAGCAGGCACATGATACGGGAAGCGATCTCCTGGTCACTGCTTGTCCGAAATGCCAGATTCATCTGAAATGTGCCATGGAGGATCCTTTTCGAGGAGAGGAGCTTGAGATTGAAATGGTAGACCTGGCAAGCCTTATTGCCGGTTCTATATACTGGAAGTAATCGTTTTCTCAGGGGAGAGCTGGCTGTTCTTTTTCGTTAATACGAATATTATAATTTGAGGAATAAAGATGGAAGCAAAAAGTCTCGCAAAAAAATCAACTGATGCTATGCAGGAGATACGTATTGGCGTGTATGTATGCCACTGCGGTTTAAATATCGCCCAGTCAGTGGACTGCCGGAAGGTGGCCGAAATAGCATCGGGACTTGACGATGTTATTGTTTCAAAAGATATTACCTATGCCTGTTCCGAACCAGGGCAGCAGGAGATCAAAGACGATATCGTTGAACATAAATTGAACCGGATTGTGGTGGCCTCGTGTTCACCGAGGCTTCATGAACCTACATTTCGCCAGATGATACAGTCCGTTGGTCTCAACCCTTATCTGCTCGAAATGGCCAATCTTCGTGAACAATGCAGTTGGGTTCATATGCACGAGCCCGAAGCCGCCACGCAAAAGGCTACGGATTTGGTAAAAATGGCTGTTTCACGGGCGCGGCTGCTTTGGCCGCTCACCGGGCAGACGCTACCGCTCACAAAACGAACTATGGTCATTGGGGGTGGTGTTGCCGGAATTCAAGCCGCTCTTGATCTTGCAGACAATGGCTATGACGTGATCCTGGTGGAGAAGAAACCGTCCATTGGCGGTATTATGGCACAGCTTGACAAGACCTTTCCCACGATGGATTGTTCCATCTGAATTCTCGGGCCGAAGATGACGGATGTCGGTCGACATCCCCGGATAAAGCTTCTCACCATGAGTGAAGTTGTTGATGTTAAAGGTTATGTAGGTAACTTTGATGTTCGGATTGTTAAGAAGGCGCGCTATGTGAACGAAAATCAGTGCACGGCATGTGGAGAGTGCGCGAGGGCTTGTCCGGTAGTTCGTCCGGATGAGTTTGATATAGGGCTTTCTTCACGCAAGGCCATTTATTCACCCTTTCCCCAGGCCGTACCTTCTGCTTATGTGATCAATATCAATGAGTGCCTTGGCCATACTCCTTCCGTATGTTCCAAATGCGTCGAGGCCTGTGACAAGGGTTGTATTGATTTTAACATGTCCGACGAAGAGTTTATTGAAAAGGTAGGCACTATCATTGTAGCAACCGGTCTGGAACCCTATAATCCCACTGAGCTTGATGAATATGGATATGCAAGATTTGAAAATGTCCTCACCAGCATGGAGTTTGAGCGTCTTGTTAATGCCGGAGGACCTTCCCAGGGAGCGCTGATACGTCCCACAGACAGAAAACGGCCGATGTCCATCGGTTTTATTCAGTGTGTCGGTTCCCGTTCAGCAAGGAAAGGCAACAGTTACTGTTCGAATATCTGCTGTATGAATACCATAAAGAGCACTCTTATACTTAAGGAGCATTATCCTGAAATGGACGTAAAGGTATTCTATATCGATATTCGTGCATTTGGGAAAGGTTTCGAAGAACTTTATATGCGCAGCCGCAGATTGGGGGTTCATTATCTAAGGGGTTTGCCGGGTAATGTAGAGGAACTGCCGGATAAACGTCTTAGAGTTGCAGTTGAAAATACAACGACGAGAAAGCTTGATGTTTATGATCTGGACATGCTTGTATTGGCCCAGGGGATTGAACCTGCATCAGGCACTCGAAGAATTCAGGAAATGCTGGGGCTTCAGCTGACTTCCGATGGATTCTTCCTGGAAGCTCACCCAAAGCTGCAGCCTGTGGACGCTGCTACGCGGGGCGTTTTTTACTGCGGATGTGCAGAAGGTCCAAAGGACATAAAGGATAGCGTTACCCAGGCCTCCGCAGCAGCCGGACGCGCTATAAGGCTGATGCATAAAGGCGAAATTACCTCAGAGCCGATTACCTCCGAAGTGATTCCTGAGCATTGTAAATCATGTGGAATATGTGTTGAGGTGTGCCCTTATAATGCGATTACCGTTGATGTTAAGAAAAAGACTCCGGCAGTTGTAAATACGGCGGCATGTGCCGGCTGCGGCACCTGTGCTGCAGAGTGTCCTTTTGGGGCAATCATCATGAACCATTTTACGGATGACCAGATCACCAGTCAGATCGATGCCATGCTTGAAGAAACACCCGGAGAGAAAGTTCTGGCATTTGCCTGCAACTGGTGTTCATATGCCGGAGCGGATTATGCGGGTGTCTCGCGTCTGCAATATCCTGCCAATGTCCGTCTTATACGGACAATGTGTTCAGGCCGTGTTGATGAAAAATTGATCTGGCATGGCTTTCTTAAAGGTGCCCCGGTTATTCTTGTCAGCGGATGTCATATCGGCGACTGCCACTATATTGATGCGAACCATTGGACCGAAAAAAGGATCGGGAAAATCCATAAAAGGATGGAAAAACTCGGTATCCGCCCGGAGCGACTCCAGCTTGAATGGATCAGTGCGGCTGAAGGTGTGCGGTTCGCGGAGGTGATGCAAGAGATGGAAAAGCTCCGGCAAAACGTTTCAGACCAGGAAATTTCTGAAACGATAGAGATTTTGACTAACCGTAAAAAATAGACGGTTCTGCAGGGCGGGTTTTTTAAAAGCCTCTTCTAAACGTCCTTTGTCTGTTCATCAAGATAAGATTGAACCACAGAAAAGATTCTTTCTGTTTTCTTTGATTCAGGCAGTACATCACGGATCATTTCTATATATCTCCTCTCTTTGAGGCACTGAAAGGTAGGAGTAAAATTAATGTCGTAGATCCATCCGATTTGAAGCAGCTTAAAATCATTCAGATTCTTCAGGTGTGTAACTTCCACGATTTTTCCCTCAATCAGATCATTATAGGCATCGTCAGAAATTCCCGGTGTATCGGGCAGACCAAGCTCGATCGAATTATTGCGCTTTCCGTCCTCCCGCCGGTAATAATCGGTAACCACCCGCCAGATATCCAGTTTATCGGCGTCACGCAGTAATTTTGTAAAGAACATACAACGCTCTGTCTCATTCTGCGGCAGGAACGCACGGTTGTGGTATGAAATTATTCGCAGAATCAGGTCTCGTGTCGAGTCATCGAGACCGTTGAGCACACCATTTTCCCGAAGTATCTTTACGCCGTGTTCTGCATGATTCACGGAATGAAAGTCGACAAAAGTTCGATAACGGGCATACTGTTCAAAACGTCCGGTATCATGGAGAAGGGCAATTACCTCGGCCAGGCAGAGGTCTTCATCGCTTAATCCAAGTTTTTCACCGATGTTAAGAATCTCACCGCACACCCGTTCGGTGTGTTCTTCCTTCAGGACAGTGTTCTGCTCCAAATCGTCATCAACCGACTTAAATGTCTGCACATACCCGGAAAACCAGTCTTTTAGAGCTGCCACTCTTTCTTTGTTCATATCGTTTTCACCACGGACGCTCTATGTAGTAGAATAGATCACAATATTGCAACAAAAAAATTGAGATTTTCCGGGACAGTTGTCTTTTTGGGGGATTCCTGATAGAAAAGGCCTGTGCAATGAAAGATTCAAACAGGGAAGTTACTTTCAAGTGACGGATCGCAAACCATCATGAAACATGGCAATAAAAAAGCGATATTCGGCTGGGCGATGTATGACTGGGCTAATTCGGCCTTTGCCACAACGGTTATGGCAGCGTTTTTCCCTGTTTTGTTCAAACAATTCTGGAGTGCCGGCGCCGACCCTGTGGTGAGTACGGCTAAGCTTGGGCTGGCGAATTCTATCGCCGGTATTGCCGTGGCTCTCTGTGCACCAGTACTCGGTGCCATTGCGGATAGGGGAGGACTAAAAAAGAAACTGCTTTTTTTCTTTGCCTTTATCGGTGTGGTAATGACCTCATCTCTTTATCTTGTTTCAAAAGGGAATTGGCAAATGGCAGTTGCACTGTATATCTTTGCGGTCGTCGGATTCTCAGGGGGAAACATATTTTATGATTCATTGATCACCGGCGTTGCGTCTGACGAAAATATGGATTCGGTTTCAGCATTGGGATTTTCCCTCGGGTACCTGGGCGGCGGAATCCTCTTTGCGTTCAATGTATGGATGGTGCTCAGGCCGGATACGTTTGGATTTGCCGATGCGGGAGAGGCAGTTAAAATTTCATTCCTTTCCGTGAGTGTCTGGTGGGCTGTCTTTTCAATTCCTGTATTTCTGTTTGTAAAAGAACCCGATCACATAGCGGGAGAATCAACTCTCAATATGATTAGTGCGGGTCTTGCTGAATTAAAAAACACCTTTCATGAAATACGTCATTTAAAAGTCATTTTTTTGTTTCTGATGGCTTACTGGCTGTATATTGATGGGGTTGACACAATTATACGTATGGCGATCGATTACGGCATGTCCATCGGGTTTGGGTTCAAGGATCTCATAATTGCCCTGCTCATAACACAATTTGTCGGATTTCCGTCGTCTTTAGGGTTTGGCTATCTCGGTGAGAAGATCGGTACCAAACGTGCTATTTTTATTGCTATCGGGGTTTACCTGTGTATTTCTATCTGGGGTGCCTTCATGCAGAACGTACGTGAATTCTATATCCTTGCCGCTATTGTGGGACTGGTTCAGGGAGGAATTCAGGCACTCAGCCGCTCATTCTATGCTAAGATAATTCCCGTTGGCAAGTCGGCAGAGTATTTCGGGTTTTATAATATGATCGGCAAGTTTTCGGTTATTATCGGTCCCATTCTCATCGGTGCTACTGGCCTTCTGGTCAAATCAATGGGATATAGCAGTAATATCGCATCACGTGCCGGCCTTACATCCATTTCACTCTTTTTTATCATCGGAGGCATTCTGTTTTACTTTGTGAGTGAAGAGAAGGGCAGAAAAGAGGCCGAATATCTCTCGGAGAAATAGGACTTTTCTACTTCCTGAAATCCCCCATTTTTAAGATGTGTTTTTAGATGTTGCCATATGATATAATACCTCTGTCTGATAAAAATAGTAATAAAATTGAAGATAATAAGGCAAGGCAAATATGCCTGAAAACACCCTTAATATCATCATATCAAGGCAAATTTGCCTGTTAATCAATGGTTGGGCGCAAATAATAAGGAACATAACGGCATGAAAATCATTCTGAAACTTTTCCTTGTTGTGTTAATAATATGGCCTTTGTATGCTCAATCACAGGAACCACCCCCACCAGTCACTCAGGGGAAGGTGCAACTAGGGGAACTCAAGTCCGAGACCAGTGCAAAAAGCAATATAAAGACCGAAAACAACGGCAATATAACCAGAAATTCTATATCCACAATCAATAAAATAGACACCGAGAGCAGAAATCCCGCCGCCCAAAACGGCCATAAGCCAAACGATGAAGGTCAGACCGGGGCTGTCAAGGATGATCCTATAACCAGATATACTTTGTGGCTTGTTATTTTCACGGGACTTCTTTTTGTCTGTAATTTCCTCTTGTGGCTCTATACAATGAGGGCCGCCAATGCAGCCAAGAAAAGCGCTGATGCTCTGCCTACAATAGAAAGGGCTTACATTTTTGTTGACGCTTGCACTCCGGAACACGTCGAAGGAAATATGTTTGAGGTCGCCATTAGTTTTTCTAACTTTGGTAAAACACCGGCTATTTTGACCAAAGTTCATGGTGAGTTTGTTTGGGGAGAACAATCCCCGAGTAAATTCCCAGAAATTAAATTGCCGTTCCCAGAAGGCAGCGTCGTCGTGAAACCTAATAGCTCTGAATTGATCAAAGTCAGTGCCTACGTTCCTCCCGATATATTGGGGAAAATTGAACGTAAGGAAATAAGATCGTTTTGTTGTGGGCTTGTTGAGTACCATGATATCTGGAAGGTAAAACACGAAACAGGATTTTGTTGGGAAGTGAGTCCGGTTGGAAAACGCGGCCGCATCTCTGATAGTCCCCTGAATACTTATACATAACAACAAAAATAAAATGATACAAAGAACTCCCAACAAACGAATCCAGCCGACGCCGAATAAAGTCGGTACAAAATCGTTAAATATGTGGCGGCGCGGCTGATTCATAACGTGTGTGCCAGGCATGGCACGTGACTAGCAGGGTGAAAGTCCCTGTACCAGGTGTTCGCGGAGCCTAAGGTTAGGAGAAGGGCAAGGGCGTCGTCGCGAGGCGGGGTCTGGAGGAAGCCCAATTCAAAGATGCAGGGCGACGTACAGGAACCGGATCTGAGGTGTGGTACATCCGGGACGAGTGGGCACGTGACCACGAAGTCCTCCATCCGCAATCGGGGTGTGCTTTATAAATCCGGCGTTTATGCATTGAAAGTCATGTGTCTTACCCTGGGAGATCTGTACAGTGTCTTACGAAAAAAGACTGAGGGTGGAGTAATCCACTCTGACCGCTGTGCAGAAGTCAGCAGAAGGCATAGTAGGAGGATAGAAACAGACATTGATATTCTGAAGCATGGCCGAACTATGAACCCGCCCCGCAATCGAAAGAGCAGGAATCGGAAACTCTCAGCCTAACCGGAAGGAAATTAATGTTATGCCGCCTCTGAAGGCCGGAACGGTTCTCTGAGAAGGGATTAAATGATAGGACTACAGGACGAAGGACGAGTGAACAATAGACCGGCAAAACAATTGTGGTTGCCCTTTGAAATAAAGGGCGGATTGTTCACGTCGAAAGCCGACACTGCTAGTCCGGTCGAAGATGAACAGGTAATGGAGAAGGTTGTAGACAGGAATAACCTGTTGACGGCTCTTCGAAATGTGAAGCGGAACGGAGGCTCACCCGGAATAGACGGTATGACGGTGAAAGAGTTGCCTGAATACCTGAAAAGGAAATGGCCGAAGATTCGCAGGCAATTAATGAGCGGGACATATGAACCGCTACCAGTAAGACGGGTAGAAATACCCAAGCCCGGAGGTGGGATACGGCAGCTGGGTATCCCCACCGTGCTGGATCGATTTATCCAGCAGGCATTATTACAGGTATTACAGCAAGACTGGGATGCAACCTTTTCTGATTTCAGTTATGGATTCAGACCTAAAAGGAGTGCCCACCAAGCCATAAAACAATCTCAAAGATATCTCAAACAGGGATATGGCTGGGTTGTTGATATGGATCTCGAAAAGTTTTTCGACCGAGTAAATCACGATAAGCTGATGAGCGAGGTCAGGAAACGTGTTTCGGACAGGCGGGTAAATGTCCTGATTCAACGTTTTCTACAATCCGGAGTAGAGCATGAAGGCGAGCTCCTTAAGCCTGAAATGGGAACGCCACAGGGAGGCCCGTTGTCACCATTACTGGCGAACCTGATGCTTGATAATCTGGATCGCGAGCTGGAGCGTCGGGGCCATCGGTTTGTGCGTTATGCGGATGACTGTAACATCTATGTCAAAAGCAAACGTGCCGGATCGAGGGTTCTGCGAAGTATCAGCCGATTTCTGAGCAGCCATTTAAAGCTCTCAGTTAATGAGGCAAAAAGTGCTGTTGATCGTCCATGGAAACGGCAGTTTCTGGGCTTTACCCTCAGCTCTCGACTGAACAGGCGTATCAGTTCTAACTCGATTAAACGTTTCAAGAACAGGATTAGAGAAATCACCTGTCGGATTCGTGGAAGGCGCATCGAAGTAATTGTGAAGGAGCTTCGCCGGTATATGTTAGGGTGGCAGGCGTACTTTAAGTTCACAGAGGTGCGTCATATCCTAAGAGAACTGGACTCCTGGGTTAAACGACGCCTTCGGTGTTATATCTGGAAGCAATGGGGACGCCGTGGCTACCGGGAGTTGAGGAAACTGGGAGTGAGTAGAGATCTTGCTTGGAATACAGCGAAGTCGGCACATGGCCCATGGAGGTTGAGCCGCAGTCCGGGGTTGGCGTTTGCTCTAACTGCAAAATATTTTGCAAATCTGGGATTGCCAAGACTGTTTGTTAAACCGACTTAATCAACCGAACCGCCGTGGTACGTGATCCGTATGCCCGGTGGTGTGGGAGGAGGGGAGTCGCAAGGCTCCTCCCTATCCCGATTGGGCACAGGAAAATCCTATAATGTCAAAGATGACTAACAAAGAAAGAAGGCTGAAAATTTTTCAATACGGCTCGGCAGCGATAGCCAAGTATACAAACGGAGATTATTCGCTGTATTATTGTCCAATATGCGGGGTTGGATATCCTGAATCCTCGGCTATTGCAGGCGCAGATCTCACACTGGAGGATGTTCCTCCCAAGAGTGTTGGCGGAAAGCCAATCCTCCTGACATGTCGCCAATGCAATTCATCAGCAGGACATAAAATTGATGTTTGCACTGCAAGCAAAAGGAAATTCGAAGAATTTGGGAGAGTAGTGTGTGGTCATGAAAATGGAACGATACCCTTTGTTACACTGTCAATGGCGGATTTTAGCATAGCAACCTCCATTTGCACAGAACGCTCTTTTGATGTAATGCCGCTTCCTAATGCCAATCCGCCAGCTACAATCGAGAAGTACAAGGAGTACCTCGGAAATCTCGCCGCCAACAATGTGAACGGATTCGAATTCAAGCTGTCAATGACTCAAAAATACGATCACCGCTTCTACAAATTGAGCCAGCTCAAGTCTGCGTTTCTGCTGATGTTTGCTTGGCTTGGATATCGCTTCGCTTTTGACCCACGCCTGGAAGTCGTACGGCGGCAGATTCAAGAACCTGAAAACAATATCTTGGGTACGAGATTCTGGATAGAAGGAAACGAGAGTATGCCGTTGAATAAAGTTATGTTTTTGCGCAACCCGTTACCTATGTTTTTGGTTTCGTTCGACGGCTTTTCTATTCTTCTTCCGACCTTAAATCCTACGGATGATATTTACAGTACTCTACCGAGCCTTTGGGGGAAAGGGCAGCGAGTAACCCTCGAAGCCCAAGTGTTGTTGAGCAGTTGGCCTGACAGATTGCAGATGAAATTAGACTATTCATAGATAATCACCTCCGTTCAAATGACTCTAAGGGGTGGCAAATGACATTGCTAAAAAAATTACTGGATTTGTTCGGCAAGAATGCGGGAAGTGACTCTACTGAAAAGCATCAGGCTCAATTCAAATCAACAATTACCGCCAACAGCATGATTAGACCACATCGAAACGAAGAGTCGCCAGGGCGATCGGGCATGTTCGAGGTTATTATTGTTGGAGTGTCATTTTATCAGGAGGCATTGGAGAAGGTTTGCGGTAATATGCGTGAGGATGGCATTGCGCTGTTTAAGGAAGCCACGATAGTTCCCTACGATGATAGCCCCCATGATACCCATGCGGTTAGGGTTGAAATTGGCGGGGAGACGGTCGGTCATCTAAGCAGAAAAGCCGCGCGAATATGGCGTAGCAAAATGATATCTGACAGCATTTCTGGTGCAGTGTCGTGTCCAGCAAAAATTATATGGGATAAAGGTGCCTTCAAGGAAGGAAGTTATGGAGTGTGGCTTGATATAGATTTATCTCTTCCAGATAGTAAGCCTGAAATAAACATTGCTCGGACCGTATCAGTTCCCGTCATCGAATCTGATCACATTGGATTTCTTGTAAACCAGCTTAACAGATTTGAGCTGTCGAATTGTAAAGTGGGTGACGATGTCGGCCTTTGGGTTGCAGAAGGAACAAGAGAAATATTCATTTATAGGCAAGGATCTGATTATGGTGAAGGGAAGATCGGTGTTTGCCCTGACGAACTATTTAAAACTATACGCAATGCGCCAGGATGTGACGCCAGAATTGCTAGCATTTACGAGGGCGGCTGCAAAATTGATTGTAGGATTATTTCTAAGGCAGAGATGAGCGAAAGAATGAGGAGGGTGAAAGAAGAAGAAAAGGCTAAGCGGGCCGCTCAAGAAGTAAAATTGGTAGAAAAACTTCGTGTAGACTTTGATAAAAAATATTCACCTAAAACTACAATAAAGACAACGTTCCACCTCATCTATCATAATAAATTGGCAGTAGGAGATAGAATCTATCTCGATATAAAAAGCAAGAAATATTACTTACGTTATCCAAGACAATTGCGTGTAGATCTTTTAAATCACGCCAAAGAAAAGATAGGAGAAATACGTAACAGGGAACCTGTTCTTCGTATAATAAAGGCCTCTTACAATGGATATGATTTTGATCTTAAAGTAGAGTCTCTTTATGGTCTGTACAGCCAATATGACGTGGAGTTTGACCCTTGCGTTGGTGAGACATTTAGATATGCCACTGTCGAGATTGTACCAAAGAAGGAAGGTCAAGACCCCATAGTAAAGCCAATCAGGTATAACGAAATGTTGCCCAACAAATAGCTCCACCGGACGTGGCAAAACGACGCGCCACGCCGGTGAGCATCGCGTTGTGACGGCACGCCATGCGTGCCGTCACAATGCCGAGCTGAGCAGTGCTACACAATTCCCCGATAACATCCGTTATCAGGGAATTGCTCCACATCTGCCAAGCGTTTAGCTGTGGCGTGCCGCCACAACTAAACGCTCGAGCAGACAGAACCACCTTGATAATCGCCGCCGCTCCGCTCTGGCATTATCAAGGCGAACCTGCTGCTCAGCTCGGCATTCGCCAGTGAAGGATAATGATGCCCGAAAGATTAGCTCAATACTGCAAGGATAATTTAAATCTGCAAAATGCGAGACTAAGTGAAGAATATTTCTATCGAAGTCTACCTTTTTGTATCATCGATGCTGTCTACTCCTTAGCTGCCAGATATACCTCCACTAGAAATGTTGTGATACGTTTTTGCAATATTGAAGGGTTGCAAAGACTAAGACCGCTTGGCTCATCTTATCCTGAAATTGCAGATCAATATTCAGTAATGCAGTTTGATGAATCATTATCCCGTTATAATGATTATGTCACAATTGCTTCAGAATTATTTGACAACAGACAAAGAACATCAACGAGAAATGGAATTCTTAAAGCGGAAGCAGTACACAGGTTTGCAGAAGTTCTCTTGCATCATAATGTAAACTATTTCCAAGATATCCGAAAAATTATCCAAAGCAATCAATTTGATTCGGACATTTGCTCTATACCTGGCCAAACATATGGAACGTCACTCACATATTTCTTTATGCTTTCGGGTGAGGAGAACTTGGTTAAACCTGATCGGATGGTTATGCGTTTTTTATCGCGTGTCATTGGTAACCAGTTAAGTCAACAAAGTCCTCTTGCTTGGCTGACAAAAGCATTGCTGATCCTTAACGAAATATATCCCACGTTGACATTGAGGCAATTAGATCACGAAATATGGAAATATGAACAGTCAATGGCGAATCGGGTAAAGGGGAGATTTTAACTCCCCCTCCCCACAACACCCCGCCTACGGGTCACCTACGGGGCGATTCGGCTGACAAAGCAGAAGGAGGTCATAGAAAAAATAACCCGAGAGAGATTAAATAGGCTCTTGGCAAAGCATAAGCTACCAATTTTACCTTGGACATACGCCAGGGATCTTTTCGAGAGTAGCCGTTTAAAACAGCTTTAAGATGCGGGATACCGCATTTCTTTAGCTCTCGAACGCGGGTCCGGTAATTCTTCCACTGTTTCCATATGATTGCTCTCAGACGGCGGACAATCCAGTAGTTGATCGACTTAAAGCCTGTTGCGACTTCGGCCTTTCCAAAGTAATTCCACCAGTCTTTCAAATACCAGTTGAGCCGGTCGATTACCTGCTGAAGACTTTTGCCGCCGCTTTGCTCCGGCATTATCAAGGCGAACCCGTTGCTCAGCTCGGCATTGGGCGGCAAAAACTGGAAAATGAATATAATAAATCCTTGACATTCCATACCGAGGTAATTACAATGTAGGTACTTGTCAGGTCAAGGAGGTAAACCATGAGAGCACGTGTTGTAAAAATTGGCAATTCCCAAGGCATCCGTATTCCAAAACCTATACTTGAGCAAACGGGAATTATTGAGGACGTTGAGCTTGAAGTAGAGAAAAACCAAATCATTATTCGCCCTATTTCAAATCCAAGAGTTGGTTGGGATCTTGCTTTCAAAACAATGGCCAAAAATAATGATGACGTGCTGATGCACGGAACCGAAAATATCTCAAATTCTTGGGATGAAGAAGAATGGCAATGGTAGTCAATCGATTCGATGTATATTTGATAAATCTTGACCCTGTTGTCGGATCTGAAATTCATAAAACCAGACCCTGCTTGATTATTTCACCTGATGAAATGAACAGACATATCCGCACCGTTATTGCGGCCC
>CAYVXX010000009.1:0-44403 GCA_964454305.1 uncultured Syntrophales bacterium | reverse complement strand
AAGCGCCTTTTTTTCTACACCTTTTAAAATTTACACAAGATATCTTACACTACCGCATTTTGCAGATCCGCTTCAAAGTCATCCTTATCTTGTCCATCTTCCAGACAATAATAGTGTGAAAATGTCTGAGAACCAATTTCGTGTTGTGGATATTGCTGTATCAATTTTATTAAGTCGGGAGCATAATGATAAGGGTCAATTTTTGAATTTGCACCTACCAACTCAAAATATCCCAGATATGGGGACAATTTTTTGTTGCTATAATTTGGCAACCTTGTGGGCAAATTATTAAGTAGTTCTATCTTATTTTGAAAGAAAAGAAAACCAACCGTTGAAAATGTTGCCCTGATTTGATGGTTATCGAAAGTTTCAAGTAGCCGGGGGACTACCTGATGAACTCCTCTTAAGTTCTCACCGTAACTTTCAACAGTTTCTATATCTCTTACCCCCCACATTAATTCAAAGTCAAGGGATATTACAAATTTTCCATTATCAATTTTTGTCTTTTCCATAATCTCGCAAACCTAATTTGCGGCACTTCCGAGCGCAACGGGGGTTGATATGAGCTATATTGAAAAGAAATATGTAAGGTGGTGACCCCGAATTTCAGAAATTTTCGCCTCGGTTTTTAAAAAAATTAAATTTCCACTTTATAAGAATGGCAGTAGTAAGTCCAAAAAACACCCATATATATCGCAGGTGCAGTACTGGGTTAGCGTAAAGCTCCCCCATAACCAAAACAGTTGATATCAGAAGCGACAAATAAAATGGATAATAAGGATCTCTTCTCATTCGAAAAAGCAAACGCACTCCTTTACAAACCACCCAAAAGGCGAATCCCACAAAAAATAAAAAAGTGATTGGACCTAAATACTTTAAAAAATCCAAATATACGTTATGAGTAGAGCCTTCACTGCTTTTTGTGCCATACGAAGATGTATATATTGCATTTTGAATAGTTTCCTTCCATACTTCATGCCGCCATGAATCATCAGTCCCACCAGTAATTATGGTCAATGGGGAAAGATTGAAGATCGACAGCGATCTTTCTCTCGACACGTTATTGAAAAGATCAAGGTTAAATACTGTCAAAACTAACAAGCTACACATCATTAGATGTATAACATTTGTATTAATTTGCTTAGTAGAATATCTTCTATTAATAAAAATAAAGAAAACAAAAGCGACCCAACAAACACTCACGAGTAACATAACAGAACGAGATCCTGTTTGTGCTAATGTCAAGAAAGCAGGAGGAACCAACAAGTACAGAGGCCATCGTGTACCTTTACTTATTGCACAACCTACCATAAGAAACAAGACAATTGATATGTATAACCCCGCTTGCGATGGACTATTAAATGGTTTATGGAGAGCTGGTGTGCCTTCTCCATAAGCTAAATATTTAAATATGGCAAAGTAGCTATCATTATTGAAAACATATATTAAAATAAAAAATTGAGCGATAAATAATATCAACATTAGGATTGAATAACAATATACATATAAACAACTATTTTCTTCATTCACATATGCAAACAGCCAATAAGACAAAAAGAAGAATACAACAATGGGACCAAAAAAGAGAGGATTAAGCAGGTAGAAACCCCTCGACATAAACAATGAGATTAGAGCAAGAGCAGAAAATGCAGAGAACAAATACATTCCAACTCGCACATGTTGCCTTGAGACCCTTCCTTTCTTTTTAATAATTACAAATACCACACAGCTTATTCCCATTACTAAAAAGAACAGCTCTGCTATTGACGTAGATCTGTTACCAGCCAAATGATAACTTATCGTTCGAACTTCTGAGAATATCAATAGACAGTAAGAAGAAAACAGTAAGCCTTTTATCATATCAGAGGTATAGTAATTGTAGTTGTCATTTTTATTTAATAAAATTCAAGGGTCTCATAGTAGCCGGGGAACATGCCTGCTACCGTCTCCTGGCCTTTATATCTTTAAAGATGGAATTACACTGGAGATCAAACTCTGTAGGAAAAGTGCATAACAACCTGCCATTCTTTAGAGAATTGGCCTATAAGAAATTTACACAAAAAAGTTGACAGTACCTGGGCTTTCACTTTTTAAACAACCGATGCACGAGATGCCATATCGATACGGGGAATAGTGAAAGCAGATAAAACAAAAAATATTGTATGCCCACATGACTGTGTTGCCGTAGTTCTCTGGATGCTTCCATTTTTCGGTTTACATGTATCAAGTATCTTGATTTGTAATATGCGACTTTAGCGTAGGCATATGCATATTCCTTAGGATAGGTTGTTTTTAGAACAGGGTTATCCGAAAAGATCTCGTCCAAAGGTTGCTTGTATTCAATCCACCACCTGTCAATTGTTTTACTGGTCAATGAATTCACGGACACTCTGTAATTCACAAGCGGTTCATTAATAACCGCAATATCATAAAGTGCAGCAATCTTAATAAACAAATGAAAGTCTGGACAAAAAGAAAAATCTTCATCAAAAGACACATCGATACCGTCTATTCTTCTTCTCATCATTACAGATTGCATATTTATATCATATTTTCTCAACAGCTCAGGAAGAACAGAACCTGTTTTGTTCTTAGGAATATACTTCTTTATAATTCCTCCGGCCTCATTAATCCTAAATCCGCCACTATAACATAGCGGATATGTGCTATGCTCTAGAATGTATACTTGTTTCTCCAACTTTTCCGGCATCCACAGGTCATCGCAATCCAGAAAGGCAACAAACTTACCTTTTGTTTGTTCTAGTGCTTTATTACGGGCAGCGCCTAAAGGTATTGTCGCGTCCCCCTTGAAATATTTCAGCCGCGCATCATAGCTTATGGCGATCTCAGCACTCCTATCCGTTGAGGCATTATCCCAGAAAATTATCTCCCAGTTTTTGTAAGTCTGTGCATAAACCGAATCTATTGCCTCTTTGAGATATTTCTCTCCGTTGAGACAATTCATAATGACGCTTACCTTGGGATTAGTTAAAGTTGAGTGGTTGAGTGGTTGAGTGGTTGAGAGATTTTCTTTTTGATTAATCATCTTCACGCCAATCATAAGAAATGTAATCATTTGAAACAGGAAGTTGTTCCGATTCATTTGGATCATGAGGCATATCGGAACAATTTGCCAAAAGCGCGGTCATATCGGAAATTCCTTTGAATCCATACCAAACCATGGGTGGGATGCAGATCAAATAATAACGATCTGGCCGCCCCAGGATAATTTCTTCTATCTGTCCTTTGCTTGGCGAATCCGCGCGATCGTCAAAAAATGCCAAACGAATACGTCCCACAGGCACTGCAAAGTGTTGTGTCATAGCCCTGTGCTGTTTCCACGCCTTGACTGTACCTGGGTTTACGATGGAAAAATATATCTCGCCAAACCCGGAAAAAAGAGGCGAATCAGAACGCAGCATGTGCAAAACAGCGCCTCGTTCATCCTCAATCTGCTTGAGAGGAAGAACAACTACCCCATCTATTTTACTCACTATTTTGCTGTTTACGATAATGCCCATGGTAGGCCTTCTGCGCCGGCTTGGGATGAATATTCGTCTATTTGATGGTTAGTCAGGCTAAGCATATGATCTTTCCCCTGCCCATAATAGGTTTGATACCATTCTATCGTCATAGCGGTAGTTTCTTCAAAAGAAAGAATCGCTTTCCAACTGAGTAGATTCAAGGCCCTGTCACAACATAACTTCAGAAGAGTCGATTCCTTCTGATTATTCTCATCTATTTGATCAACCTTCCAATCGGCGTCTGGCCAATACTTTGCCATGCTCGACAAAACTTGTACCACTGACTGATTTACTGAATCACCAGGGCCAAAATTAAATGCCTGACCTTTTGCCCTACTATTCTTTTCCCACAATTTAGCCCCAAGCCACAGATATCCACTTAAAGGTTCTAGGACATGCTGCCAGGGACGGGTGGCGTTGGGATTGCGAATAACAACGGATTCTCCCTGTGACCATGCCCTTACCGCATCAGGAACAATTCTATCCTCGGCCCAATCGCCACCACCGATTACATTTCCGGCCCGAGCACTTGCTACTCTGGAACCATCCTGAAAGAAGGAATTGATATATGAATAAATTATAAGTTCCGCACACCCCTTTGAGGCGCTGTAAGGGTCCTCACCGCCAAGGACGTCATTTTCCCGGTATCCCCATATCCACTCCACATTCCGGTAGCATTTGTCACTGGTAATTATCACTCCTGCTTGGATAGATGGACATTGTCGTATACATTCCAGCACATTCATAGTGCCCAATACATTTGTCTCAAATGTTGTTGTTGGGTCATTATACGATCTGCGAACCAGGGCCTGGGCGGCCAGATGAAAAATAATGTCGGGTTGAAATTCCTGCACAGCACACAACAGTTGGGTACGGTTGCGAACATCTCCCTCTATATGTTGGATTTTCTCTTTTAGGCCAAGGACTTCAAAGTTTGAAGGATTCGTCGGAATATTCACCGAAAACCCACAGACCTCCGCGCCCAATCGGAGCAACCACGTACACAACCATGATCCCTTAAAGCCTGTGTGGCCGGTGATGAAAACCTTTTTCCTCTCATATACATTATCAAACATAAAATTAGTCCTTTGTTTTTAATTCATAACTTAGAACTCAAAACTGTGTCTGAACCGGCTTTTCGTTCAGACCCTACTCACCATACCTTCCACCCGGCTTTGCCCTTAATCCACATAGTTTCTAATGCAGTTTTGTCGCGCAAGGTATCCATGCAATGCCAGAAACCTGTATGACGGTATGCCGCAAGCTGCCCGTCTTTGACCAGATTTTCCATTGGATCCCCTTCGAGCACGGTCATATCCCCATGCAGATAGTCAAAAATCTCCGGTTCAAAAACAAAAAACCCTCCATTAATCCAGCCCTCCCCGATTTGTGGTTTTTCCTTAAAATCAATAACCACATCACCATCAATTGCCATACCGCCAAATCGCGCCGGCGGCCGGACTGCCGTGACCGTAGCCACTTTTCCGCTCTTTTCGTGGAACCTGATCAACTCGCGGATATTAATATTAGAAACCCCGTCTCCATAAGTGAGCATGAACCTACCATCCGGCCTGAGCATACCTTCCAGTCGGCGTAGCCTACCCCCGGTAAGGCTCTCTCTACCGGTATTCAACATTGAAACAGTCCAGTCCTCCGCCCCATTATTGGTATATTCTACTTTGCCCTTGCCTAAATATGCAGTAACATCATTCGTCATTAAGTTGTAATCGATAAAGAATCTCTTTATGATTTCCCCCTTGTATCCAAGAGCTAAAACAAAATCCTTAAATCCATAATATGAGTATATTTTCATAACATGCCAGAGGATCGGACGATCACCAATCTCCACCATCGGCTTAGGCTTAACTACTGTCTCTTCGCTCAACCGCGTGCCTAAACCGCCACATAAAATAACTACTTTCAAAATTTACCTCCTGACAAATACCTGATCGCACTTGCTTTCAGGCATATCAGCCCTTAAACCTCTGCGCATACCAGGACATAGTTTTTTTCAATCCATCCTCAAGAGATGTTGTCGCCCGCCAGCCTAATAAATCGTGCGCCAAACTAACATCGGCATAGAGTTTCATGTTCTCACCAGAGCGATAAGGATAAGCGCCAAAGTCTGGATATCCATTACCAATCAATTCCACGACTTTTTCAATGACCGATCTGATAGTAACTGGTTGACCTGATGCAATATTAATCACGTGACCCACAGCTTTCGGTTTTACAGCAGCAAGTATCAAACCTTCAACAACGTCTTCAATATAACAAAAATCACGCAACTGTTCTCCATAAGATGTTGGAAATGTTCTTCCATCCAAACATCCTTTTATTATCTGAGGCAGAAATCTTCGATCATCCTGTCCCGGTCCGTATACCAGAAACAATCGAACGACTACACCGGGGAGGCATTCTGTTCTGGAAAGCGCTTGAATCAAATGAGTTGCACCTACTTTTGCTGCTGAATAAGGAGAAATGGGCGCTTCACGTAGATTTTCACTTTGCGGGGACAGCCCATTGCCGTACTCGTCACTGCTGCCGATCTGAACAAATTTCTTAAGCGATGGTGTAAATACATAATCTAATAAATTTAGCATACCTGTATAGTGTGCATTAACAACGTCTCTACCTCCTTGTAAATATGGCGAATGATCGATATAACCACCAAGATTAAATACATAATCAAAAGAATAATTAGCCAAGGCCTTCTTTAAAAACATATGCTCTCTGATATCGGCCGCAATAGTTGTCACATTTGGCAAAGATTCCCTCTTTTTTGTCCCACTACAGACCAAACTTATAATGCGCGCTCCGAGTGTATTCAATTTTTTGCTCAACGCTGAACCTATGAAACCACCACCGCCAACCACTAAAACCGTGCTGTCTGATAATTCATCGGTAATTTGTTTATATCCCATATCTTTTATTCTTTAATCCCCAAAAACTCCCTTACCCCTTCCCTCGTCACCGGTTCAAAGTATTCTTCCCTAATTCTTGTGCCAAGCTCTTCATGTTCCTTAATCTTTTCAGAGCTGCGAGTTTGATAGAATTGGATAGCCTCTGCTATTTCTTGCGAACTGTAGCACAACCGCCAAATATCGCTGGTTATGGTTTCCGGGATGGGGTTATGAGTCAAACCGGAATTGTTTCCAACAACTATTACAGGAATGCCCTTGGCCAGGGTTTCCATACAAGCGCTTGAAGCAGAGCTTATAAGTAGATTTGCCTTTTCAACGCAATCATTAAA
Source organism: uncultured Syntrophales bacterium (assembly GCA_964454305.1). Classification (GTDB taxonomy): domain Bacteria; phylum Desulfobacterota; class Syntrophia; order Syntrophales; family JADFWA01; genus JAUSPI01. Next base: position 37,626 of record CAYVXX010000009.1, on the reverse strand, counting down.
ATCTCCGGCCACAAATTCAAACCGTTCCGGCCATGCGGCGCCGAAGGCCCCTTGAATCTGCGTTTGTGAAGCAGTGGGATGCGGTTTGATCCAGAAACGAATATTATCGGTTTTTTCTTTAACTGCGTAAGCAAGCATCTTTAATAAATGAACTGCTTCATTTATAACTATGGGAAGAGCCACAAGAACAGTATGCCCATCTATAGCAGGAAAGCATTTTCTTTCCTGCCATACATGGTGAAATCGAAAGGCAGGAGCAATACAAACATCAAGCTCGGGGCAAAACCTGCGGGCCGATTGAGCCAGTCCTTTTCCTATAACAGCCACATTGTGGGGGATAACTCTATTATCTTTTTCCTCTTCTGTGGGATACATGCAAAGGTAATGCGCTGATGCTATAAACCCTTGATAACCTATAGTTTCGACTTCCGAAAAAAAACTCCTGAATCCGGCATTCCAACCTCGGTCGATGACCTGATTCTCAAACCAGTCGATGACCAATCTTAGCTTAACACCGGCCTCTTTTAATCTTTTTGCAAAACAATAATTCAACAAAGGAGTATATGAGGAGCCAAGGTTCCGAAAGCCTGTCAACTCTTCGCGCACCAGCGGCGATATGTCCACTCCGCAAAAAAAAGAAGGTTTAATCGGTAATTTGTGAACGTGAAACAAATGTTGCCACAAACACCAATAATCCCCGAACTTCAGGAAATCATCTTTCAATATAAAATTTCTATCGGCTTTGCGCAGACGCGTGAGAATAGACAGATACTGCCACGGTCGAAAACCATATAAATGAGGAACAAACCAGACACACTGCTTTTCTTCTTCCGAAAGTGCATCCAATATACTTGGATAATACCGATCTTTCTCAACATATCCAGGCATAACAAAGGTATCAATCAGCGTCAGCGGATCCGATGGAACTGATTTGCGTAAAGATCGTGTCAATTTGGTCGCAAGAAAAAGGATAAGATGCTTCAGCGGAAGGCCAAATATCGCATAGATTGGCCGAACAAGTTCTTTTAAACGCTGTTTTATAGGCAATCGAGACAATGTTACCTTGGCGTTTATACCCTGTTTGGTCAGATAGTCCTCAATTATTTTTTTTAATGCCCTGGAATCGGTTATGATTTCTGAAACAGATTCCTTCTTCTGAATCAATTTCTGAAGCAAGGCAAGGCAACAACAATAATGGAAGAGCGGGCTTGCAATTGTGTTTCTGCTTGCCGGTGAAGACACCCACCAGTCGATGCTTTTTGCGTGTTGCTTGGAAATAGACTCGATCAAATATGTAAAAGGCTTGCGAATATCGACTGCAATTTGATTGAACAAGACCGAATGCTCAGAGTTTATTTTTGCGTCAGTCGTAAAATATAACTTCATCGCTTATCATCTTCCATATATTTAAATCTGAGGTTATCTTCCAACATCAATTGCCTGACTTCCTTCAAATCTTCCGGCGTATCCACACTGATTTTAGCTCCATCAACTTTTACAGCCCTCATTTTCACTCCATGCTCCAACACTCTCAAATATTCATTATATTCAACCTGCTCTAACGGAGTAGGGTACCAGGAGGTATACTGCAAGAGAAAGTTCTTCCTGAAAGGAACGATAAAAACCATTTTGAGCAATTCTTCTACAGGGGTTCGCGCATCGGAGGGCAGGTCGGCTCTTGAGCAATACATAATGTTGCCATCGAGATTCAAGACTGCCTTTATATCGGAAGCACTATTCTTTTTTTTATAGGGTGTCACACCCACAGATATTTGCAAAGAAGGATCGTGCAACAGTGGTTCAACAATAGCATCAATATGATCAGGCTCTACCAAGGGTTCGTCTCCCTGAATATTCACCACAATATCACAATCCACTAATTGACAGGCTTCAGCCAGCCGGTCGGAACCTGTCTGATGATGGGTGCCTGTCATAATCACTTTGATGCCATAGGATTCACCCGCTTGTTTAATCACTTCACTATCCGTTACTAAATAAACCTCATCCAGGCTTTTGGCTAACTGTGCCCGTTTGCAGGTATGAATTACCATTGGCATACCGTGGATATCTATTAATGCCTTTTCTGGTAATCGGCTTGATTGAAGCCTTGCCGGTACCATCCCGACTACTTTCATTACGTCTGCCCTCTCTCTTGAACAATCTGTCTGAAATCTCTCACACAGTCATAAAATGCGTGAAAAATCACAGTTGCATCAGGCAGACAGGTAATAAATTGCATTCCCATGTCTGTCATCCATTTGATATCGTCAGTGTTTTTTGCCACATACCCTCCAGCGGCAATACCACAATCCCTGATCTTGCGTATGCATTTTTCCATCTCTTTCTTGATAACAGAATGTTCAACCTGTCCGGGCATACCCATAGCCTGGGACAGATCGTATGCGCCGATGTAAATCAGGTCTATGTTCTTTGTTTCCAGAATTGAATCTATGTTTTCTATTCCTGCTTTTCCCTCCACAATAACGCCGATTAGAGTCTCTTCATTCTCCTTTTGCGCATGATTCTTAACTCCAAGATAACCATAGCCACCAGCTCTTGTGTAGGGAGAAAATCCTCTGCCGCCGTCGGGATAATATTTTGAAAAAGAGACACTTTCTTCCGCATCTTCTCTGCTTTCAACATGTGGTATCAGCAGCCCGTGAGCACCGATATCAAGCGCCCTCAATACGGTTGATTCATCTCTTTGTCCTACTCGTATCAGCGGACAGCAGTTCTCAGATTCCGCTGCTCTTACCATATCTTCGGCTGTTTCAAAACCAGCAGGGCCATGCTCCATGTCTATAATCACAAAATCCATGCCCGCCGCGCCGATAATATTAATTATGGACGGTGAAGGGACGACACACCATGGACCAAATACAACTTCACCGTCTATAAGTCTTCTTTTTAGTAAATTGGGCTTTCTCATACTATATACTTTCCAAATTTATAAAGTAATTTCAGCAATTGACGAAATAATATGCCTGGTAACGCCCCTTAACTCTTCTTCTGTGGCAAGCCCGCTTAAAACCCCGACAGATGCCTTTAGCCCTGCATTAACGCCCAATTCGACATCAGACATGGCATCGCCAACCATGATTGCCTTATCCCTCGGCACATTTAACTTGCTTAGTATCAAGTTCACCATCTCCGGGTCAGGTTTGGTATTTAACACCATATCAGCTCCCACAATCAGATCAATCTGATCTGCTATCTTCAAATGTTCCATAGCTAATTGGGCTCTTTCTGTCCTGTCTGTCGTCGCGATTGCAATTTTACATGAGTTTTTCTTAAGAAAATCGAAAAGAGGATATAATCCTTCGATGGGACGGATTATGCAGTCAAAATGGCTCAGGGAATGGCGGTCTACCTCCTCAAAAACGTCAGTGCAGAGTTGTTTCGTATCTGAAAAACCTATAGTCTCTAAATAATCTATGGCTGTTTGCATAACGACTTCTCTTTTTTTCAAACCCACGGGGCCTTGCGGCTTTAGCCGGAAACTTTGCAGGTCCACTCCCATGGCTTCCTGCATGGCCATGCTGTCGGCTTCTTTAAGATGCAGTCGCCGATAAATAAGATCAGCCCTGAATCTGACCATAGAAGACCAGTACTTGTAAAGGTCAGTGAGCGTGCCGTCTTTATCAAAAACTACCAACTGAACATCCTTAATAACTTCCCGCCCGACTTTTATATCTGCCATTGTTGACTTTACCCCTGAATTTCTCTCAAATTATCCTGAACCAACTTCTCTGCAATATCCACAGCATTTTTTATCAGGCTTAGATCGGTTTCAAAATCCTCGCTGGTTATTAGATCACGGACAATCTTCCTTGCAAAAGTGCCAATGGACACCCCATTTAAAGAAACGTTGCACATCCTTGCCAGCTCCCCTGTTTTGCTGTTGGTTCCACCGGAGGCAAGAATCATAACGGGTATTTTGCTCTTGTGAATAATATCGGCAATAGCCGCCGCCTGCAGGGTGGTATTAAAATCATTACTGCCACCGCTCATCGGAGCGCCATCTGCCTGTATAATCGTTCTTTCCCCTGAAATTTCATAAACAGCATTTATTCGGTTGATTAAATGGTTATCTGACAGTTGAGATCTGTCCAGGCACATACTGACAAAGTTATTCTGAACCAGACCATCAATTACACGCCAATCAGACATAACAGAATCATCGTCATCAATAATTGCATGAAGCTCAATGTTTTCTGCCCCCGCCTCAAGGCATTTTGGAAGTATTTCATTGAAATCCACTTTCCTGGTATAAAATGTAACCGCTTCAAACTGACATACCTCTGCACATTTTCCGCAGCCAACACAGCGAATATCCACAATATTAAAATCCTCATCAATCGCATCTTGTTCACAGGCATCCAGGCACAAACCGCATTGAGAACACTTCTCCGCATCAATTTTGGCCTTGCGGACATGCGGATCACCTTTTAGCCCAACGCTAACAGTAATAAATGGCCGGATTTTAATTTCTTTGTTAATCAAAGCAGCCAGATTATAAGCTTGATCAATCCCCTTCATAGCGGCTTCAACAACTTCCACGTTGGCTGAAACATCAATGCCCACAGCCCCTGCTAATGTGTAAACCAATGTAAGCTTATGCACCTCTTCAGAATCCTCATTCCCTGCTCCACAGACAACTTTAAAATATCTTCTTTGTGTTAGGATATTTTTCAGTTCAGTATATCTATTAATCATTATCACTCCAGATTATAAAAAGTTGTCAATGCTTTTGTAAAAAGCCTTATGGCTGGTGGGTGTCAATATACAAAGGCCATCTTTATTGTTTGAAACCAGATAATTATCGATTTGTTTTAAAAGCTGTTCATTCCAGTTGTGCTTCTCCATTAACATCTCAAAGTCTTCGGTTTCATCTGATTCTTTGTAAAAATGGACGGATTTTTTCATAAAGTTATCCACCTGCTTGTACCCGTCCATGCCGGCAATAAAAATTCGCTCAGCGCCCATAACAATGGCCACTGCTACTGACAATATGGAAATTGTCCGGCAGTTTGTCATAACCACACCGTTTGATATATTAAAATCTGTTGACAACTGGGGCAGGTGCTGGATGAATTCGTATTTACGATTGGTATATTTTTTTATAAACTCATCTGAAAAGATATTGGAAATCAAAATATTGGAACCGGCATCAACGGTATCAACGTAATCAATAAACCTCTTTTTGTTGCCAAAGGCGTGATAATGAGGAATAAACAACTCTCCCAAATAATTGGCGCCAATAACAACCGGATTATATTTTTTGATAAACTTTTCAATCTGTTCTTTTTCTTCTTTCAATGTGGGCCCGTTGGCGAGCACCAGGAAATCCCTGCCGGAATGTCGATCAAGATATGGAACCCGCCCAAATTCACTCAAATCTTGCACAGAAATCGAATCAAAGTCTGACTTACTATCTTTTTGGCTAATCGGAATACCCACAAAACCACTCTGGATTATCGAATCCAATATCGATTTTTTGAATCCTATCGGCTTCATCTCTCTAACCGTTTCAAGAGTTCTCAAGATGTCTTCAACGCTGTATTCTCTATAATCCACCATTGTTTTTGAATAATAGGGATGTACTTCAAACATGCCTGACAACATATACGGCAGATCATACCCCCATTTTAAATCCTTATGAAGATCAAGCATATAACGATCGATAATATCCAGAACAGGGAGGACATTATAGCTGTTTTTGACAGAGGTCTTTTCAAGATGAGACAGCAAGATTTCAATCGGCAGATTACCGGCTCCTCTTCCCATTCCGTATACTGTTCCATCTGCAATATCGACGCCGCTCTTAATCGCCTCCAGAGTATTCGCAAAACCCAGTTGCAGGTTGTTATGAGCATGAAACCCTATCTTCTTTCCAGTTATAGCCAATCGATCAAGAATGCCTTTAATATCCGAGGGAAGCAAGGAACCATAACTGTCCGCGAAATACACATAATCAATTTTTGAATCTTTTAATGCCCCAAGAATTTGATTAAAATCATCTTCAGTATAGCTCACAATACCCATGAGCTGGATGGACGCTATGTAACCTTTATCAGCGATGACATTGCAAAACTCAATTGCAGGAAGGACTTGATCTTTGTGAACCGCGACCCTATACATGCTTGCAATACTGTTTTTCCGGTCAGGAATATCTTCAATATCAACCTTTCCGAAATCCACCATCAACGAAACAGCCGGCCCGGATATGCCCTTGACAACCTCGGAAAGCAACGTCTCCGGCGTAAATCTCCAGGGACCGTATTGCTTGGGATCAAAGTACTTATCAGTGCTTCTAAACCCGATTTCCACAAAATCTACGCCCGATCTGGAATGTGCCCGATACAATTCCCTCGCTAATTTCAGATCGAAATGCCAATCATTTAAATAGCCACCGTCTCGAATAGTGCAGTCTAAGATTTTTACTTTCTTTTCCATAGCCCACCTTCCTTGACAATTATCCAACAAATTTGATGCTAAGTCACTAATAATACAAGAAGAGCTAATTCAAACACGCCGCACACATATTGTTGAGTTTAGGCCAAGAATTCTTTCTAAATGGTTTCTTCCTCTTCTTCTTTCTGTCTCTGGTATAGATTATAATAATATCCTTTTCGCGCCAGCAATTCTTTATGCCGCCCTTCTTCTACAATTTTCCCGTTGTTTAAAACTACTATGTTATCCGCATGTTCGATTGTTGAAAGACGATGGGCAATAATAATATTGGTTCTGTTTTCCCCCGCTTTTATCATCGCCTCCTGCACAATCTTTTCAGAAATATTGTCTAAGGCACTGGTTGCCTCGTCAAGAATCAAAATCTCCGGCTCCCTCACAACCGCCCTTGCAATTGCAATCCTCTGTCTCTGTCCTCCTGAAAGCTTTAGGCCACGATCTCCTACTATCGTATCATATCCTGCCACCATTTCTTTTATGAATTTATGAGCATCAGCAATTTCTGCCGCCCTTATCATTTCTTCTTCAGTTGCATCAAGTTTCCCCATTTTTATATTTTCTCTAACGGATGCATGAAATATGAATGTATCCTGACTTACCATCCCAATATGTTTTAACCAATCAGATAGATAAAGTTCTGTATAATCAATTCCATCAACAAATATATTTCCTTCTGTTGGTTTATTCAGGCGAGTAAATAAATCAACCAGGGTAGATTTGCCAGCTCCAGATTCACCAACAAATGCTACTGTCTGACCCTTCGAAATATTTAAATTTATTTTGTTTAATACATCCTCCTTAGTTGGAAACGAAAATGAAACATTTTCCAGTTTAATCTCCTTATTCAAACCGGAAAAATGTCTTTCCCCCTCATCTATCAAATATTTTTCATCTATCAGTGTTTCGTATGTCAGCCTTAATCGCGGAGCCAGCCCTTTCAATCCCATCCAGTGATTTCCGATGTTGGATATCGACGGCATCAATCTCTGCAATGCAACGACATAAACAGCAATAATTGGAAGGAATGTTTTAAAATGCATGGGATCATACAGCTTTATAAAAAGTATAGACAAAACAATAAACAATACTCCAATGATTTGACCTAATTTTGCGGGGATATAGCTACAAACCATGTTTTTTGTTGAAAGCATTCTTCCTTTGTAGGTCTGATCTTTAAAGCGTTTATACCAATATTTAAAATTATCGAATGTCTTTATCTGTCTTATGCCTGCAACTGATTCAGAAAAAACGGACGTTATCTCTGATTGTGCCTTCTGAAGTCCAACAGCGATGGGATAGATGACTTTCGCTGATAAATAGTGTATTAACAGACCAAACAATAAGACAATTATGAATATCAGAAAGGTTATTTTCAGAGAAATACTAATTAGGAGCACCGCTATTGCCATTATTCTAAAAAACTCTATCCCGACCTTAGGAAAATAAAGAAGCATTTCACCAACTGATTGAGATGCATTCATGCCGACATATAATAAGTCTCCCTGTTTTTTCTCCAGAAAATATTGATGTTGATTATTCATAAGCTTCCGATACACTCTATTCAAGAAATCGGCAAAAAGTTTATACCGATACCAGGTAGCAACACTTTCAGCAAAAAAGCCAAACAGATTGCTTCCAGTGACCAATATGAGCAAAAAAATACCTGCAGCTATAATCTTGTCTTCAATCGGTAGTAATCTTACAACAGAGTTGATGCAATCTAATACCTTACCCCCGCTGTTTATTGCACCAGTGCTTCCAGATAGAACACTATTAATAAAAGGATAAAAAGCGCCTATACTTGCGGTTTCCAGTAAGGAATAAATGAATAAGAAGAGGAAAATTAAGAATACCTGACGCTTATAAGGTTTTAAAAACCAAAAAATGACTTTAAAATCGTTTTTCAAAAGTTACATTCCTTGAAACTATACCAAGCCCAAACCGCACAACAAAACCTGTCATCTTATCTGAGCCAATTTTTATCTTCTTTTATCTTATTCAAGTATATTTTAGTCAACTCAGCATGCAGTCTTTCTTTTACTGTTCCGTTTTCGGGTATTGCAAAAAAATCCCTTTTCATTTTTCCCAATAAATCTGAGTTTAAAGGGTCGGTACCATTGATAATACTTTGAACCCTGGATTTGAGATCGCTATATGAATAAACAAATACTGGATAGTTATCATAATTAAAAACCGATGAGACCATTTGTTTCATGTTTTGCAAATAATCATGAAATAACACTGGGATTCCACAGGCCAAAGCTTCGTCGCCAATAGATGTATGCTTGGCGATTATTAAATCAGCCTGCGATGCCAGCTTATAAGAAATATCCATTTCACTATAATCTCTATTAATCTCAATAGTTGGTCTACTTATTATCTCTTCATATACCTTTGAAAATGCAGGAAGAGAGCACCAGTCGTCATTTTTTCCTCGGATAATAATATAAATATTTGGGAAATCTTTTGACAACTTTATTAAGTCATTGTAGAAAAGCAAATTGTTTTCCCAATTAATAGCCTGACTTGAGTTGGCCTCAAAATAATCTTTTACCGAATGGAAATCATAGGCGATAACCAATTTATATTTTTTTTTATCTACAATTTTAGAATCATAGGATTTTTTTTTAAATCCATTCAGCAAATCGCTCCTTATGGGGCCAATTGGAACCACTGTCTTCACATAAGAGGCCTCGCTTGAATATAATCTGTCCTTAATTGACTCATTTAGCACAAAGTAATAATCAAGCATGACATTAAAGTTATTATAATATCCCGTCACCAATCTCTCCTGTGTAGCGATAGTTATAATGCCTTTTGCTGAAAGCGCCATACTTAGAACTTTGGGGAATAATATATCGTAACCGACCAATGCTATTTTTGCATTCTTAAATTTCGATAAAAATCGAAAGTAACCACTATATTGATTGTAAACGTATAGCACTAAAATCGCTTTCAAAAAACTACCATTTCTCCTAAACATGTTTCTGTTTAACAAGTAACTGAGATTACGAAATAATCTGTTTTTCAAACCATATAGGTTAAAACCGGGGGTGTAACAGTACGGGATATTATTCTCCTCGTAAAATGAAACGATATTCTTGTTTGTTTCTTCATCTGCCAGCTTCTGGTATTCAATGTGAAGAATGTTTCTTCTATGGAATGGGCAAGATGAATCGCTCATATAAAATTGATCTTTAAGAAATAAATCGCCATAAGCCACTCCCTGATGTGGGAAATATAACACTTCATATTTTGAAAAATCTTGCTTTTGTTCATTCAACATATTTTTATTATCGTAAAGGTAACTGCGTTTAAACAAACGTAGGAGGTATTTGATAGCGAGTGAGGCTGCTCTTCGTGCCAATGTGAAAATGACAGGAAAATAGAAAAAGGCTGATGGGGATATGTTTTTAATATTTTGATATTCTTCGTCGCCAAGTGCAATCCTAACAAATCCATTGTTTTTTGTATAAATATGAATAAGCTTAAATTTTTTCTTGTAATACTCAGCACAAATCAAAACTTCAGCCAAACCACCAAACATCCCAATTAATATATTAATAATTACAACTTTTAGTTTTTTATCTATTTCCTCCACTTCCTGAAAAAAAGTTTCATATTTTTTCAGTTCATTATTATCAAACATTTTCGAGTATACATTTTTGCTTAGTTGAGTACTCAATGAAACGAGTTTTGACCAATCGTAATATTTGAAACTACTATAATCTACAATAGAAATATCTATGCCACTTAATAAGTTTAAAAACTTTTCATTTTTTAATCTGCGACTTACTTTTAAAAAAATAGATTTAAAACCCAGCATTCTAAATAAAAGAGCATATGTTAGGGACATAAATGACAATTGCTCGATAATTAATAAATTCTTACAATTCATGACTCGGTATCTTTGATTTACATAATACTTCGAATAAGTTGAAATGCCTCAGCCGCATGGAGACTGACACTACTTCCCCATTTCTCTGCAATAACGCGAAGCGCCTGCGAAGACCTGGGATGAGGAAAAGGGCGTGCCTCGCTTTCATAAATCTGCATTGCCTGGATTTTTGTTTCCAATGTAGTGCTGATATCCATGAACACATTTGGTTGGAAGGATGGCTTGAAGTGGCCGAAGGCCCATTCGGTTGAGGATGGCACCTCGAAAGCATATAGTTCTTTTACAGGACGGTTTTCTACTGGGCGGGTGGCTGTCATAACGGCACGATGTGTGATAACATGATCGATGTTAAGATCGCCTCCGTGATGTGTATAGACAATCTGCGGTTGGAATCGATTTATCAATTTTTCAATTGTTTTAACAATATCAAGTAGCGGAACAGTATCAAACCGGTTGTCGGGAAAATCGTATAAAAACACCTCTTTTACGCCCAACAGCTTCGATGCCCGCCGTGATTGGTTTTGAAGCTCTTTTATTATTCCTTGATCGATTTGCTCACTCTTTTCATAACGTGATGTTATTCCTTCACCCAGAATAGCCACGTACACATCATGTCCTTCTTCGGTCAAACGGGCGATTGTTCCACCGCAACCAAGGACTTCGTCGTCAGGATGTGCAGCAACAACAAGGATTGACCGCTTTTTCTTCAATTTATTATTCCACCTCGTTCTGTTTAAGTACAATCATTATTCAACTACACAATAACTTCGGCATGGCTCGAAAGTAGCCCTTTTCAACCGAAGGTTATTAATACCTACTGCTTCTATCACTGCTTGTGTTTCTCCCGGCCAGTCCGGGTTATTTAATTCATCAAAGGCAATAATTCCTCCCTTGGGTATTCGAGACAGTATAAGTTCCAACGTATTCTTAGTTGGAAGGTAAATATCCAAGTCGAAATATGCTATAGAGACCACAACATGTTTATTTTCTTCCAGAAACCTGGGGAAGGTGATATTGATATCGCCTTTAACAAACATTAGTTTTTCAACATTATTCAAGAATCGGTTCATGTTGAACAGATCAATATTTTGCATCAATTCTTCATAAAACTTATCATGCGTAGCAAAATCTCCTTTTTGTGGGCTAAGATCTGGACTTGATAATGTATCAATCTCAGAAACCTCAGGAAAGCCCTCGAAAGTATCAAACCCAATTATTCTGCGTTGATAATTGTATGGTTCTAGGATTGCACTCAGATGTGCAAAGGCGAAACTCCCTCCTCCACGGAATACTCCGAATTCAAGAACTGAACCCTGAACATCTAAAACTTTTTTGAATAATTCATATTTATAAAGAAAAGTCGCAAGGGTTTGTCGATCAACAAATCTCGTAAAGTTATTCAATTTGTCTGAAATTGAACCGCTTGCCTCAGAAAAAAACTTCCCATTTTTTTCTTTATATTCATGTTCTTTCTCAGTTCTCTTTATCATTTTCTCCATAACCACCCTCCATAACCAAGATTTCACTACTTCTTTGATTTCTTTCGTGCACAAGTATGGTATTCCGCATATTCATTTTGCTGCGCCGGTACAAGGGTATCTGCGCGCAAATGACGTATAAACTCGATTTCAAAATCCTTAAGATATTCATTTTGGATCTCTTCCTTTGAAAAGAAGTGCGTTATCCCTGTTCCTGAAAATTTCCCCTGATCAAAAATATAAGTATTTGTGTCAATCAATTTGCCATTGTCCAACAACCGACTTCCATGTTCTAAAGAGTACATAAATGTGATAAATCGCCCACCTGGTTTTAAAACACGATGAACTTCTTTAATAATTTTTCTAATAGCACCAGGAACATTACAATAAACCGCTTCTCTATCTATAACCAAATCGAAAAAGCTATCGCTATACGGTAATTTAATAAAATCTCCAAGAACTAACTCGGCTTTAAGGTTTTTCTCCTTTACTTGCTGAGATGCAAATGCATGTGCCGAAGGTGAGCCTTCGATCCCATATGTTTCAAACCCCTCTTGAGCAAAAAAAAGGATGTTATTACCTCCTCCAAACCCCAGTTCCAATACCCGTAAAACCTTTTCAGCCCTCAGCTCTTTACCAAAAAGTCTATAAACATATGAGATTAGATCTGTATAAGGATATCTATTCAGTTGATTGCCTTTAGAGTAAATATTATCTTCCCAACTCTTATCGAAACTCTTTAGCCTTTTCATAGTTCTACGTCATCCTTACGCAAATTATTTGACATAAGTATTTTAAGACTCTCAGGTCCACAGTTAAATAATAAATCAACTATTGAGAGATGTGAGATAAAATTTCCATGTAATTGAGGATAAACCGGGTGCTGATATTTTTGAAAAATTGGCAAGACTCCTGCTTTTAGAAATGCTTCTATATCTGCGTAATTTTTCCCTTGTTCACCGAAGATATAAATATCTGCCTCAAGTTGACGACACATATCAATAACAAGGTCACTCTTTTCCCCTCTGAAACTATAATCCTTCATTCTAACAATCGGAATGGAAATGTTAAGTACATCAAGGAAAAACAACAGCATTTCATAATTTAAATCACAAAGATATTTCCAATGCACTTCGTAAAACTTACTCAGTTCTTTAGCATATAAGTCAAAGTATGGTGCCTTGCTGTAATTTAATTTAATTGTACGCCAGTGCTTCCTTTGCCAGGGGATTGAATTGTTAATTTTCATCTCAAGGTATGAGTAATCCAAATAAGACTTGCGGAGAACAGGAACCGTAAGCCAATTAGCAATTCCGTCATTGAATTTTATCTTATTTCTGTTGTTCCAATCCTTTGGTTGATACTGTACGTCATCGAAAAAACAAAAGTTGTCTGCCACGGCAATTTTATGAAATAGCCCAAGCCACGGCAAATAAACAGGTTGATGAGCTGTTAATATCATGATAACCCCATTACTTGAATAATTTTATTTACTTCCGTGTCTGTTAATGACGGATAGCAAGGAATTGAAACCGTCTTTTTTGTCATTTGCAATGCATTTGGGAATCGGGAAGAATCTCCCAGTAATTCCCAATCCTCAATTGGTACGATTGCTTTTATATTATTTTCAGATAGCCGTTCAATTATTTCCTCAGGCCGATCTGTTTTTAACACTGCACGGTATCTTATCGGAATTAAATTACCCCGATCTTCTTCTTTTACATCCAGTAAGTCTAAGCCGGCATCTTTATACATTGCAAATATTTCTTCACGTCTATTTAGAAAATCAGGTAACTTCCGTAATTGCTCGCGTCCAATAGCGGCTTGTAAATCGGTCATCTGAAAATTAAACCGCTTTTTATCATCATTTCTACAGTCAAATTCTCTGTAATCACGAATCACATCAATCAAATGTTTTTCTTTAGAAATTACCATTCCCCCATGTCCGCCGGAGGTAATTAGTTTTGTGGCGTAAAATGAAAATATACCTAAATCCCCTTTTAAACCCGTAGCCTTATCATCGACTGTTGCCCCTAATGACTGGCAGCAATCCTCAATAATATTAACCCCTTCGGGGGTATCAAAATCAACAGGAATGCCAAACATATGAAGCAGGATAGCTATGTCAGGCTTATTTTTCCGTACATTTTCAAAATCAATATTGGGCAAACCTTCTGCTACATCAACCAAGTATTCCTTTGCCCCTGCCATTGATACCGCATTTCTTAAAGCCGAACATGCATATACCGGAAAAGCCACTGTTTTGTTATTTGCATTGACCGCCCAGAGTGCCAAAAACAAAGCTGCTGTGCCACTTGAGACAGCAACCGCATGCCCTTGAGGTAAATTTAGAAATTGACAAAATTCATCTTCAAAAGCATTAACTTGATGACCCTGGGCAAGCCATCCCGACCTGATCACTCTTAAAGCAGCCTCTTCTTCCTCTTTTCCTAAAGTCGGTTTATTATGGGGAATCATTGTTTACCTTGTTTTCACCATTTTTTTAAGGTAATAAGCCTTTTTTACCTTCATAGGATTTCCCCAAACTAAAGAGTGCGGTGGAATTTTAACCCCTTCAACAATTGTTCCTGCTGCAATAACAGAATGATGACCAATATGTGCTCCACCTTTGATAACGCTGTGAGACCCTATAAATACATTGTTCTCTATTTCAATATCCTGACATTCGACTTGTTCAGATAAACCAATACATTTCTTATGTGAATCGGAACAATTAATTGCAACAAATGAAGCTATATCGCAGTTATCTCCAATTATTACCCTTGCCCCTTTTGCATTTACTTCAGACATTCCACCAATATAGACATTTTCTCCAATTTGCGGTTCACCATTTATCCATACGAGTGGGTGAAATCGATTCTTCTTTATTTGAGTTAGGGATGAAAAAAGGTCTTCAAATTCTTTTAAATCCATTCTTCAAAGTCTCCAAATCGCAAGCAGGTTCCCTTATAAATTTTTGTGATAGCCTTAGACTCTAGAACTTGATCAAGGAGAGACGGGGGGAGGCCATTACCCGGTCTTTTCAAACCGATATTGCTAAGTGTAAGGGTTTCTCCTGGATTGATATCACGGATTGCAACAATACTACGGCGTGCTAATTTTTTCATTGCTTGTTCAGCTTTAGTAGCTCTCACAATTGCACTTCCCATCATCGTATATGCCGTTCTGAGGAAAACAATCCATTCTTTCAATCCATCAGGATCTTCAGAGAACCAATGATCCGGCCCTGGCAGGTTATGATCAAGTGTAAAGTGTTTTTCAAAGAAACTGGCATCCATTGCAATAGCTAATGATGACGCAAGCGGACCTTGCGTATGATCGGAAAACCCCGTTACCACCATGGGAAAAGAATTTGCCAATGTTTTTAGTTTAAGCAAATTCACGTCCTCAGGTGGAGTTGGATATTGAGAAGTACATAGCAGTAAAATGGTTGGGTATCCATCCATAGCGCCCACCACTTCCAAGGCCTGGTGTACCTCCGCTAAATCTGACATTCCTGAAGAGATAATCATTGGCAAGTTGGTAGCCGCATAGCTTTTTAATAAAGGTAGATTCGTAAAATCATCAGAACCAACCTTGATCGCCGAAATTCCAACTTCTAATAATAAATCAAGATCTGAGCGATTTTGAGGCGTGGACAAAAACATGATACCGACTTCTTCACATTTTTTTTTGATCTTGAACCATTCGTCGCGAGAAAATTCATAACGCTTAAACATTTCCAGCATGGATTCAGTTATTTCTTTACCTTGCGATTTATAACTATATGTTTGCTTTGGGCTCCCCACAAACTCTTCTGCCTTAAAAGTCTGGAATTTAACCGCATCAGCCCCGGCAGACTTTGCGACCTCAATCATTTCATAGGCCTTCTCAAGTTCGCCATTATGATTGATTCCTGCTTCGGCTACTATGAAAGGCGGAAAATCTTCTCCAATCTTGAAATCACCAATTGTAACTACTGACATAACTGAGATATCCCCATTTCCGTAAAGGACTATTAGTTTGCTACATCCTTCATCACATTTATAACTCGCGAAGCCCCATTTCCATCAATTAATTTATTCCCTCGCAGACTCATCATTTCTCGCGTTCTATGATCTTGACATATACAATTCAATGATCGTGAAATATTCAAAACAGATACTTCTGAAAACCAGCCTAAACTATTACCCACCCCCATTTCATCCAGTCCTGCTACGATTCCCTCCTGATTATCAGCGGTCACAATTAGAATCGTTGGCAAGCCCATAAAACACATTTCCCAGCAAGTGCTGCCCCCGGCTGAAACAGCCATGTCTGCCCAAGCCATAAGCTCCGACATATCGCCTACACCGTGTAGAAGGTGAAATATGAAAGGTGAAAGGTGAAGCTCATTTTCAAGACTCTTAATATTAGGATTTGCAGGACCTACGACAATTCTCACATCAAGGTCGGTAACATTCAAACTATTCAATGCCCTGATAACTTTCAACGTTACATTGTACGGATCTGATCCACCCATAGTTACCAGGATTTTCTGTGCCTTTTCGGGAATTTTCCGTTTCCAATCCTTGTACTTTAAAAATTCCCTGCGAAGCAAAGCATATTCACAGCCCAAAAGTTTCACTGTATCCTTGTCGTAGGAATAGCGCAGACTTGGAGCTTGAATATTCTGATTGAGCAAAATATCCGCGTGGTAATGATCAAGATGGGCCATGTCGTCAATGACTAACAATTTGTAGCCATTTCCTCTTATTGCTTTCTGGTAATCCGGGGCGAAGTGGTAACCGTCAAGAACAAGCCACGGGCGAGTAGCTGATAGCTGTTGGCTCATAGCTGATAAAATTTCTAATGTGGAGTGCAAATCATCTGGATCAGGATATGGTTTTTCAATGGGGATAAAGTCAAAGCCTTCATCAAGGATACGTTGGCGTAAGGTTTCGCTGTCACAGTGGCTCATGAAAGTCACATCACCATCCTGATCCTGCCAGGCCTGGGCCAATGCGATGCAGCGCATGACATGACCCGTGCCGATCTTAACGGAAACGTCTGCGCGGATAATCAGATTCTTATTCATTTGATCTTATCCATCTGCAAGACCGAGTACATTTTTTCGGCTGTTTCCCAATCTTCTCGAGTGTCGATATCCTGGACAAGATAACGAGGGATTACAACAGGAGCGGCATCTGACGAAAATAATGTTTTTTCACTCATAAATTTTTCTGTATTTCCCCAATAAAACTGGCCCGCATCGTGATATGCCTCCGGCAGATCATTTGATCTGGAATTTTCGTGCTCAGGCCAGAACATGTCAATGCGGCCATTGTTACCGATTTTCAGAGCCCTGAATATGGGATAAGGGAATGTCGTTACAGAAAAAGCAGTTACGGCGTTTCTTTTCTTTAGGAGGTTGAACCCTTCTATTATGTGCTCCGGCTGGACAAATGGGGCCGTTGCATAAATACAGCAAAAATAATCTGTTGCGAAGCCATGTTCATTCAGCCAATCCAGCGCATGAAGTAACACGGGAACTGTACCGGTAAAATCATCTGCCAGTTCAGCTGGTCGGATAAAAGGCACTTCCGCGCCACAGGTTTTCGCTACTTCGGCAATTTCCTCGGAGTCTGTAGAAACAATGATTCTGTCAAACAAGTTTGTTTCTTGGGCAGCCTTTATTGAATATGAAATAATAGGCTGATCGACGAATGATCTAATATTTTTATTCGGTATGCGTTTGCTTCCGCCACGTGCGGGAATAATTGCGACAATGCTCATTTTCGTTTCATCAGTATTTTTCTACGTCAACAGTGTTTACCATTGATTGATTCTATTACGCTTGTAATAACCCTTTCTACATCATGATCCGTCATGCCGGGAAACATAGGCAGCGAAATAATCTGCTCATAAGCAGTTTCGGCAACTGGACATAATCCTGGTTCAGCATTAAACTTATTCCTGTAAAACGGATGCAAATGGACTGGAATATAGTGGACATTCACACCGATGCCATTTTCGCGCAAGGCCAAAAAAAGTTTTGTTCTGTTAATCTTAATGGCCTCAAAATTTATTTTGGCCACGTAGAGATGATAAGCATGTGAAACGTCGTGGAGCACAGCAAGCGGGGCAATCTCTGGCATTGAAGCAAATGCCTCATCATACCGAGCAGCTATCATGCGCCTTCGTTCCAAAAACTTCGGCAGCTTTTGCAATTGGGATATGCCAAGAGCACACTGGAAGTCAGTCATGCGGTAGTTGTATCCAATATCCACCATTTCATAGAACCACGAACCCTGCTGCTCTCGCTGATGGTGATCCGTGGTGATGCCGTGATTTCGGAAGATCTTCATACGATTGGCATAATCGGCATTGTCAGTCGTAATCATTCCACCTTCACCAGTGGTTATGTGTTTTACAGGATGGAAACTGAAGATGTTAAGATCAGCCAGAGTGCCAACTCTTTTCCCTTTGTATTCCGCTCCAAGCGCATGGCAGGCATCGGCCACCAGAATGAGATTGTTTTTGTCAGCAATTTTCCTTAGGAAATCATAATCGCAGGGTTGACCCGCATAATCTACTGCTATAATTGCTTTGGTTTTTGATGTAATTTTTGTTTCAATCTGCTCAGGATCAAGCAATAGTGTGTCGGGTTCCACATCAGAAAAGATCGGTTTGCCACTCTGATAAACGATGCAATTCGCGCTGGCAGCAAATGTAACTGGAGGCACAATCACTTCATCGCCAGGACCAATTCCAATAGCATACATAGCGGCATGAAGGGCGGCCGTTCCACTGCTTACCGCCACCGCATATTTTGCGCCCACATAATCAGCAACTGCCTGTTCAAATTCCGCCACCTTTGGGCCGGTAGTGAGCCAGTCAGAACGAAGAACATCAACTACAGCTTTTATGTCATCTTCATCAATTGTCTGTCTGCCATAGGGAATCATAGATTTTTAATTATATCTCTCATTTCATCAATGCTGAGTTTCCATGGATTAGTTTCGGAATTGTATTCAAATCCTTCCGGAACAGGCTTTCCGTCATTGGAATTAAAACGGTGTTCGAAAAATCTGAAATCCGGCTTGATTATATATTTGTCCTCATACTCGATTGTTCTATGCGCGTCATCCTTCGGTACCATAACTTCATGAAGTTTTTCACCGGGCCTGATCCCGACAATTTTCGTTTTGCATTCAGGGGCAATAGCTTTAGCGAGTTCCATCATATTCATGCTCGGAATTTTGGGAACAAAAAGCTCGCCACCAACCATAATCTCAAGGCATTTAAGAACAAAATTCACACCCTGTTCCAGAGTAATCCAGAAACGAGTCATTCGAGGGTTAGTAATTGCCAAAACCCCCTTTTCTTTCTCTTTAAGAAAAAAAGGGATGACACTTCCTCTGCTCCCAGCTACGTTTCCATATCGAACAACGCTAAAGATAGTTTCGTCATGTCCAACGTAAGAATTTCCTGCTATAAACAATTTATCTGAACAGAGTTTTGTTGCACCGTAGAGATTTATCGGATTAGCAGCCTTGTCGGTACTGAGAGCAATTACCTTTCTAACGCCTTGGTCAATAGCTATATTGATCACATTCTGGGCGCCAAGAATATTTGTTTTCACAGCTTCAAAAGGGTTGTATTCAGCTGCCGGAACCTGTTTCAATGCAGCTGCATGAATAACGATATTAACATTGCTAAACGCTCTGTATAATCTTTCCTTATCCCGAACGTCTCCTATAAAATAACGCATACACTGATATTTTTCTTTTGAAAAGGTCTGTGCCATCTCAAACTGCTTAAGCTCGTCTCTACTGAATATTATAAGCCTTTCTGGCCTGTAGCGCGTTAGAATAGTTTCAGTGCATTTTTTCCCGAACGAGCCGGTACCGCCTGTAATTAGTATCGTTTTATTGTTCAACATTATTTAATCACCCATTCCTTAAATTAACTGAATTGCTCAATGAACCGCTATGAAGAGATTTTATTTTGTTGACAACTACTTGCCAAAAGGGTGTCTCTTCGGTTCCCTCTATTTTAATAAAGTCGTGTTTATATTTGGCATACCCTTCTTCATAGACGAAAAGCTCCCTTTCCAAATCAATACCTGCATTTCTGCTGATATTAATTGGCGTCTTTCTGAAATAAGATGCGAATTTTGAAATGTAACCTCCATATACGGTTTTTTCGAGTCTGTCCATCGTAACGAAAATCATAGGTTTTTTGTATAGCACAGGAAAATTTATGGCAGTACTGCAATGCAGAATAACAAGCTTTGAATCCTTTACTAATTCAACTGTCTTCCCTCGTATCACCTTTCGTCCGTGCAAAAAGTCCGGCAATTTTTCGTAGTGTGAACGGGGATGGGCAGCAATGACAACATTTAAACCCAACTTTTCCTCCATGTAGTTAAACAATTTACACAAGAGAGGGTAATATTCATCAGGAGTTACGGATGGAGTTGTTCCCATGTGAATATAATCTGGATGGAACGGAAAATATTCATCTAAGAAAACGGCCATCTTTGTTTCGCCTTGGACACTTTCTTTATCATCTAAATAGATATCATAGTCTAATGTGTGAATCCAGATCACCTCCGTCTTACGATTTACAAGGGACATCTTAATTGAACTCTTGGCGCCTCCTGCTAACGCAAAAGTAGCGGGACTTACTCCAAATAGGAAGGGCGGTATCTTTATAAAGAAGTGGTTGATTAGTTTCTTGGGAGTAAGGCGCCTTATTTTCTTAAATAAGTTCTTCCTGCTCTTGTTGCTATATGGATTAGGGATGGAATTTGATATGAATACACTATACGGAATTTTGTTCTTCGATATCTGCCTGAATATGCTAAAAGTGCCAATGTGATAAGGTATTAAACTAACAACAAAACAATCTCCCCATTCCTTGCTTATGGCAGTAATAGCATCCCTTTTGCTATTGAAACGCATAAAATTTTTGTATTCGATAGGATCAGGTGGAATTACTGAGCTATCAACCTGTGGACGTAAAAATGGCGTAAAATCCCATACGTAAACTTCAAATCCATCTTGAATAAAAGTTTCAACACCAAATCTTTTATAGTCTCTTTGATTGAAAGGGGATTCAATGAAATATATTATTTTAGTGGTCTTGCTCATATTTCATGAGTAAACTGGAGATCCGGAGAGCGCTTTATCGCCGTTCATAACTAAGTTGAGTGGCATAGGGGATATGATTCTGCGAAAATGGTTGTAGCTTCAACTGCTTGAACGCAAAGTGTGGCTTTGGATTAAGAGTTCCATTAGGATTACTCCACATCATCAAAGGACCTGTTTTGCTAAATCATGAATCATCTCTGCATTTTTATGAAGTTGATCAATATTTGTTTTTACCATAATAGGTATAGCCACACTTCTATCCAGTAATTTCGCTGATGGCGCCGTGTATTCATGCAGTTGCTCTTTTGTAAATCCAAATTTAGAAAAAATATGATCCCAATACCTGGCAAAATGCCACTCAATCGCGTCCGGAACATTTTTTGTTCCCAATCCATTTTCGCACATTAAACGAACATATTCCTCTGCCTGGCCTATTTCATGAAAAGAAAATATCAGACAATCACATAACGGGAGACACTTCTCGGGAATCCGTCTGAATGTTAATCCATTCCATCTTTGAAGGCTCTCAAAATATATCTGGTAATTCCTCCTATTTGTTTCAACGATATAATCCAGTTTTTTTAATTGTGCCAAACCAATAGCTGCCTGCAACTCCGTCATACGATAATTAAACCCATAAATACGATGTGTGTCCCGGCCTCGTGGGAAATTAGGATTATTTTCGTGGCCATGATCAGAATATTCTCTTGCCAGAAGATATAAATCTTCATTGTCTGTCGTTACCATTCCTCCCTCACCCGCTATGATCACTTTCCCCGCATCAAAACTCCATGTGCAAATATCGCTCTGAATACCAAGCTTTTCATTGCCCCAATCGGCCCCTAATGACTCGCAATTATCATCCAACACAGGAATATTGTATTTCTTAGCAATTGGGAGAATCTTATCCAGTTCAGCTGCTACTCCAAGCATGTGGACAGGAATAATCGCTTTTGTTCTTGGAGTTATCGCTTTTTCAAGTTCCACAGGGTCCATATTTAAGCTGTCATTTATGTTTACAATAACGGGAACGGCACCGATATCCATAATTGCTTCGACAGTGGCAATAAATGTAAAGGCCTGAGTAATAACTTCGTCCCCCGGCTTTATACCCAAAGCAACCAATGCGACTTTTACAGCCGCTGTCCCAGAAGAAACAGCTTGGGCATATTTCACACCCAAATAATCGGCAAAAGCTCTCTCAAATTCTCTAACCCGATATCTCTCATTACGGATATTATCAAACCCGTGCGCAAACAATACCCCGCCATCATCAAATAATTCATTAATCGCTTGTCGTTCTTCTTCACCAATCAATTCAAATCCTGGCATGGTTATCAATCCTTTCGATTTAATGTTCTTCCTAAAATGAATATACTTTCTCTATTGTAAATAAGCTCTTCTATTATTTTAAAATACTTGGACATTTCGGACTTCAAATCTTCATGTGATTTAACGTATCCTATTGGGTTGGGAGGGATATAAAGTGATATATATATATATATTCAGTAAAAGTGGAAATATCCGCTAAAACTTTTTGCCAGTGGTCAATATATGAAAGTATTTCCAAGCAAATGGTACAGTCAACTTTTTTGTCTATAAAAGGTTTAAAATCATTGTCTTTAATCACGGAAAAATCAACATCGTTACCATACATACTTCTCGCTTTTTCAATAGCGGTCGAGCTAATGTCTAAACCCAAGACATAGTTGTTCCTCTTTTTTAGCAGATGCGTAAACGCTCCCTTGCCACAACCAAAGTCCAATATACGGTTAAAGTTATAGGAATTTAAAATTTGGGAATGTATTAATTTAGACAAAAGGGTAAGGGTTGAAGAATGCCATGGGTCATAACCTTCTGCATCTTCATTGGCATACATTTTTTCAAAATCACCCACGAATTCTTTTTTTTCTGAGTCGAATACATGTTTGTGATAAGGCATTTATCAACCCATCCTCAGCATTTTTTTAATAAGCTTAGATATTGTGTCATTATCATATCTGATCGGATTAAAATCAAAAGCCCCTGCGGCAATTTCAGTAGCAAAGTTGTAAAGTAAAGAGTAATCTTCAGGTGTAACCCCAAAACCAGTGAGATCATGGGGAATTTCTAATGCGTCTAAGAAATCTTCAATAACTTTGACAACTATTTCACTCTGAATTTTTTGATCTGTTATATTACTATCAAAATGATTAATGTGTGGAAAGAGCTCCGAATATCCATAATACCCGAGCTCATGGTTTAACCGTGTGATTTTACCGATGAATGCTGCACCTGCTATTCCATGAGGAACATTAAAATTGGTTCCAAGACAGTAGGATAATGCACCAGCAGGTCCGCTGGATGTATTCGATAAACCAACCATAGCAAGATAGGCTCCCCACTGCATCTTTGCCCATAGCTGCAAGTTTTTTAAATCATAAACCAAAACTGGAAGTGTGTTTATTATTAATTCAAATGCCTGTTTTGAAAAAATGCGAGTAATGTAGTTTGCCTTAACACTAACAAAACTTTCAAGAGCGTGGACTAACGCATCACAGCCTGACGAAACAGCAACATTCCTTGGAGCGGATGAAACTAATAAAGGATCCAGAATGGCAAGAATGGGGTAGTTATTAATATCGTTGATTCCCATTTTTACCCTCGTTTGATGATCAATAAATGATGCATTATAGACTAACTCTGAGCCGGTCCCGGCTGTTGACGGAACTGCAATGTATGGCAAGGGCTTATTTATATTTTCAGGAAATCCTTTGTAGTTTTTTGCTGGACCTGGATTTTTACAAAGAACTGCCATTCCTTTTGCGCTGTCCATTGCACTACCGCCACCAATGCCGATAATGCAATCGATTCTTGGTTTACCATCCTTTGTAAACTCTTTTACCAGTTCATCTAAAAACTGATAAGTGGGTTCGAATTTTTGATTGTATTGGTGAACTATAACTAATTCACATTTTTTTTCACAATCGGAAATTATATCTCTCAAGAAATCAACATTATCATATAAATTTTTATCTATAATAAAACCGACTTTTTTAAATCCAAATTCTTTTATAATGGAGGGGAGATTCTTAGACAATCCAATACCAAAACGAACTGTATTCTTGAGAGTAAATTCAAAGCTATTTTGCAAATCGAACATGTTAACCTCATCCAAAAATATTTTTTGCGTTATTTGCATAGCAAATCATTGCACGTGCTAATTCCAAATCAAACAGATCATCTATATCGATCCCATGACTTTTTGGTATTACGTAGATAGCTGATTGATTATCAAACATTGTTCGCTTTTCTAAAAATCTATCAACAGTAGAGATGTAGATACCTCCATCTATGAAATACACTTTTTCATACCCCTGCCTGCCTTCTTTAGCATCATCTTTCAATAAAGGAATTCTTTCTAAACTCCCATCCTTTCTTACTGTTATACAATCTGACGGATGCTGACTCACATCACAAACCGAAATTAAACTCTGGCTATTGCAACTTTGATATTCCTTAATAGCATTATCAATATCTATAGCAGTTCGAAATGGGGAAGTAGGCTGTAAAACAACAATGTTTTCCGGCAAACTTGAATACTCTTTCTTATACCAGTTCAAAGCGTGTTCAATTACGTCAATTGTCGAAGACTGGTCTCTTGCAAGTTCCTGTGGCCTGACAAAAGGAGCACTAATTCCCATCATTGTCGCCAAATTTATCGCTTCAGAGTCATCGCTACTTAAAATACAGCAATCTATTTCTACAGAGTTAATCACCGCCTCAAAAGTGTACCGCAACATCGGCTTATCCCCAATAAGTTGTAAGTTTTTTTTAAGTATACCCTTTGATCCGGCTCTCGCTGGTATGATGCCAAAATACTTGTGCATAAATCAAATATCCTCCATCACTTTCAACGCTTTACGATATTCCGCCCATTGACCCACATCGATCCAGGCCTTTTCGCTGACTGGATATACGCCGACCTGTCCCCCATTTTCCTTTATCTTGTCTATCAAATGGGTAATGTGAAACAACTTGTTGTCGGGAATCAGTTCAAGGACAGAGGGATTCAACACATACATTCCTGCATTTACCAGAAAATTGTATTCCGGTTTTTCTTCTATCCGCTCCAGACTGCCCCCTCCGTTCAGCTCACATATTCCATAGGGGATGTTAAACTGTTTGGCTGAGGCTACAAGAGTGATGTCATACTTGTTTTGCATATGAAAACGGTAAAGATCAGCGTAATCGGTCTCTATAACAATGTCACAGTTAGAGACAAAAAAGGGCTTATTCAATTTATCCGCAAGGAGTTTAAGACTTCCGGCGGTTCCTCTGGGCTCATCTTCCTCAACAATGCCCACGGAATAATCCGGTTCTTTTTCTTCAAAATAGGCGCGTATGATCTTGGCCATGTGGTGAATCGTCAGATAAAATTCGCTTATTCCATAGACCCTGAATCTGTCAATAATATGATCAATCACCGGCTTGTCTCCGACAGGAATAAGGGGTTTGGGCAAGACTCTTGTAAACGGCTCAAGGCGTGTCCCCTTGCCACCGGCCATTATGACAACCGGAACATCCAGCTTTTGATTTTCTGGGTCTCTATTATTCCCGAATACCTTTTCCCAAGTTATGTAGTCCACAACTTTCCGATTCTGGTCAAGAATGGGAATTAGGCTAATTTTATTTTGCGTAAAAATCTTTTTGACTTTCTCCGAGTCAAAATCTTCCTGGAATACAAAAATCGGATTTTTATAATAGGCGCTTTCAATGGCATCGATCAGGTTCTGTCCTTTGAGAATTTGACGTCTTATATCGCCATCGGTCAAGGTACCGAGGAGCACCTGATCATTGTCAACCACCAGAAGAACCTTCTCAGCGGTTTTATCAAGGACCTCCATGGCCTCTTTGATTGTAGCCTGTGGATATATGGTTATGTCTTTCATGGTTTTAATAACTCACCGCAGAGACGCAAAGGTCGCTGAGATTAAATTTTTTTCATCTAATTTGTTCACTATTCTCACTATGCCATCCCGCATAACGGGCACGTTGAAATTCAAAATCAATCCCAGATGAAGACCTGACAATTTGAGATACGTCAAGAGTTGTGCCTTATGTATCGGTATAATTGCTTCGCATGCCTTTAATTCAAGTATAATAGCATTATCAATAACTATATCCAGCCTGTAACCACAATCTAATCTTTCCCCTTTGTACTCTACAGGCAATGGTTTCTGACTCTCGAATGATAATTCTCGGAGGTTCAGTTCATGGCATAAGCATTGTTCATAAGCAGATTTCAGCAAGCCAGGTCCCAAGGTTTTATGCACTTCAATAGCAGCCCCTATAATCTCGCCACTTAATTTGTTAATGTCCATCTTTTTTTTTGCGTCCTCAGCGTCTCTGCGGTGAACTATATTATTTCCTTCAATATCATAAAGCTCTCAGCATATTCACATCCGGCTGTTGCTCCGCGAAAGGTTGCCAGTGCGCGGATGTTTCTTTCGCTTCTTGGGAAAGGATGGGCATCAAATTCGCCCTTGTAAATCTTCATAATATCTATCTTGCGGTCAATAAAATCGGTTATATCCACAAACATATTTGGCACGAAACTATCTTCTTTCGTGCTGGGCGCAAACTCCGTTTCGCTCAGTGTTTCCATCATCACGATCTTTTTTATTGACGGGCATCGAAAGGTTTTGGTGCAGCTATAAGCGGTCTTAAATGCTATCTGGTGATCTGTATGCACATCGCTCTTAAAGGGAAGATAAACGATATTGGGTTTAACCTCTCCAAACACATCTGAAATACTACCGATGAGTTTACTAAAGGGGATGGCGTCCAATTGCATGGTCGGAATATCAAGGTCATAAACCCCTTTGAACCCGTACATTGCGGAGACTTTTTCAATCTCCTTTCTCCTCGCTTCAACAGCACTCTTTTCAAAACCACATTCTTTCTTCATGGAAGTTACAATCAACCAGTATAGTGCATCGCCCGCAGCCTTATGCTTGAGAAGCGTTCCCCCACAGCCGAGGGACTCATCGTCCGGATGGACAGCTATTACCAAGATTTTATTCATAGTAGATATTCTCCAACAAGCGGCATGACTTTAAAATCGTGTTCAATAATATCCACGGCGTCATCTCCGGTTTTGACGGTAATAATGTTATTTTCAACAGCAAGAACCTTACCTGGTTCCATATTTACAGCCTTGCTTTTTTTCTCCTTGCTTTTCCACACCTTGTATTCCTTTCCATTATATACTACATGGGCTCCGACGTATGGTTTTGTAAGGGCGCGAACAAGATTATATATAGAATAACTACTCATCCTAAAATCGATTTTACCGTCGTTTTTTGAGCGTTTTCTCCAGTTATTTGTCAAAGAATGATCTTGCGGCATGCGCTCATATGTCCCATTTTTGATTTCGGGCAGGAATTCTTCAATTTGTCGCATAGCAGTATCGATAATCTTTGAATACAAACTCTGTGCATCATCAGAATACTCTATCTTGATGAATTTCTGAGACAGGATATCCCCGCTGTCTGCGCCTTCATCCATGAAAAAAAAGGTCGAAGCTGTTTTTTCTAAACCCAACGCCAATGCCCATATAATCGGGTGCCGACCTCTGTTTGCTGGCAATGCCGCTGGGTGAAATCCGACCGCACCCATCGGCGCTAAATGTAGTAATTCTCTTTTGAGCAGTTCTGACCACCCAAAACAAAAAACAATATCCGGGCATAAGCTTCTAATCCAACTAACAACTTCCTCATCATTAACATTATTAACAAACCTGTACGGAATAGTTGCTTCATTACATAAAGGTGTGAGATCTGCGAAATCGGCGTTAAAGGGCGAATCTGCTTTTGTTGCCACACCTATAATTTCAGCCCTCATCTCAATCAACTTTGCAAGAGCGCATTTTGAAAATTCAACGGCTCCAATAAAGAAGATTTTCATATTTCAAACTCCAGGTCATGAAATTCTTTCTTTAAAATGTCTGTGAGGTTAGTTTCTTTAAGCAATTTATTGATCCTTTCGGCGGCTCCCCCTTCACCATATGGATTTTTGACATTTTTCAGTTTGTTATAAAATTCTTTTGAATAAAGTTTCCTGATGGCAGTCAGGATTGAACCTTTCACAGGTTCACAATCTATGACACTATCGGCTTTAATTCTTCCTCGTTGGCGGTCGCCTATGTTGATTGTGCCGATCTTAAATGTAGGCGCTTCAGTAAACCCGCTGGAAGAATTTCCAACAACTCCATTAATAAATTGCATGGCAGATAAATATCTCAATTGGCCGAGACTTACAAATGCAATGGCTTTATGGCTGTTTCTGGAAACATAATCATCAATCATCTTGATTATAACGCGGCCTTCCGTATCTGCATTCGGTTTTGTAAAAATGAATCTTGTGTTATCGAGTTCATCCAGCGCATACAGAAGATTTTGAAATTGCTCTCTGGCTGTGGCGTGTTCAAGCGTGACCGGATGAAAAGTAATCATAAGATTTTTCTGATCGAGCTTGAAAGCGATTGAATCTTCAAATTCATTACGACTCAGAAGCGTAAGTTTTTTAATATTGTCGATCCCCAATCCTCCGACATTGAACACTCTGGCAGGGGATTCTCCCATCTGAATAACCCGTCTTCTGTATTCCTCCGCGGCCGTGAAGTGAAGGTGAGACATCTTACTAATTGAATGTCTGATAGGTTCATCAATCAAACCTTCAGTGGCCTCACCACCATGTAAGTGTGCTATAGGAATACGGGCAATCATGGCAGCAGAAGCGGCAGATAAAAGTTCAAATCGATCTCCCAAAAAAACCAAGATGTCCGGTTTCAATTCTTCGTAGGCCTCAGCAAAACCTATCATGCCAAGGCCCATCGATTTCGAAATGCCCACTGGCGTATCCGAAGAGAGAAGAATTTCGATTTTTCTGTCAATCTTAAAACCGTCTTTTTCTATCTGCCTATAGGTAAGGCCGAATTCCGGTGAAAGGTGCATCCCGGTGGCAATGAGCTGCAGCTCAAGATCGGGATCTCCCTGAATTTCTTTCATCAACCAGTAGAGGAGACCGTATTCAG
Organism: uncultured Syntrophales bacterium; assembly: GCA_964454305.1. GTDB lineage: Bacteria > Desulfobacterota > Syntrophia > Syntrophales > JADFWA01 > JAUSPI01. The sequence goes on along the minus strand of CAYVXX010000009.1, from coordinate 8,565 downwards.
CGCGGGTGCCGGTGACAATGCAAATCTTGCGTCTCATATTAAATCATCCTGCTTATAATTTTTGCTTGCTCTTTTACCAATCATCTCATTCCACCGCATTGGACTTATTCCATTGCCAGGTCTTTTTACCGTAATATTTTCTTCGGAGAAGACCTCTCCTTTTCGAATATATCTTGCGGCAACAATACTTTTTCGTACAACAGACTTATTTTTAAGCTCTGAAGGCGTTGGCTTTTTAATTCCATTTCCCAATGCTATCTCAATATTACGTATGGCGGTTACCATTGCTTTGAGTTCATTCGGCTCCAAGGATGCCTTGTGATCAGGACCTTCCATATTTTTATCGAGTGTGAAATGCTTTTCGATGACTGTTGCTCCCATGGCAACAGCTGCAATAGACGCTTCAATACCGGGTGTGTGATCGGAATAACCGATTTTCACACCGGGGAACTCGGTCTTTATCGTCAGCATGGCGTGAAGGTTTACGTCTTCAAATGGCGTGGGGTATGCCGTGTTGCAATGGAGCACCGTGATCTCTGCCAATCGCGCCCCGGCACCCGTGAGGATATCAAGGGCATCTCTGATCTCACTAAGATCCGCCATACCGGTGGAAAGGATAACTGCTTTCTTGAGTGAGCCGATCTTTCGCAGATACGGAAGGTTGGTAATTTCGCCGGACGGTACCTTGAAAATGTCAAGGCCAAGCCTATCAAGCAGGTTTATGCTTTCACGATCAAAGGGGGTTGAAAGGAAACGAATGCCTTCTCTTTCACAGCACGCGATCAGCTCCTGATGAGCCGCCGCATCCAGCTCCAGCTTTTTGATCATCTCAAACTGGGACTCGCCTTTCGCCGTTTTCTCCTTTTGATACTCCGCCTTTGGCGCATGTCTGCTTACCACCCTTTCCGCTTGAAAGGTCTGGAATTTGATCGCATCCGCACCAGCCTCCGCAGCCACATTGATCATCTTCTTTGCAATGGTCAGACTGCCGTTGTGGTTGACGCCTGCTTCGGCGATGATGAAAGCTTTTTTCATTTGTTGATGGTGGGAATGTTCTTGCTAATTTTTGCGCCGCACCCTATTATCACATTTTCACCAACCTCAATATATTCTCGACAAACGGCACCGCTGCCGAAAAAAGTACCCGAACCGACCTTCACGCCGCCGTTTATGACGGCGCCGGTTGCGATGTGGCAATGGTCCTCGATGGTTACATCATGCTCGATCAGGGCTGTAGTGTTTATAATGCAGTTACTCCCGATCCTTGCCCCAGCGTTAATCAGGGCGTGATGCATTATTATTGTTCCATCTCCAATTTCTGCGTGTTTTGATACATAGGCAAAAGGTGAAATGATTACAGGAAGTTTCCCCCCTAAACCTTTAAGATCATTAAAAAGACTAATACGCTTTTCCGGACTTTCAATTTGCCCCAGTGTTATAAAGAAATACTGATACTCTTTTGCTAAATTAGGCAGATCATCATCGGTAGCAAAAATTTTATAACCGAGGACGGATTGACGTAACTTCTCTTTTATATCAACAATTCCAGCTATCTCATATTTTGCCTCCAGCTCAATAACGTCTATACACGATTTGCAATGACCTCCTCCTCCTATGAGAACAATACGCGGTTTCTTCATATCCTCACACTACTCGGAATATTAACTACCCTATCTTCAAGCCACTGTGCGTTTGTCAGCGCGTCGGTTTGGCAATCTTTATACATTTCCAGTTTGTTTAATAACCTCCAGATGGGACGTGTCATGACCCCTGCCTCGTTTGTTACCTCCAAAAACTCGTCACGTGTTTTACTATCGGGCAGGATGATGGCGTTCAGCCAGTAATTTGACCGGGCGTGTTGTGGTTCATGGACGAAAGAAATACCCAAAGGTTCAAAAAAGTCCTGGTATATCTTAGCCAGTCCACGTTTTTTTTCGATGAAAAAATCCAGTTGCTCCAATTGGGCGCATGCAAGGGCCGCGTTGAGATTCGGAAGGCGATAGTTGTATCCGGTCATATCATGAACATATTCGTATGGATGGGGTAACTTGGCCGTTGTCGTTATGTGTTTGGTCCTTTTTGCAAGAGCTTCATCATTAGTCACAATGGCCCCGCCGCCTCCGCAGGTAACGGTCTTATTGCCGTTAAAGCTGTAGATGCCAAAGAGTCCAAACGTACCTGTATGTTTGCCTTTGTAAAGGCTACCAAGTGATTCGGCCGAATCTTCGATAACGGGTATATGATAATGATTACAGATCTCGGCAATCTCATCAATGCGGCAGGGATGGCCAAAGGTATGCATGGGAACACAGGCCGTAATTCGATTGCCGGTTGTTTTATTGTAACAGGTATTTTCTCTTATACGCGCATGGACTTGCAGGAAACTCTTTAAAGCGGTTGGATCAAGCCCCAATGTCTCCCGTTCTACATCGAGGAATATGGGGTTCGCCCCACAGTGCGCGATGGAATTGGCCGTCGCCACAAAGCTGACCGGCTGTGTAACTACCTCATCACCCGGCTGAACACCCGCCAGTTTCAAGGCGACATGCAGGGCACAGGTGCCATTTACGATGGCTATGACATGTTTCGCGCCTGTAATTTCGCAGATCATTTCTTCAAAACGATCGACATATCTGCCGACAGAGGAAACAAAGGTGGAATCGATGCAGTCGAGAACGTATTTTTTTTCGTTGCCGATAAACCGGGGTGCGTGCAGCGGCACAGGATTTTCGCCCGGGTAAAGGGATTTGATAAAATCGATAATCTCTGAAAATGAATTTGATGGTGGTTTATTTGTCATAAATTGTTGATTTTGAATTTGGCATTATTGATAACAAATTAATTTTGCCAAACATTCGATACATTTCTTAACACATTGTTTAAGCATGACTTTTTAGGATGCATGCCATCAAGAAAATCATCCGGCCTACAACAACATGGATCGTTTGGGTTGTAACTACCAAGTATTGTTATTCCTTTATTGTTAGCAAGTTTTCTGAAATAATTTTCTGTTTCAAGTATAATCCTGTACTTCTCTGATTTTGACATGAATTTATAAACATATGGATGATATGGAGGTAGAAAGAAAATCACCTTTATATTGTTATCTTGTAAATATTCTACAAACTTTTCTAATGAAATCAAAGCCTTTTTATCAAGGCATTTAAAGTTATTCAAAGAATAAATGCTATTGCCACTTACATATGAAATTGCCGATGCTTTTACCTCCTCGGGGGTTTTGGTCCTGTACTTTCGATTATAAAGGTATGAACCATCCCTAAGAATTACATTGCTATCAGCCAAATTATAGTTTGATGTTGGAAAATATTTTCCTTGATTTTTATAAAACAAAAACTTTCTTATAGACTCCTTGAGGTAAGGTAATGAAATAAGTTCCATCAACTTTTTTGATTCATTGTCACTGTTAATAATATCTGGATTAATATTTAGACGGTGAGTAATACTAAAATATTCCCACCTAAGTGATTTCCATCTATTCTGTCTACTATATTGATTCAAAATCCAAGGGTCCAGACCTAATACAACAATGGAAGGTACAAATTCCCGCTGCTCATAAAGTTCGTAAATTGCAAGATAATCTTCAATACTTGCCCCGGATACTCCGTGATTAAAAAATGACATGCCTGGAAAAAGATGCGACCTTAATTGCATTGATCTGCTTGAACCCAACACTATGACATCGTTTCTTCTTTTGAGATTATTTACATAAGCTTTTTGCAAAAGTCGTTCATCGTAATTCGATACGTTGGCGACATTATTTCCGGAAAGAAGAATGTCTGCCACCCCCTGCTCATAATTACCATCAGAAAATAGCTGAGCTGGATCTACACAATAATTAGTAGCGGCAACTGCAAGCACACCTATTATCGTTATAAACAAATAGTAACTCAAGTAATGGTATTTTAACGATATTATCATGGCAATCTTTAAAATTTAAAGTAAAGAAATTCGCTGACCCTGTTAAGGCATAACATTGAGCATACAGTGACAAATGCGCTGAATAAGGCCCAACGGTATGTCGGTCTCCACTGCAACCATTGCCAATTATACTCATAGCATTTGAATTTACCATGATAACTATCAAATGTTGGTTTATATCGAACCAATATTTTCTGAGTGTTTGGCAAAAACCATACGACAAGTAATAATAGTAGCAACCAGATTGCTTCCCATTTATAGAACAGAATATACTCTGATCTCAATCCCATCTCTGTCAACATATGCCCAACCACACCCAGCTTGCCAACCAAGACTTGATGCAAAGCGATCCCATTTGCTCCACTCATGGCCTGCACAATACTTGCTCCCGCGCTAAAACTTTCAGCACGGAAAAATACCCACGCAATTGCAACAACAACAAACGTTAATATTTGCGACAATCCACGTCCTAATCTTGTGCTCCTGCTTATATCTTGTCCCAACAGTTGGCGAAACGCATGCCAGGCGTGATTGATCACAAGGTATAATCCATGCAGCGCACCCCACGCTACAAACGTCCAGCCCGCCCCATGCCATAAACCGCCAAGCACCATGGTAATCATTAGATTGGCATATCGGCGTGTTGCCCCTTTGCGATTACCTCCCAAGGGGATATAGAGATAATCGCCAAGGAAACGGGATAAGGTAATGTGCCATCGCCGCCAGAAATCTATTATATTGACAGCCTTACACGGCGAGTAAAAATTTATTGGAAGTAATATACCAAACATACGTGCTATGCCAATTGCCATGTCTGTGTAACCAGAAAAATCAAAGTAAAGCTGAAATGTATAAGCTAAGGCACCGCCCCATGCCTCGAGAAAAGTAAGCATACTGCCACTCGCAGCCACATTAAATATCGGATCGGCATATACTGCCACGCTATCGGCTATAACTACTTTTTTAAATAATCCGATAAAAAAAATGGTTAATCCAACCGACATGTTCTCTGAATTGAAACGACAAATGATTTTCTGGGATAGTTGAGGTATCAACTCCTTGTAGCGAACAATTGGACCAGCAATTAATTTGGGAAAGAACGTAATAAAAAAGCAATAATGTAAAAAACTGCATTCCTTTGCTTCATAACGATAAATGTCTACCAAGTAAGAAATTTGCTGGAACGTAAAGAAAGAAATTGCCAGTGGCAAAAGAATGTGCTGGACATGGAATTCACTGCCCACAATATTGCTGATATTTTCGATAAAAAAATTGCAATATTTAAAGTATCCGAGCAATAAAATATTAATGGTAATTCCAAAGGTTAAAAGAGTCTTCCGATTAGCCGATTTTCTAAAGAGTGCCATTCCCAGCATGTAATTAAAAAAGACGGATCCCAATATCAAAACTAAATATGCAGCATTAAACCACCCATAGAAAAACAGCGATGCGACTATTAACCAAGCAATAGCTGCACGATCGTGACCCCACCTGCCAATTATAAAAAACACAATTAAAACAATTGGAAGGAAAAGAAAAATGAAAGAATAAGAATTAAATAGCATCGGCCCTGGTGATAAAGAGCTTTTTTTGATGACGTTTAGTTTGCTACACTATAAACATGAAAAACGTAAATTTTTGTTACGTTTGTATTCATTAAGGCTTAATTGATAATTGTTCCCGTTTCTTTCATAACTATTATCAGTGAGGTATGTTGTAAAATCTTTGCTCTTCGGTATTGCTAATTATCCCCTGCTTAACAATCTCCAAAATTTCAACAATTCCATCCGGAACAGTTTTTGAAATAGCAAAGTCCAAATCTTTCTTAATTTTTTCAAATGAGACACGGTAATCCCGGGGGTCTTCATCTTTTTTGACGTACTTAATCTTTGCGTCCTGTATATGCCTTTGAATTTCATCAACTATCATCTTTTTCGTATAATTTTCATTTGTATCACCAACATTAAATGTATTATAGGCAACTTTATCCTTTGGCGCGTCTATGACCATTAATATTGCATGTACGATATCATTCACATGACAATATGGTCTCCAAAATTGTTCGCCAAACACTATCAATTCTTTTCCCAAGGCAAGTTCTTTTGTAAATTCGTTGATAGTCAGATCAAAACGCATTCGATTTGACAATCCATAAACAGTGGAAAATCTTAATGATGTGGGCGAAAAGTAATCAACTTTGGAAACTTCGTTCAAAAGATAATCTTCAACCTTGACCTTCAGCTCCGCATAAAGAGATACCGGCGCTATGTCAGAGTTCTCATCCACGTATCCATCTGGATCAGACATTTTCCCGTAATTACTACACGTCGAAGCAAATATGAATCGCGGGATTTTTAATTCGACACATTTATTAATGAGGAAAACAGGCACGTCCAAATTTATCTTTTTCGCCAACTCAGGCTGATTTTTACACGCCGGGTCTCCAACAATAGCCGCTAGATTTATAATGGCAAAGTATTCACACTCTTTAAGAATTTTTTCAATATGATTATATTCTGTAACATCACACTTATGAAATTTAAAATGAGGATTGTTCAGTACATCTATCAGCGATTCACCCCCATGCATTAAATTATCTACGCAAATTACCTTATATTCGTTATCTAAGAGTTTTCTTATTAAAACCGATCCGATATAACCTGCACCACCGGTGACGAGAACCGTTTTCATTGTATGTCTCCTATTTTCTCTCCGCTTCCAAGTTCCTGCGATTTTAATAGTTGTGTTTGATTATTTCGCCGGATGGAATATTACGTTTACACCCTTGGTTATGTACTTGCAATAATGGGGATCGCGTACATCACCGGTCAGCACTTCTACATCATTCAGGCAATCAATATCCTCCAACCACCCCCAGTAGTTGAAGGAATTGTAGTAGCTCAAGGCCTTGACTTTTGCGCCATGCTTCACAAGCATCTCAGTTAGATGCGAGCCTATAAAGCCGTCAGCGCCGGTGATGAGGATTTTTTTGTTTGAAAGTTTCATTTTAGTGTGGCTGGTCTGTTTGGTGAAAAGGGTGGCATGGACAAATTTTTCACCCCCACCTTAGTCCTTCCCCCATCACGTGAAGCGCAGGCGCTTGCGTCGCGTGAGTTGGAGGAGATTGTTGAAGATGTCCAGCCTTGTAAGCTGGCAATTCACTTATCCCGTTCTCACTTGTTTTTGCACGGACAAACAAGTTTGTCCATGGCACCCTTCTTCTGGTTGAGAGGTTTGCACAACTAACCTTTTCTGTCATTCCCACGGAAGTGGGAATCTATAACTAATTGAGAATACTGGATTCCCGTTTTCACGGGAATGACAATTTAGACTATTTCTGGCAAAATTCAACGGTATTTATATATCATCACTTCTTAACCGGATATGTTATTAAAACCTAAAACTCATAACCCGAGCTGCAAAGCCACCGCCATATTGGGATATACTGTATCTTTATCCCTTTTACTGTCTCACTGCCGAGGTCTTCGGTGGTCAATATTTTTACTTCTTTTAATCCGAATTCCTCAGCGGCGGCGATAGCGCCTGTTATTTCTCTATCCCTGGTATCCATTGTGCTTATATTACTGGAGACCTGCACCGCTTCTGTGATGGTCCTCCCCTTTTTTATCAGAAAATCGCATTCTCTGCCTTTTTTGTCCTTCCAGTAATAGACCTCAAGCCCCCTTCTTTTCAGTTCGATAAAGACAATATTTTCTATTGTCCTTCCGATATCCTCTGAGAATTTAAACGCGATGGAGGATGCGATCGCATGGTCGACACAGTACATCTTTGATGGGTTGTACATCTGCCTCTTCAGCGAATAATCAAAAAGGCCGGCGGCAAAGAAAAGATATACGTCTTCAAAATAACCGATATAATTCTTTACCGTGGTCAGGCTGTTTACTGATATCGCATCCCTGAGTTTCTTGTAGCTCGACATGCATGACAGATTGGATGCCAGATAGAGCGCAAGTTCTCTGATCTCGCGGACATTTCTGACAGAATAGCGTGTGACAACATCTCTGAATATGATATCCCGGAAGTATTCCTGAAGCAGAGATGTGTCCTGACTTTTTACAATTTCCGGGAACCCTCCAAAGACAAGATAATCATTAAATAACCTTGCAATTTCTGCCCTTTTTTCCGTTATGAGAAAATCCCTCTCCTCTACTGATAAGTCGTTTGCCCTCAGAAGCTCCCTAAATGAAAACGGATAGAGCTTCATGATCCTGTTTCGTCCCGTCAAGACTGTCGCGGCTTCGCCGCCCAGTATCGATGAGTTGGAGCCTGTTATAAAGAGTTTTATGTCTTCAAATTCATAAAGCCTGTTGACCCAGCGATGCCATCCGGGAAGGTTCTGAATCTCGTCAAGGAAGAAGTATTTCCTCCCCACGGGCGATTCGACCTCGAGAAATGCCTCGTAGAGGAACTGAAAATCTGCTGTGGTGAATTCCGCAAACCTGTCATCCTCAAAATTGAGAAAAAGGATGTTCTGTTTTTTTACTCCTTCTTCTAAAAGCTTTTCTATCAGGAGGCGCATCAGAGTTGATTTTCCACACCTTCTGACACCGCTTATAATATGTATTTCTTTCTGGTTTAGAATCGCTCGCGCGTCGGAAAGGCTGT
>CAYVXX010000008.1:0-44950 GCA_964454305.1 uncultured Syntrophales bacterium | reverse complement strand
TTCCCCCGCAGAAGACAACGGTGGCCAGGCTGTATACCTTGAAGAGCTCCCCTATAACATCGATGATTATGATTCTTTCCTCTGAACGTTTTTTGCCGTTTTTTATCTCGGTCATCATTATACAATCAGGGAATCCGGCTTCGCTTACAAGAGAACGTACCTCATTGCTCCTTTCGACGTGGCGCGGGATAATAATAAGCTTGAAATCGGGATATTCTTCAAGGAGTCGTCGGTAGACCGAAAGTATTATTTCTTCTTCGGTATCGTGGGTACTCCCCGCCACGAACACCATTGATCCGGGTACTATGTTGAGCTTTCCTGAAATTTCCTCTTTTAACTGTGGATCTACCATTGCTGCAAGGCTGTCATACTTTGAATTTCCGAACACATGTACCTCAGAATGGAGTGCGCCGAGCGCCCTGATTCGGCTGGCATCTGTTTCGGATATTACACCTATCTCATCGACCTGCTTCAATACCTCTTTCCAGAAGAAACGGAATTTCATGTAGTTTTTAAAGGAACGTGGCGATATTCTGCCATTAACCATGACTATTTTAATGCCTGCCATTTTACAGATCCGCAGGAAATTTGGCCAGAGTTCCGTCTCTACGGTGACAAATATGTCCGGTCTCACAAGTCCCAATACTCTTCTTATCACAAAGGGAATATCAAGAGGGTAGTAGATATATGATGTGGCATCGGTAGCCATCCTGCGTGCCATAGCCTGACCGGTCTCCGTACTGGTGGACAGGATGATGCACGCGGAAGGGAAATTTTCTCTGAGAGAAGAGACAATAGGGGCGGCGGCTGTAACCTCGCCAACCGATACTGCGTGGACCCATATCCTGGGATGCCCCTCCATTGTTTTTAAAATCCCCGGCTCAATCAGACCGAATTTAGGCCCGAGACTTTTCCTGTACTTGCCTGTAAAGGTCATCTTTAAGAGATAGTAGGGGAGCAGAAAAAGGCTGCTTATAAATAGAATTATGTTGTATGCTGTATACATTGGTCACCTTTGAAGTATTGACATCCATACCCTAATATAGTATCAGTTTCAATACGTTTTGTTACTAAAAAGAAAGGATTTGTCAGCCATGAGACGAATAAAGAAATTTTACGCGATGATATATGTTCCTTTGCTCATTATATTTATCCTTGCTGGATGCGCTAAATACGAGAGAAAGGTCGTACCTTTAAAAATGCCCACCGCCTATCCGAATGTAAAGGCCGTTGCCGGGGCGCTTATAGCAACCAAGGCCTACGATGACAAAAAAGAGGCGGAAGAGGCCTTCGGATTTGACATCAGAGATGCAGGGATACTTCCTGTCCAGGTGATCTTTGACAACAAAGGGACCCACTCGATAGAGATTGTTGCGAATCAGACATTTCTGGTCGACGGAGAAAATAATCTCTGGCCTATAATCGACGCAAGACTTGCATATGATCGAATATCGAAAAAGACCGAACTTGGCAAAGTCGCCCCTGAAGCGACAAAATCAGGGTTGCTTGCCGGTGCCGCCGGGGCAATTATAGGTGCGGCAGTCGGTATTGTAACGGGACAGAATGTTGGCGATGCTGCCATGAAGGGTGCTGCCGTTGGTACGGCTGCAGGTATAACAATGGGGGGCGCCGGGGGATTATCAAACGAAGACGTCCGGCATGAAATAAGGGAAGATCTGCAAACAAGGTCCCTCGAAAGCCGGGCGATAAAACCACATGAAATAGCCCATGGGTTTATTTTCTTTCCCGGAGAGGCAAAAAAAGCAAAGGAGTTGAGACTTCGGATCAAAGAAGTGGATTCAGGCGTGTCGCACGCCCTCGTCATGGAATTCTGATTTCAGGGAGAGGGAATTATAAAGGAATATTACTATGAAAAAAATAGCCCCATCCATTCTATCTGCCGATTTCAGCAGACTCGGCGAAGAGATCCTGTTAGTGGAAGAGGCAGGAGCGGATTTGATTCACATAGATGTAATGGACGGTCATTTTGTTCCGAACATTACAATCGGACCTGCCATTGTATCCTCACTGAGAAAGGTTACTGACCTTCCGTTCGATGTCCACCTGATGATTGAGAACCCGGAAAGATTTATAGAAGCCTTTGCTGCAGCCGGAAGCGATATGATCACTGTCCATGTTGAGGCGGCAGATCACCTTCACAGGACGATAGCGCTAATTAAGGAGCGGGGGATCAAGGCAGGGGTATCCCTGAACCCTGCAACTCCGCTTTCACGGATTGAACAGGTTATAGAGGATGTGGATATGCTGCTGGTGATGACGGTAAATCCCGGGTTCGGCGGGCAGAAATTTATAGAGAATATGCTGCCAAAAATTAAAAAGGCACGGGAGATGATCAGATCAATCGCTCCCGGTGTTCTCCTGGAAGTGGATGGAGGTGTAACACTCGACAATATAAAACAGATAGCCGATGCCGGCACGGATATTTTTGTGGCCGGTTCTTCCATCTTTGGAAGCGCCGATTATCGGAAGACCATAGCTAAAATGAAAGAAATTATAAATCCTCAAGGTTAACAGCTTCGTAAAAAGTGAAATTCGACGAATATGTCATTTCGACCACAGGGAGAAATCTTGTTCTTTCAGCATGTTACGTTTTAAAGATTTCTCGTTTCACTCGAAATGACAAGCTGAGGAGACTTTTACAAGTTCATCAAGATTATGCATATAATAATTGACGGATACAATCTCATCAGACAGTCAGATTCCCTGGGACGTTTCGAAAGTATCAGCCTGGAGAGTGGGCGCAATGAATTGATACGGAGGGTTTCACTCTATAAAAAATCCAGAGGGCACAGGATAACCATCGTGTTTGACGGGTGGGCGAGCGATCCGCTGATGGAGGAGCGCGACCGGGAAGGTGAAATTGATATCATATATTCCAGAAAAGGGGAAAAGGCTGATGAGGTCATAAAAAGGATGGTAAAAAAAGGAGAAGAAGAGATTGTTGTTGTCACATCGGACAGAAATATAGCAGATTCTATAAGCAGAAACGGCGGTGTTGCTATCTCTTCTCCGGAGTTTGAGGCCAAGATAGAACGGGCATCCGAACATGATTTTCCTCCTTCAGACATTGACGATCAGCACAGCAGTATGTCCTTGGGAACTCAGAAAAAAGGGCCATCACGAAGGATTTCCAAAAAGCAAAGGGCAGTGCTGAAAAGAGCGAAAAAATTATAGACAGATATCCGCCAGAAGGCGCTCAAGTATAAGCTTTGGATTTCTCCCGGTAGTTTTCAGCGCAATGTCAACATCAATGAGAGTTTCCAAATATCCTCCAAGCTCTTCGTAGGAGAACCTTCCGGAATTTTTCAGAGCGTTATAAATTACGTAAGGATGCTGACCGACAAGCATAGAACCCTTGCTATACTCCTTTATGGCAGGATAAACGGTCTTCTGAAATCGATTGTAGTCCATTTCGGGATGGAATGAAGGAAGATTTCTCGATCTGAGAAAAATCTTTGCGTGAATAAGGAGCCGGATCTCCCTGATTATCATCGTCATAACCATCAGATGGTGAACACCTTGATCAAGGAGCTCTTTAAGAGTCAAGAGGGCTTTCCCCAGATTCTTCTCGGTCAGAGCAGAGGTTAGATCAAATATAGAGTCTTCCTTTGTTCTTCCTGTAACGTCCTGGACATCCTGTCCTGTAATAACTGATCTATCGCCTGTATAGGTAATCAGCTTTTCCACCGCTCCCCTGAATTGCCTGATGTTGAAGCCGGTTTTTCTTTCCAGGGCGAGAAATGCCTCCGGTGTCAGCTTTTTACCACTTTCGCCAAGGAGTAGTTCTTCAGCAGCATCCTTCAGCAGCTTCTTTTGCATCTTTTCATTCTTGACACGGGAAAAACCGAGGACAACCCCGATATCGGATATTGCCTTAAAAAGCTTTTTCCTTTTGTCTACAGAATAATCGGCGGTCAGTATCAGACAATTACCTTCTGGAAGACCGCCTGTTAAAGCGTCTACGAGAGTCTGTGTATCTTCCTGGGATCGTCCTCCCTTCATGCCGCGACTGTCACAAAAATCTATCATTTTGGGCAACCACGTCTCTCTTCCATTCCCGCTATGACTGCCAATTGCTTTACTCCACTCATCATCGGAGATCTTCTTCCACCCGTCATCCCTCAGGTCCTCAAGTGTCCAGCCGGCCGTCTTCAAAAATGATACAAAGGCCCGCGCCGCTTCTAATGTATTGTCGTCCATGTTTTTAACGATTTTTTTTACGAGGTCGGGCAGGGTGTTTTTAGAATGAAAAAAACGGGAATTCCTTACCGCCACGATTTTTTTTCCGGGGATAAGGGGGGGGGTTAGGATGGATTCACATATACTGTCAATGTCTTCGCTTTCCCCATCCATATAGAAGAGATTAAAATCCCTGTTTCCTCCGGGAAGGAAAAGGTTTATTATCTTATCGAGAGCATCCTTTATCAGGTATTCTTCATCTCCATGGATAAGATAACATTGAACAGTCGAACCTTTTTTTATATCGCGAAGGACCGTCTCCAGAGTTCTTACCGCATAACCCGTCAGAGAGCCCATTTAGTTCACCACAAAGACGCAAAGAGCGCAAAGTTTTAAAGACTAATGACCATGGTTTGGTTGGTGTGGTTTAAGTAAACTAAAGTTGTGGAATTCGATCTTTAACTTTAGGCACTTCAAACTTTAGCTCACTTTAGTCACTCTTTTTTAATATCTACGATTTCGTTTGGCTTTGAGAAGCCTTCTGCGAGCCTCTATAGCTTTCCTTTTTCTCTTCACAGAGGGTTTCTCATAAGCTCTTCGTAACTTGAGTTCCTTGAATAATCCACTCTTGGAGAGTTTATTCTTTAGGACTCTCAATGCTCTTTCTATATCGTTATCAAATACTTTTACTTCCAAAATACTCATTCCTTTCATTGTTATTATTTGAAGCCTTGTACAACTGTTTTGTAACTGTATGCAGGACTTTTTATGGGTTATGTAAAGCTTCCTATATTTATATGGCACAAAAAAGGGGCAGTACGACATAGCTTCAAAACATGCCGTAACCTACCCCCATTTTCAATCTGTTATATCACTCTCCTTACTTTGCCTTCAGCTCCTCGCCAAATATGATAGTTCTCAGCGCTTCCAGAAATTCTCCGTTCTCTTCACGTGTCCCTGTTGTAACTCTCATACAGTTTTCAAGAATCCCAAGGGTATCGAACTTCTTTATCAGAATTCCCTTCTCTATTAAAGAGTAATATACACTATCTGTATCGAAAGAACAACTGAAAAGAATGAAATTTGCGTCGGATGGATATAAATGAATTCCGTCAATTTTTTTTAGTTCAGTAAATAGCTCATCCCTTCTGCTGACAACCGTATCCGCCTGTTTTTGAAACTCCGCTTCGTTCTCAATATAGAGACGGGCTGTGATCTGCGAAAGTGCATTCAGGTTGTACGGAAGTCTCACTTTGTTCAGCTCATGGACCAGGGGGGGACTGCCAATGAGAATGCCTATCCTCATAGCAGCAAGTCCCACTTTTGAAAGGGTCCTTAAAATCACAAGATTTTCATATTTGTCAAGGTATGAGAGAAACGTCTTTCCGGAAAAGTAAAAATAGGCTTCATCAACAACCACAATACCGTCCGTTTCCTTTAAAATAGCCTCTATTTTGCTGGAATCAAAACAATTGCCGGTAGGATTGTTTGGATAACTGAGGAATATCAAATTCGGGGACTTTACTGCCATAATCTCAAGCATAGAATCGACATCCAGATCAAACTGCTTGTCGAGGGGAACCTCTATTACCTTGTGTCCGTTATTTAAGGCGGATATCTTATATATGGCAAAAGTAGGGGTTGGAATCATAATGCTTGAAGCCTGCCTTTTTACTGCTATTAAAAGGATCTGGATGAGTTCGTCTGAACCGTTCCCGACAAGCAACATATCACTGGTAACCCCGTAAAGTTTCGAGAATCCCGCCCTTAATTCAGGAGAGCCGGGTTCTGGATAACGGTTCATCTGTACTTTCTTTATGCCTTCAAAAATTTTGCTTTTCAGGGAAGGGGATAGGTCATACGGGCTCTCATTTGCATCAAGTTTAATCGGGCAGGATATCTCTGGAGCAGAATATGCCTCCTGATTTAGCACTTCTTCCCGTATAAGGTTTTTAATATTCATTTACAACCACCTTAACTTTATTCCCATGTTTTTAACTCTACATTTACAAAATCGCCCTCTGGGCGAGGAAAATCGACTTTTTGCTGATGTGTCAGATATTACTTAAGTGCTTCGAAAAGATACTTGTTTTAGCCTAATATCCTCAAATCCTTAGGTATCTTTGTCAAAACTTCACAGCCGTCCTCTTTAACGAGAACCATGTCTTCTATCCGGACACCCCACTGATCAGGGATATAAACGCCAGGTTCTATGGTAACAACCATGCCTTTTTCCAAATAGCCTTCCGCTTTGGTGAATAACCGCGGAGCCTCGTGAACATCGAGGCCAACACCATGGCCTGTACCATGTGAAAAATATTTCCCGAGACCAGCATTCGCTATATGGCTTCTGGCAATCCTGTCAACTTCACTGCATGAAACTCCGGCCCTGACAGAATCCACGGCTTTATCGTGCGCATTTTTCACTATACCGTATATCTCTTTCTGCCTGTCCGATACACTTCCAATGATAAACGTACATGTTTCATCTGAATTATAGCCGTTATAGACCGCCCCATAATCTATGACAACAAAATCCCCATGTTCAAACTTCCTGTATCCTGGTGTGGCATGGGGCAGGGCAGTATTTTCGCCGGAGGCTACTATTGTTTCGAATGAAATCCTCTCTGCTCCATTTCCTCTCATCCTGTATTCGAGCTCAAGGGCAATATCTCTTTCTCTGGTGCCCGGCCTGACGAGATCTAAGGTGGAAATAAGTGCCTGCGAAGATATCTCGACCGCCTTTTGTATTGATTCTATTTCGTTCTGATCTTTTACAGCCCTGATGGAGCTAATCTCTTTAGATATCGGCCTCAGTTCCACCTTTTCCAGCTTATCACGGAGACTCAAATAGGAATCAAAACTTGTAGCACCCGATTCAAAACCGACTTTCTGCAATCCTGATTCGGTTACCTCCCGAACAATCCCTTCTATTTTGTCATTGTATTCAACAATCTCCGCTTTTTTGACTTCTCCCTTTGCCTGGGTGATATAGCGGCCATCTACCATCAATAGAGATTTATTTTTCCCGACAATGAGCGCTCCATCGCTTCCTGAAAAACCGGTCAGATAGCGTATATTTTTCATGTCAAAAAAAAGGAGAGCTTCTATTTCAAGATGGGCCAGCTTTGATCTGATACAAGAGATTCTATTGGTGTACTGCATATCTTTTAAGATTTTCCAACCATCTATTCAGCTCATTAATTACTAAATCTCGCTTTTCTTCTGAAGGTGCCTTCGATTTTTCCGCCTCCAGAGCGGTTTTAACATCTTTTAATATCTCTGCTGCTTTGATGTTCCCAGGGTCTGCCTTCAGAATTCCCTTGAGGATCTTACTTGCCGTTTCGAGATGCCCCTGCTTCTTGTAAAGTTCCGCCAGGGTTATTGTGTAGAAGTCCGGTGATACATCTTCGATTCTCCCGTCTGACTCTTCCGGCATGAGATCATCCTGTGTAGTAGTAGAGCTGGTCAGGCAATCAAGTTTTGCGTATACATCTTTGGTAGCAGGGGAATCAGGATTCAGCAAAATAAAACGCTGATAGTCTTTTATCGCCTTTTCGGTAATGCCCTTCTCGTGATAGATGTCCCCGAGGCACCCAAAGACGTTTGACCATTTAATGATGTCATCTTCTACGCTCTTCAGAACATTAAGAGCTTCATCTGCCTTTCCATTCTTGATCAGGGAAGAACCGAGGATGATCCTTGCATCTACATCACCCGGGAAACGGTTAAGCCTTTCTTCTGCCAGAGCGATAGCTCTGTCGGGCAGGCCCTGCTCTAAATATGCCTCGGCCTCAACAAGGAAGTCTTTTCTGCCCTGGAGATTCCCTAAGCTTACATTTTTTTGTGCTTTAATAGAATTTGCGTTATCCATAGTGACACTCCCACCGCTTGTGAGGAGTTAACACACCGCCTATGGCGTGTCAAGAAGGACTTTAGGGACAGCGCCCTTTTTCTTTTTGAAGAAGGCGCCGTCCCTATTTATACAGATTGACACCAGCCCTTTGGCAGTGATAGAAGTTATGAGAAACCCTGTAATTAATAGTGAGGATTTATGGAGACGATAGAAAACAAATACAGAAAGCGTGACTATGAGGTGAATATAAGATTTCCGGAATTTACCTGTCTCTGCCCGATGACAACACAGCCCGACTTTGCCGAGATCATAATCGATTACGTGCCTAATGAGCTGTTGATTGAATTAAAATCACTGAAGTTTTATTTGAATTCCTTCCGTGACAAAGGGATATTTCATGAAGAGGCGGTAAATAAAATACTTGATGATTTTGTAGAAAAGATCAGCCCCAAAAGGATTGAAGTTACGGGAAACTTCCATGTCAGAGGAGGGATATACACCACGGTGAAGGCATCATATCCCGCCTGAATTAATTCAGAGTTTACTCTCTTTCGCTGTATCCTGAACAATCTTTGGTGTGATGAATATTAAGATCTCCCTTTTCACTTTTGATTTCACCTTACTCTTGAACAGCCACCCCAGAATCGGTATCCTTGAGAGCCCGGGGACACCGGTTATCGTTGTCGTATCGGTCAGCTTGTAAATTCCTCCCACCACAATTGTGTCTCCGTCTCTTACCACGACAGTCGATTCCACCGAATTTGTGACTATCGGAGGATTCTCAACACGCAGTCCAGCGGCATTAGACTGCCAGTCCGCGTAATCATTCGTTGCCTTAACCTCCATGGAAATTCGGCCGTCAGGGGTAATCCTGGGTTTTGCATCCAACTGCAAAACGGCTTCCTTGAATTCGATGGTCTTGTTCCCCTCTTTGTCATATACGGCATAGGGAACCTCTTCCCCCTGTTTTATCGTTGCCTTTACATTATCGAGGGTTGTCACCTTGGGAGACGATATGATCTTTCCGTCTCCCGTGGTCTCAAGAGCGTGTAACTGGGCATCCAGGATCGCCTTAGTCCCTCCAAGCGCTATTCCGATGGTGGGCGACGCAACAGCAATCGGGAAATTAACCGCCAAACTTTCACTGGTCAGCCCTATGCCGGTCGGGAGCGATGTTACCCCTGTGGTCGACGTGCCAGTTCCAGCCAAAAAACCGAAATTCCCGCTCTGATAACCGCCTCCCCACTCAACCCCCAGTTGCTGTGAGAAGGTGGTTTTTGCCTCAACTATCCTTGCCTCTATCGAAATCTGCCGCAGATTGCCTTTTTCAGCAAGGCGCTTCGTCGCTGCCTCTTCCTGGATAACCTCCGCCGCTCTACGAGACTCCTCGCCTGACTTCCGGGCTGCCTCTTGGTCCTGCACCTCTCTGACGGTCATGACGCTGATAACATCGCCCATCGGTTTCTTGACGAGGCCGTTGACATCCAAAAAGCTGTCGAAGGCCTGAGCCCAGGGAACATCCTTCATGTAAACGGTCACGTTTCCCTTAACATTTTCACTTGAAACGATATTAGTATTGCCAAGTACGGCGAACATTCTCAAGACCGCTTTGATACTTGCATCCTGAAAATCGATGGAAATCTTTCGTCCGGTATATTTTTTAGCTGCCGATTCCTTCTTCGGGAGTACGTCTTTGATTATAACCTCTTTTTTCCGCGGCGTACTCTTGACCAGATCAGGTGTTGTCGTTACTCCTTCCACTTTCCTTTTTTCGGAGGGACTTTTAGCTGACAGAGAGGATGTATAAGACAGCGCGGAAGCATCAAAATCAATGATTATCCTTTTCTTTTCTTCCCTGACATTGTAAGGAACCATCTCTCTGAGCGCTATCTCAAAACAGGCCAGATTTCCCCCCGCTTCCATCTTTTGGAGTGGCAAAACATAGTTTATGATTTTTGACGAATCCTCACCGAGTTTTTTCCTGAAATCCTCCGGAACAAACATGTCCGCTATTTTAATCAAAAGAGTCTTTTCTGAAACCCTCTCAACCTTGAATTTGGAAGTCTTCGAAATATAAAGGGTAACCCTCTCCTTTTTCTTCAATCTGTCAAAGGTCACATCCTCAATATATCCCACATCCAACTTTTTAACACCGGTATCCTTTTGAATACCCGCATCCTTTATCTGAATCTGGTCGGCTTTTTGCGCATCCTTAACGGCACACCCGAAAAAGGCCACAATGCAAACCAAAAAAGAAAGGCATATCAACAACTTCGTTTTTTTCATGGCTTTTCCTCATTTTCTTCCGTGCGAAGTTTCCAAATTATACGCTTTGTCTTTACTTCTCCGGAGGGGGTTTTAATCCTCTCCTCTATAATTACTTGATCGGGAAGTATATTTACCACCCTGCCTTCATTCAAACCGATGGGAGTTCTTCTATAAATGGTATAATGATGACGTTTCCCCTTTGAATCTTCAACCATGGCAAACCTCTTTTTGCCACTTCCGGCAATTCCCACAAGCTTAATCTCGTCGATACTTATCTTCTGAAGTGGAGATAGTGGAGATTTAGAGGCTGCTTTTTTCTGGACAGTATCTATAAAAGGTCTAAAGGGATCCGGCTTCCCCGCGGGATTGTAATGGTAAGATTCAGTTCCTTCACCGCAACATCCCACATAAGCCCACAGAATCACAGATAAAACCAAAAAAGCTACGGTCACGCATTTTAAAAGACTGCTTGTTATCTTCATATATAAGACACCAAATTTCTATTTGCGGCCGGTAGTGGCTACGCTTTTGTTGATGACCTCCTTTTCTTCCAAAAACATATAGGTCTTGACAATACACGAGCAGATCAAATGGTGAGTATTGCCGTTCTCCTTCGTATCTCCTCCCGTTTTGATTGAAATGTCTGCTATGTTCATGATGCGGGAAAGCTTCCCCACCTTTTCAAAGAAAATGGCGATATTGTGATAACTACCGGCTACTTCAACCTTAACAGGAATTTCGGCATATAACCCTTCCTTGGGAACTTCATTCATTGGCTCAAACAGCAGAAATTCGAGATCCACCCCTCTTCCAGCCTCGGAAACCGAATCCAAAAGACCGGATATTTCTTTTCGTTCCGGAAGCTTGGCCAGGGCTATTTGCAGGTTTTTCTTAAGGGCATCTACCTCTTCTTTATATTTTTTTATCTGTCTTGCAAAAATCTGCTTTTCTGCTATCTCCTGATTAACGCTCGACAACCTTTCTGCAAGTTTTTCCCTCTTTGCAAGCATATCCTGAAAAAAATAGAAATAGTAGAAATATCCAAGAAGGAGAAAGACAAGGCCAATAAGCAGGGCCTTCCGCAGGGGGGGCATTCTTTTTATGTCTTCTAAGGTAAGTGCCATTTTTTATCCCTTATTCATGACACAGGACAAGGTAAATTTTTTCAGCTTAATGCCGGAGATAACTGCATGTCTGGAAAAAATAAGTTCCACAGATTCAGACTTTATATGCCGGGACTTTTTCAGGTTATTCATGAAATTGGAAACCGCGGAGTTATCACTTGCAATGCCCTCCACTCGAAGCTTATCCCCCGACTCAGAAAGAGCAGTAAGCCAGATATGCTTACTGGGAATTATCGTGGTCAAATCATCTAAAAAAAGAACCGGGGCCAGCCTGTTCTTGTCAAGGCTTTCTATAACCGCCAGTTTCTTATTTAATTTCGTTTTTTCCATCTTGAACTTTTCAAGATCTCCTACGATTTTTGTCAGGTTTTTCAACTGTGTTTCCGCCTGCGTAACCTCTTTTTCAAGTTTACTTATGCTCCTTATAAAATATATATGTAAGGAAGCTATTATGAGGAGAAACACCACAAAGACAGATGATATCACAATAATCTGACGTTTAAGATCCGCCTCTTTTTTCTTTTCCACATAGGGGATAAGATTTATCTTTATCATTTGTCACCTGTCCTCCTCAGAGCCAGTCCTACTCCGACGGCTGCGATTGGGCTGATATCTTCTATGTAAGCCGGATCAAATTTTTTTTTATTATAAGATATGTTTTTAAATGGATTAACTATCTCCGTTTCTATATTCAATCTTTGAGAGAGGGTATTGGTCAGTCCCTGAATCTTTGCGCATCCGCCACTTATAAGTATCTTTTTGATCGATTCATCACGATAGGTCGACCCGAAATAATCAACGGACCTTTCAATTTCCAGAAAGAGAGGGTCAGCATAATTGAGTGAGTCCTCTTTTGTGTCGCTTCCTTCGGCTTCATTCGTTTTTTTCACCTCGAGTTTAGCCGCTTCTGCCTCTTCAAAAGTTACACCCATTTTCTCCCGCATGGCTTCCGTAATGCTATCTCCCCCCATAGGGAAATCTCTTGTAAACATGGAAACTCCATTTTTGACCACATTGATATTCGTCATGCTTGCCCCGATATTTACCAGAGCAACTGTGTCACCTTCTTCGAAATCATAATTTACTTCGTACATTGTTTCAAGGGCAAAGGAATCTAAATCCATGATAATTACCTTGAGACCGGCTTTTTGAATTGCATTACTGTAGCTGTTAATAATCTCCTTCTCTGCTGCGACGAGAATAACTTCCATCAGGTTGGGGTTGATAGCACTTTCACCCAATATCTGAAAATCGAAATTGACTTCCTTCGTATCATCAAAAGGTAAATATTTTTCAGCTTCGTCGCTTATTAATTCACGTAATTGATTTTCCTCCATGTTCGGGAAATTAACCTTCTTAACAACAACGGAATGTCCGGAAAGGGAAGCAACAACATTTTTGGTTTTGCAGTTGGATAATTTGAAGAGTTCCTTGATATTTTGGGAAAGTGTATCCGGTTCATTCAATGCGCCATCCACTATTACGCCCCTGTCAAGTGGAATCTGGTAAAATTTATCCAAAACATAACCTTTAGATGTGTCGAGTATCTCCACCAGCTTCAGGGAACTTGATCCTATATCAAGCCCGACAATCTTCTTTTTCGAAAACAAATCATTAATATTAATCTTGAGCATTTAAATTACCTGTCAGTTTTTTAAGACACTACTTGAACTTAATCATTAAATCTATAGATAATGTTTCCCTTTTTAACCATCCCGATCTCACTTCTTGCTACCATTTCTATGTACTGCAGATTATTTCTCAGCAATACTATTTTTTTCTTCAATTCTTTGTTTTTATGGGTCATTTGCTCATTTGTTTTCCTTATGGCTGCCAGCTTCTCTTTCATCATGTAGTTGTCCACAAAGCCTTTGTCTCCAAAGGTGATTAGAAGCCCCATTAGTAAAAGAAATATTATTAAATATCTGCCAACTTTCATTACGAGAAGCATCCTTTTTATAAAGCGGAGAACTAAGAACTACCCCTTCTATCCAGCAAATTATATTACATATATTTCAATTATGCAATATTAAAAGTTTTTCAAGTTTTCCGGTTACAATATAAGGTTTAACGCTTTTGCAGAAAGTTCAACAGTTAGAAAGGTTCAGTTCACAGATAGAATATTATACTTTGTAAAATTATAATCTATGAAATTTGTAAATACTCTTTCATGTTTAGGATCTTTCATTCGATGGGAGAAGTTGTTGAGGTTCACCCAAGAGAAAATCGCCTCTCTCAATCCACTCTTTCAGAATATTCGAGATTTTTCTTGCCTTGTAGTAACTTGACAGGGGAGCCGTAGCTATTTTCCCTCCATTAAGATTTATCGAACCACTTTTCAATTCTTTGTAGCTCACTTCACCGAGGCTTTTGGGGACACCATTCGGATAATCCATACTGTAATCATAAACTTGAGTATAGATAGATTCATCTTTGACAGCCGTATACCGTACCATCTCCTCAGTTAGTATCGGTATAGGGATACCAATTCCAACATAGAGTGAAACCCCATAGCCTAAAAAACTTGCCCCGGCAAGCCACTCAGGACTCATTTCCTTCAGGTTTCCGATGGTTGCTATGGTTCCAGCCCCTTCCTTTGGAACTCCATTCTCACCTCTTGGAACAGAGGAGTTGTGCTGGGTTCCATGCCAGGCTACATAACCCTGAGCACCTCCTAAAAAAATTCTTGTACCTATACCAATAGTTTTATAATACGGGTCATTGAACAGGGGGCTTAACTGCCCGGACGTGGCGTAATTTGCATTAGCCATACGGGGTCTAAGCACACCCATATAGGTATAGATAGTCTTGTCAGACATGTTTACAGCACAACTGTAGTTCTGGTAAGCATTTCTGGGATTGAAGAGAAAAGCATCATGCAAGTCATTAATTGTTATATTCTTTTCATATCTCCGGGCCGGATAACAATCGGTTCCATAACCCTCAAGGTGCAGTCTTATCACATTGCCTGCAACCAGATCCTCGATGACGTGTCCACCACCATAATTAAATTCACCAGGATAAACGCTATTTAGAGGATCGCCTTCTGCTACTTCTGTTGCACCAATATAACAATCTACGGCCGCAATACCTCCATAAGCTGATACATCATTAAGCCATACTTTCGAAGCCCTTATCCTCGGAGATGTGTGACCAAAGTTAAGAAAGGCGCCGGATGAACACATGGGACCGAAAGTTCCTGTGGTGACAACGTCTACCTTCCTTGCTGCTTCCAGCTCTCCATCTTTTTCCACGATATCTATAATTTCTTCGGCCGTAACCACCACGGCTTTGCCTTTTTTTATCTTTTCGTTAATTTCTTTGTATGTCTTATTGACCTTGAATTTTCTCATCAATCCACGACCTTCATTGGTTAAAGTTCAGAGTTCTAAGTTCAGTGTTTAGGGTTTAAGAAAACATGTGTAGACTTCAAACTTCAAACTTTGAACTCAGAACTCTGAACTCTTTTTACCCCGTGTGACCAAATCCCCCTTCACCTCTCAAGGTTTCATCCAGCTTCTTCTTTAAATTCCACATCACCCTGCAGACACGATGTATGACCATTTGTGCAATTCGATCACCCCTCGTTACTACAAATAGCTTTTTTCCGTGATTTATCATAATTATCTTAATTTCCCCGCGATAATCCATATCTATAGTACCAGGGGAATTTATCAACGTTATGCCATTTCTTATGGCAAGACCACTCCGTGGTCTGATCTGTGCTTCGTACCCCTCCGGAAGCGCAATTGCAATACCGGTTGGGATAATCTTTCTCTCTCCGGGAAGAATAAACTCTTCTTTCTCTACTGCTGCGAAAACATCCATTCCTGCTGAGCCCTCGGTCATGTAACGGGGGAGTGGAATATCTTTGCCGCTGTCCAATCTTTCAATGGATACTCTTATTTCCTCCACTAATCAAACCCTCGGTAATATCCTTTTCCGAAACTTTTCCCAGAGCCGCTAAAGAAATGGTGTCGAAGCTGAAGATATCGCCGGCCAGATTTTTTATGTCTTCCCTGCTAACGGCTTCTATATTTCTTACAATCTCTTCTACTGGGATATTACGTCCAAACAAAATCTCATTTTTTGCAAGTTTTGTCATACGGTTGTCGGTACTTTCCATACTTAATAGCAAATTTCCCTTTACCAGTTCCTTGGCTGAATGAAGTTCTTTCTCTGTCAGTAGATTTTCCCTGAACTTATCCAATTCTTCAAGTATCAAACCAATGACATCCTTAACCTTATCTTCACTGGTAGCCACATAAATACCCAATATGCCCGCGTCCCTGTATGGAACGAGATAAGAACGTATGGAGTAAGCAAGCCCCCTCTTTTCCCTGATTTCCTGAAAAAGTCTCGAACTCATGCTTCCTCCAAGAACAATATTCATTAACAGGGCGGGATATCGCAGTTGGCTTGTTGAAGAGGGAGCAGTGGTACCGACAATAATGTGTTCCTGTTCCAGATCTTTTTCAATGGCGGCAACTGCAGGTGTTATAAGAGGTTTGAGATAGACTTCTTTTATGGGTTTGCCTTCCAACGATCCAAAGGTATTCTTAGCAAGATTAACCAGGACATCATGTTTCAGATTACCTGCGGCGGTCAACGTTACATTTTCCCCTGTGTATCTCTCAGTAAAAAAGTTAACAAGGATCTCTCTTTCAAAACTGACAACGGTTTCCTTTGTTCCTAAGATGGGAAGACCTAATGGGTGCCCATTCCAGAAGGTTTTCTCGAAAAAATCGTGAATAAAATCATCCGGTGTGTCTTCCACCATAGAAATCTCCTGAAGAACCACCGACGTTTCCTTTTCTATTTCCGCGGGATTAAAAAGAGAGTTTTTTACTATGTCGGCAAGAAGGTCAATCGCCATAGCAAGATGGTAATCTGGTATCTTAATATAGAAGGCGGTAAATTCCTTGCTGGTAAAGGCATTCATTACGCCACCGACAGAATCGATCTCCGATGCTATGTCAAAGGCGGATCGATTCTTTGTCCCCTTGAAGAGCATGTGCTCTATGAAATGGGCCATTCCGTTTGTGGTATAATTTTCGCTGCGAGACCCGCACCTGACCCAAACCCCTATTGAAACGGATCTCACATGATTGATCTCTTCAGAGATGACACTTATACCATTATCCAGAACGGTCTTATTCTGCATCGTGCTCGAGTGCGTCCTTCCTGCTCAATCTTATTTTCCCCTGTCTGTCAATCTCGATAACCTTAACAGGCACCTTGTCGCCTTCATTAAGGACATCCGTTACCTTATTGACCCTTTCTTTGGCAAGCTGAGATATGTGTACCAGGCCGTCTGTACCCGGCAATATCTCCACAAAGGCTCCAAAATCGACAACTTTCCTTACCGTACCGATGTAAATCTTTCCTACTTCCGCCTCTTCGGTTAGCATCTTGACCATGGCAACAGCCCTACTTGCTGCCTCCGAATCATTGGAAGCGATCGTCACTGTTCCATCATCCTCCACATTTATATCGACTCCTGTTTCACTTATAATCTGCCTTATATTCTTTCCCCCGGTACCTATAACGTCTCTTATCCTGTCCTGCTTGACCATTATAGTAGTTATCCTTGGTGCATAAGGTGAAATATCGTCCCTCGGCTCAGTGAGTGTCTCCTTCATTTTTCCGAGTATATGGAGTCTTCCTTCTCTTGCCTGATAGAGAGCTTTTTTCAGGATATCCTCTGTGACGCCATCGATCTTTATGTCCATTTGCATGGCAGTAATACCCTTATTTGTACCACACACCTTGAAGTCCATATCACCTGCGTGATCTTCATCGCCAAGGATGTCGGAAAGGATGACGACTTCTTCATCTTCCTTCAATAAACCCATGGCAATACCGGAAACCATACCTTTTACCGGCACTCCCGCATCCATTAAGGAAAGGCTTCCTCCACAAACCGTGGCCATAGATGATGAACCGTTGGAGGATAACGTTTCGGAAACAATCCTTATTGTGTAGGGGAACTCTTCCGGTGAAGGGAGAAGAGGAAGCAAAGCCCTTCTTGCGAGCGCGCCATGCCCTATTTCTCTCCTTCCGGGACCTCTTAAAAATCTCGCTTCACCTACGGAATAAGGGGGGAAATTATAGTGTAGCATAAATGTTCTTCTCTCCTCCCCGCTTATGTAATCCATCCTCTGCTCGTCTGAAGACGTGCCGAGTGTAAGAACGGCAAGGACCTGGGTTTCCCCTCTGGTAAACAGAGCTGATCCGTGCGTCCTTGGAAGAAGTCCTGCCTCAGAGCTGATCGGCCTTATATCCGTACTAGACCTGCCGTCTATTCTTTTCTTTTCATTTAAAATCATATCCCTGAGGAACTTTTTTTCTAACTTTTCCAGGATGGTCTTGACCATTGGAGCAATCTCAGTATTTTCAGAAGCGAACTCAGCTACAACCGACTCTCGTATCTGATGCAGTTTTGTCTGCCTCTCCTGTTTTTTCTGAATCGTATAAGCCTCTTTCAGAGATGCCATGGCCGTATCAGAGATACTCTTACGAAGGCCCTCATCAATTTCAACCGGTTCTACTGTTCTTTTTTCATTGCCTATAGCCTGGCGAATTTGATCCTGAAGCTCAATTACAGGCCTGATCGATTCCAGACCAATCTTTATAGCCTCAACTATCACGTCTTCTTCAACTTCAGAAGATCCCCCCTCGAGCATCACTAAGTTGACATCAAAATCTCTACCACCTGTGCCTGGGAGAATTTTTCTTCCAACTAAAAAGAGATCTAAGTCGCTATTGCCCAACTGTTCCGTTGTCGGATTACATATAAACTCTTCCCCAACACGGCCAACTCTCACACCGGCAATCGGTCCCCCAAAGGGAATATCCGATATCTCGAGAGCGGCGGATGCACCCAGCATAGCGACAATATCGGAATCATTTTCGTCATCCAATGAAAGTACTGTCGCCACAATTTGCGTCTCATGAAAATATCCTTTAGGGAAGAGAGGACGTAATGATCGATCAATAATCCTGCATGTCAGTATCTCATTATCATTAGGACGTCCTTCTCTCTTAAAAAATCCACCAGGAATCTTACCTGCCGCGTAGGTCATCTCCTGATAATCGACGGTCAACGGCATAAAATCAAGGCCTTGTCTTTTGCTTTTCATCGATACTGCCGTGACAAGAACCACAGTATCACCGTAAGTAACGAGAAGAGCGCCATCTGCCTGACCTGCCATATAATGTGATTTCAGTGAGATCTCTCTCCCCGCAAAATTCGTACTAAATATTTTCTTCATAATTCCCCTTTTTTCCTTTAAAAATTATAGTATGGTACCACTTGAGGATCGCCATGATTTGGCAAGGCTCAAACCCTGCACTTCATTTCTGAAAGGTACCCTGGTTTGAGTGCCTGAAGTCAAGCATTTTAATCGATCTTCTTACTTTCTTATCCCAAGGCGTTCAATAACGTTCCTGTACTTTCCTACATTTTTCCCTTTAAGATAATCGAGAAGCCGCCTTCTCTGCCCGACGAGTTTCAAAAGTCCCCTGCGGGAGTGGTGATCCTTTTTGTGAATCTTAAAGTGTTCTGTCAAATACTTTATTCTGGCACTCAGGATCGCAATCTGAACCTCCGGAGACCCTGTGTCTTTCTCGTGAACCTGAAAGTCTTTAATTATTCCTTTTTTTCTGTCTAATTCCAATACCACTTATACTTCCTCCTTTTAAAAGATTCTACGCGAGTTTTTTGTCTCCATAGCAACTCCGCGTACATTGTGTTTATCATCTTTTGTTAATAAATCACTTTTTACGAGACCATCAATAATTAAATACCCTTATAATTTCGACCAATTGTTTCTTTGAATCAAGTGACGAGATTTGGTCAAAAGAATAAAGCATTCTTGCTAGGGCAACAAGGCAATTGCCGCTTGAGATAAATTTTACCACTTGTCCAGCAGCAAGAGTATGAATTTGATTCTCTGCTATATCACCAACCAACGGTTGATAGCCATTACGTAATCTGCCTGCTATCCTTTGATCGACATCAATGGTAGGAAAACATGATACTGCATCTACCATCGGGATCAGGTTTTTTAATAACATCTCCTTCGTTTTCTGATGGTTAATATTTTCAAAAGAGATGGCCGATTCCTCAACAAAATAGCCGCTTCTTATTCTTCTCAATGCGGACAAGCATGCTCCACACTCCAATCTCTCACCTATTTCGGAACAAAGAGATCTTATATAGGTTCCCTTGGAACATGATACAAAAAAGGTCACATAGGGCAACTCTACATTTTCGAGAATTATTTGGTGTATGTCGACCGTCCTGGGAAGGAGATCGACGACGCTTCCCCGTCGTGCCCATTTATACAACGGTTTTCCCTTAAATTTAACTGCAGAATAGCGGGGAGGTTTTTGTTCTATTTTCCCCACAAAACTACTCAACGCATTCTCGATGTCACTTTTGGTGACCTGTGGTTCTTTCCTGACTGTTATCTTACCATCTATATCAAGAGTATCGGTCTCAATGCCCAGTAACATAGTGGCCCTGTATTCTTTGCTATCCATCAAAAAAAACTGAGCAAGCTTTGTTGCCTCATTAACACACACGGGAAGCACTCCGGTAGCAAGTGGATCAAGGGTGCCGGCATGGCCAACTTTCCTTGCGCCGAGTATCTTCTTGATATTTTCAACAACAGCAAACGATGTCTTCCCTGAAGGTTTGTCAATTATTATAACGCCGTTCATAAAATATGTACATCACCACTTTAAGTGAACTAAAGTTTAAAGTGCCTAAAGTGAGCTAAAGTTAATGGTACACGCCTTTGGCACGGTCAAATTTAAAACAGATTGCGCTGAAAGAGTTTTTTTTAACTTTAGGCACTTTAGTTCACTTTAGACACTTATTTTTGTTGATTCACAATACAGGTTACTATACTTCTTTTGACTGTATCAATATCCCCCTCAATTATGCAAGCCGAGGCATTGGAGTGACCTCCACCTCCAAATTCTCTGGCTACCCGTTCCACATTAATTTTTCCCTTTGATCGAAGGCTTATCCTAAAGTTATTTTCGGACATTTCATTGTAAAGTACAGCAACTTCAATACCTTCAACTGAACGGACAAAATCTACAAAACCCTCAGTATATTCGGGAAGGGCTCCCGCTTCTTCACGCATCTTCTGGGTAACCACAATGGAACTGATTTTTTCATCCCAATCGGACTCGAATGTCTCGAGAACCTTCGTCAGAAGTTTAATTTTAGCGGGAGGATTCATCTCATAGATCCTTTCAGCTATCCGTTGGGGGTTCGCTCCTTTTTCCACGAGTTTTCCTGCTATTGTGAAAGTATCTCTTCCGGTGTTGGAATAGCGAAACGACCCCGTATCCGTGAGAATGGCCGTATAGAGGTTTATCGCGATGTTTTCAGTCAGAGCAACCCCCATTTTTTCGAAGAGTCGATAAAGTATTTCGCCGGTGGAACTCGCTTCAGGATCAATCAGAAATATATCACAGAACCCCCCGTTTGAGATATGGTGATCTATGTTTATCATTTTCTTAATGGCAGCGCTAACACGGGAAGATTCATCTCCCATCCTGTCAATTTTACTGCAATCTAACACAAAAACAACATCAAAATTTTCAAGAGATTCAAGGGTGTTAACAATAAATTCAGAGCCAGGAAGAAATCTGTAAATTTCGGGGGTCTCATCCTGATTGTAAACAACAGCCCCTTTTCCCATATTACGAAGGGTATGGTACATGGCCAGTTCTGATCCTATGGCATCACCATCGGGCCGAATATGAGAGGTTATAAGAAAATTCCGGCAAGAATTTATGACCCTGACAATTTCATCAAACATCTGTCCTCTTTTCCTTTAGTTCTTCCAACAACCTATCTATACGACTTCCGTAATCGAATGATTTATCATAAATAAAGGTTATATCAGGTACATGGCGAAGCTGCAGTTTCATTCCCAGTTCTCTTTTCAAAAAACCGGTAGCCTTTTGCATCCCTGTCATGGTTTCTTCACTGCAGGTGTCCTGCCCCATCTGTACAAAAAAAATCTTTGCTGAACGAAGATCATCGGATAATTTCACGCCAGTGATGGTAACATTTTCAATTCTCGGATCTTTTACTCGTTTTAATAAAATGTCTGAAATTTCTGCTTTTATAAGATCGGCTACCCTGTCAGCCCGTTTAAAGTTCATCATAATCGTTTACCGGGACATCTTTTATGTAATCACACTGTTCTGCAATATCGGAAAGGCTGGTGATTTCGACTTTCGAATTAAGTACCTCAGCGAGGTTTAAGCTATCAATAAACCTGAGAATTTGATCTGTTTTCGAATTGATGTAACTCGTATTATTTCCCACCACACTGAATCCGATCCTGCTCCTTTTCCAGTTGTCGTTATTACCTACCTCTGCTATGGATATATTGAACCGGTTTTGTGTTCTCTTCAATATACTGCGCAGAACTCCACGTTTTCTCTTCAGAGATCTGCTGTCAAAAATATAAATATCTACTATACCTATGCCGACTACCATTTCATGAAAATTGTTATAATTTTCTTTCTATTTGCTCTTTAATATAAGCCTCTATTGTATCTCCTACCTTGATATCATTGAAACCGTCTACCGTTATACCACATTCAAACCCTGAGGCGACTTCACTCGCATCTTCTTTAAATCTCTTGAGTGAAAGTATCTTGCCGTCATAAATAACCACCCCGTCTCTTACAACTTTGAGATTGGAATTTCTTGTCACTTTGCCGTCTGTAACGTAGCTGCCAGCGATGATGCCCACTTTTGGCGCCTTAAACAACTGCCGAACCTCAGCACGCCCTTGAACCACTTCTTTGTAAACTGGATCAAGGAGTCCCTCCATAGCGGCTTTCACATCGGCAATTGCGTCATATATAACGTCGTAGAGCTCTATATCTACTCGTTCCTGTTCAGCAATTTCTGAAACTCTGGCGTCAGGTCTTACATTAAATCCTATAATAATCGCATCAGATGCCGATGCCAGCATTACGTCATTTTCTGTAATTGTACCTGTGGAGCTGTGAATAATGTTCAATTTTATATCCTTGGTACTAAGCTTGTTCAATGCCTCGGATAAAGCCTCTATAGAGCCCTGGACATCGCCTTTTATGATTACATTCAGTTCTTTTATTCCTTCTTTTATTTTTTCATACAGCTGATCAAGTGTGATCTTGGAAGAAGCACCAAGTTCCTTCTCCCTATCTTTTATTAACCAGTGTTCTCCGATGCTGCGCGCCTTTTTTTCGTCCTCAACACAAACAAAATCAGTGCTTACCTGGGGTACATTTGAAAAACCTATAACCTCCACCGGTGTGGAAGGTCCGGCTTTTTTTACACGTTGTCCCTGGTCATTTATCATGGCCCGAACCCTGCCGTACTCTTTTCTGGAAATAAAGGCGTCACCCTCTACTAGAGTTCCTTCTTGAATCAGAACTGTAGCTACAGGACCCCTGCCTCTGTCAAGTTTTGCTTCTATTATAACGCCACGGGCAAATCTGTCAGGGTCTGCCTTGAGTTCCATAATATCTGCTTGGAGAAGTATCAATTCAAGTAGATTTTCTATCCCGGTCTTCTCTTTTGCTGAAATCTCGGCATATATCGTGTTCCCACCCCATTCTTCAGGGACAAGATCATGCTCCGATAGTCTCTGCCTTATTCTTTCGGGATTGGAATCCGGTTTATCAATCTTATTTATGGCAACAATAATCGGGACGCCAGCCACGCGAGAATGGTTAATTGCCTCAATGGTTTGTTCCTTTACTCCGTCATCGGCAGCTACGACAAGAACAACAATATCTGTTACCTGGGCACCTCGGGCTCTCATAGCAGTGAATGCTTCATGCCCTGGGGTATCCAGGAACACGATATCTCTGCCTTTCACCTCTACATGATATGCACCTATGGCCTGCGTAATTCCGCCGGCCTCTCCGCCTATAACATTCGTTTGTCTTATGGTATCTAAAAGAGATGTCTTGCCATGATCGACATGCCCCATTATAGTTACTACCGGAGCCCTCGGTCTGAGATTGCCCGGAGGGCTATCAATCCTTTTGATAGATTCTTGATATTCATCTACAATAGGTTCCACCTGATATCCAAACTCACTGGCGATTATTGTAGCGGTATCACAATCAATAGACTGGTTTATGGTTGCCATCACGCCGAGCGCAATAAGTTTACTTATAAGTTCACTTACCTTAACACCCATCTTTTTAGCCAGATCGCCGACACTTATTGTATCTGCCACTTTTATCCTTCGCTTGATTGCCTTTGGAGTTGTAATCTCCGTCTTCTTCATCTCGACGATGGTCGCCTTTTTTTCCTGTTGCCAGGCTGCCGGTCTTTCAATTCTCTCCTTTTTCTTACGCCTTAATTTCTTCCCGATGAACTGCTTTATAAAGATTTTTTTCCGTGGAGGTGTCTTTTCCTCTGTTACTTTTACTGATCGTTTCTCCTTTTTTGGGAGTTTTTCTACCTTGGGGGGAACTGGTTCTGCGGCTTCCCCTGTTTCTTTTTCAACCTTTTTGACAGCTACCGTTGGGGTGCTGACAGGTAAATCTTTTTCTTTCTTCTTTTCGGGTTCATCTTTAACTTCAGTAATTTCAACAGCTTCTTTTTTCTTCTCTACAGGCACTTCTTCTACGGCTGTTTCTTCCTCATCCTCCGGAGGCTCAGTAGGCACTTTCTTTTCGACTTCAACCGGGGGGCGTACAGCCCTTCTCCTGATAACAGTGGATTTTATTCTCTTTTCCTCAACCTCGTGCAGTTCACCCAATGCAAATTCTTTCCGTACCCTCTCAACATCGCTGCTTTCAAGTGAGCTCGAATGTGGATTTACAGCTATACCAAGCTTTTCTAAGCGAGAGACAAAGTCTTTACTGCTTATATTCAATTCTCTTGCCAATTCATAGACTCTCATTTTTGACATTCTTGAAACTCCCCGATGTGGTTTATATGGAAATAGAACTCAGAATTCAGCAGCCAGGAGTCAGAACAGAAAGATTATAAATGAAATTATTACGATTCCCTTCTGAATTCTGAATTCCGGCTCCTGGATTCTGTTTTAATGCCTCGTATTTCGAATTTAAGAACAACTAGTGAGCAAATCCAAAGAAAATCTTTTACCCTCCGCTGTTAGTCTTGTTCTTCTTTTTTAATGGTCTTTCTATTAACGATTTTTCCTGCTTCTTCAATCCAGGCTAATGCCTTTTTCTCGCTGATTTTTGGAATCATGGTTAACATGTCCGGACTGGCCTGTGACAATGACTCAACATTTTTAAAGCCCTCATTGAAGAGAAGTTCCGCGGTAACTTCACCTATCCCTTGTATCTGCATGAGAGATTTATATCCTTTTTCTGCCTGTTCCGCTTCGGTTGATTCACTCTTGACGTCAATCTTCCATCCCGTGAGTCTTACAGCCAATCTTACATTCTGTCCATTTCTTCCGATAGCCAGAGAAAGTTGATCGTCTGGAACAATAACTTCCATTGACCGCGCCTCATCATCCACAGTGACCTTGTCAACTTTAGCCGGAGACAGGGCATTACAGACATATTCTACCTGATCATCGGAATATGGAACAATATCTATTTTTTCCCCTCTTAATTCCTGTACTACACTCTGCACACGAGAACCCCTCATGCCTACACATGCACCGACCGGATCAATATCCTTATCATTTGTTTTAACAGAAATCTTGGTTCTATTCCCAGGTTCTCTTGATATGTTTACAATCTCAATCAACCCTTCGGAAATCTCGGGAACCTCAATCTCAAAAAGTGCTCTGAGTAACCCTGGATGTGTCCTGGAAAGAATTATCTGGGGACCTTTGGATATTCTCTTTACATCACATATATATGCTCGGATTCTTTCTCCTCTTCTGAAAGACTCTCTATTAATTTGTTCATCTGTAGGGATCACTCCCTCTGCCCTGCCGAGATTAACGATGATGTTTCCCCCCTCAAATCGCTGAACAAAACCGTTGACCAATTCTCCCTTTCTGTTCATGTACTCTTCATAAATGTTGTCCCGTTCTGCATCTCTAACCTTCTGGATTATAATCTGTTTTGCTGTTTGAACTGCTATTCTGCCAAACGTTTGTGCCTCTATCTTTATGCCCAGGCTGTCTCCCAGTTCCGCTTCTTCATCCATCTTTCTTCGAGCATCTTCCAGAGATATCTGAGTATCAGGATCTAACACTTTTTCCACAACGGTTTTAAACAGAAACACTTCTATTTCTCCCGCATCTTCATTATATCCGGCTTCCACCTCTACATGCGGACCGAGTTTTTTCTTCGCAGCCGTTGACATAGCTGTTTCCAGTACCTCTATGATAGTTTCTTTGTCTATGCCCTTATCCCGTTCTATCTGCTCGATCAGACGTTTAAGTTCCGGCAACATCTAAAACCCCCTTATTTTTCAGTAATCAGTTCTCAGTGATCAGCCACCGCTGCCCACCAATCATCAATCACTAATGACTAACTAAAATCATACTCAAGAGTAGCCTTAATTATAGTTTCTCTTGGTATGCTATATGTTTTCTCTTTCGTATCAATAATTAGAATCTTTTTTCCGTTAACATCGTTAAAATCTAACAATTTCCCACGAATAATTTTCTTCCCATCCAGCTTATTTTTTACTTTAACCTTGATATTATGTCCCCTGTATTTAATGAAATCCTTTTCTCTTGCAAGGGGGCGATCCAGACCGGGTGAAGACACCTCCAGAATATAAGTATCCGGAAGTACTTCATGTATGTCGAGCAAATCGCTGACCTGATTGCTGATTTCAGAACAATCATCTAAAGTAATGCCCCCTTCTTTGTCCATATAAATTCTTACCAGCCAGCGGGATTTCATCTTCAGACATTCGACATCGACCAATTCCATATCCTCAGATTCGATAACTGGTTCTACTACCTTCTTAATCTTTTCCCGGTATATTTGTGATAAATCGTGCATATATTGCCAAAAATAAAAAAGTGGGCACATGCCCACTCATCAAACTGCTATCGATGATCTATGTTAAACTAACATAGAAAAAATTTCATTTCAAGAAGAATTTTTGGAGCGGGCGATGGGAATTGAACCCACGACGTCCAGCTTGGGAAGCTGACATTCTACCTCTGAATTACGCCCGCTCAAGGCTTTCTAAACTACTAAGCGCAGCCAATGTAATTTGTCAAGGGGTTTTTTTCGATGCCAGTCTTACTATTATTGATTTCCTGTGAGCATCAAGACCCTCCATACTGGCGAATCTTACTGCCCGGTCACCATATCTTTGTAAAGATTTCCGGGAAAAAGAAATAACGCTCGTTCTTTTCACAAAATCATAAACTCCCAGGGGGGAGGAAAATCTTGCAGTTCCTCCGGTAGGAAGTATATGGTTTGGTCCTGCAATATAATCTCCGAGGACTTCCGGAGTATTGTAACCGAGAAAGACCGCTCCGGCATTTTCTATTTTTTCAAGGAGCTGATCCGGTTTTTCGACCATCAGTTGTAAGTGTTCAGGGGCAAACCTATTAGCAATTTCAGTCGCCTCATTGATATCTTTGGTGACTATTACCACACTAAAACTCTCTATAGCTCTGGTGGCGATTGATTCTCTTGGAAGACTTTTCAACTGCACTTCTACTTCACGGGCGACCTTAAAAGCAAATTCTTCCGCAGGCGTGAGAAGGATGGCACTGGCCATTTCATCATGTTCTGCCTGAGAAAGGAGATCTGCTGCAACCACAGAAGGATCCGCTGTTCCGTCAGAAATTATTAATACTTCGCTCGGCCCAGCCATCATATCTATTCCCACTTTTCCATAAACCATTCCCTTCGCGGTTGTCACATACACATTTCCCGGACCAACTATCTTGTCTACCGGGGGAACTGATTCTGTGCCATAGGCGAGAGCTGCCACTGCCTGGGCCCCCCCTATCTTGAATATTCTGTCGACACCGCTCAATCGTGCGGCAGCTAATACGAGGGGATTCATTTCCCCCCCCTTTGAAGGAGTAACCAGAAAGATTTCCCTGACACCTGCGATTTTTGCCGGGATTGTGGCCATAAGGACAGTAGAAGGATAGGGGGCGAGTCCTCCAGGGGCATATACACCGACTCTATTGATAGGTGTTACCAGCTGACCGAGCATAATCCCCCCCTCTTCATCATCCCACCAGGAGCTTATTAACTGTTTCCGGTGAAATTTTTCTATCCGCCGGGCAGCAAACTCCAGAATCTCAAGATCACTCGCATCGAGACAGTTAATGGCATTTTCTATCTCTGAGGGCTTTACTTCAACCGTGTCGGCATTCAGGGAAATCTGTTCAAATCTCTCAGTGTATTTAAAAAGGGCCGCATCTCCCCTTTTGGCTACGTCATTTACTATCTCTCTGACGGTATCCCTCACTGTTTCATCAATCGCGTTTCCTCTGTCCTTAATCCTATTAAATTCTTTCTCAAAAATTACATCTTCAGTATGGATTACCTTCATATTATTCCTTTACCCTTTTTATGTTGGCACCAAGGGATGCGAGTTTCTCTTCGATTTTATGATATCCTCTATCTATATGGTAGATCCTTGAAAGTTCAGTCTTTCCTTCTGCCGCCAAACCTGCGAGTATGAGAGAAGCGGATGCACGGAGATCGGTAGCCATTACCGGAGCACCCCGGAGTCCTGAAACACCTCTTACGATAGCGCTATTCCCCTCGATCAATATATCGGCTCCCATCCGTATCAATTCGCTTACATGCATGAATCTGTTCTCAAAAACAGTTTCCGTAATAACGCTGAGTCCATCTCCGACAGTCATGAAAGCCATCATCTGTGCCTGAAGGTCGGTAGGGAATCCGGGGTAGGGAATGGTTTTAATATTAGTACTCTTTATTTTCCCCCCTCCCACAGCTCTGATACCACCGTCAATAATTGAAATATCCATTCCCGTATCGCTCAGTTTGGTTATAAGCGCATCAAGATGACCTGTGTTACACCCCAGAATTTTTATGTCCCCTCCCGTTATCCCCGATGCTATCATAAATGTGCCGGCTTCTATCCTGTCGGGTATAACTGTTGCCTCAACAGGGTGCAAGCTATCAACCCCGTCTATCCTGATTAAATCTGTTCCCGCCCCGCTGATTTTCGCTCCCATTCCACAGAGTACTTCAGCCAGGTTTACGATTTCCGGTTCCCTTGCAGCATTTTCGAGAAGGGTAGTCCCCTTTGCAAGGCAAGCGGCCATCATGATATTTTCTGTGCCGGTAACCGTAGGTATGTCAAAATAAACAGTAGTTCCCTTAAGCCTTGACGCTTTCGCCTCAATGTAACCATCATGAAGGGTTATCTTCGCTCCGAGGTCTTCAAGTGCCTTTATGTGAAGGTTTACAGGTCTGGCACCTATTGCACATCCCCCGGGAAGGGAAACCCTTGCTACCCCCTTCCTGGCTACGAGAGGTCCGAGAACCAGGATAGAGGCCCTCATCGTCTTCACCAGTTCATAGGAAGCCTCACAACTGTCGATTTCACCGGCATTGATCCTCAGTGCGTTTCCTTCTTCGATTTCCGCCCCGAGACTCTTTAAAAGTTTTTTGATCGTTCTGATGTCAACCAGATCGGGAACATTATGAAAGGTATTCCACCCATCGGTTAAAAGAGAAGATGCAAGTATCGGGAGAGCTGCGTTCTTGGAACCACTTACACGAACCTCACCCTCAAGCCTTTTTCCACCATATATAACTATCTTATCCAAATAACCTCCACGGTCTGTAGCCGTAAACCAGAAGTCAGTAGCCAGGAGTCAGAATAGAAAAGTTATAAAAAATATTACTGTTTTCTTCTGTCTTCTGCCTACTGTCTTCTGTCTTTTTACTTTCTCTTTGCCATGGCGACCCGTTCTATTCCACCATAATCTGTTCTGAAACCTATGCTGTCATAAACTTTATTTTTTCTTAGCATATCTTCAACTGCACCCTTTTGTCCAGCGCCTATCTCCATAAAGAGCCAGCCACCGGATTTTAAATAATAACCACCTTCTCTTATAAGGTCATAATGGAATTCCGTTCCATCGGGGCCTGCAAGTAGTGCTCCTTTCGGTTCAAAATTCCTTATCTCAACGGGAAGGTGCTCAAATTCTTCTTCAGATATATAAGGGGGATTTGAAACTATTATATCAAATTTTCCTGAAACAGGCTCAAATAAATTGCCGTGAAGAAAGGAAATTCGTTCCGTAACGTCGTTGTTTGCAGCATTTTTTCTGGCCACTTTAATGGCTTCTATTGACGTATCAGTGGCAACAATGTGTGCTTTTTTAAAATCAGATGCAACAGCCACACTTATCGCCCCGCTTCCCGTACCGACCTCCATAATCGCTGTCTCCCGATCTTTTATCTCTGAGCAGACCTTGAGGATCTCCTCCACAAGGAACTCCGTCTCGGGTCGTGGTACCAATACCGCAGGGTTTACTTCGAAAGAAAGAGACCAAAACTCTTTCCTGCCGGTGATGTAGGCGACTGGTTCTCCCTTTTGTCTTCTCTCGACCCAACTTAAAAATCCGTTTAAATCCTCATCAGTAATCAACCTTTCAAAATTAGCGTATAATCCGGATCGGTCTGTTTTTAAATACGTAGATAAAAGAACCTCCGCATCGAGTCTGGATGAACTAAATCCCCTCTTTTGAAAGTTGAGAGTAGTTTGATTTAAAACTTTGAGAACATTTAGTGATGACATCTTAATTCCAGAAACGAATTGGTTTTCGGAGCGGCAAATGGCGGGTAAATCAACCGGGTGAAATATAAAACAAACATATTATTCGCTTTACTCATGAAACTGCGTTTTCCTTACCGGGAAGCCCCGCCCTGTGGGCGGGTAGATTCACAACGTGTTGGCTGGACGATTCAGGCAGCAGTTTTTTTAAGGACTTCGGTTTGATAATGGGTCGTCAGGGTATCTAATATTTCCTGTATGTTTCCGTTCAGGACATGTTCAAGATTATAGAGTGTAAGGTCTACTCTGTGATCGGTGACTCTCCCCTGAGGAAAATTGTAGGTCCTTATCCGTTCACTTCTGCCTCCGCTTCCTACCTGACTTTTCCTTGCTTCAGAAATCGCTGCATTCTGTTCTTCTATCATGCTGTCCAGAAGCCTTGCCCTGAGTACCTTCATCGCTTTTACTTTGTTTTTATGCTGGGACTTTTCATCCTGGCATGTTACCACCAAACCGGTAGGTATATGGGTAATTCTGACAGCAGAATCCGTGGTATTGACGCTCTGTCCCCCGTGTCCACTCGAATGATATACGTCTATCCTCAGATCGTTGGGGTCGATTTTAACCTCCACCTCTTCCGCTTCAGGAAGCACCGCGACCGTGACGGCAGATGTATGTATCCGTCCCTGAGCCTCTGTAACAGGTACTCTCTGTACACGGTGTACGCCACTCTCGTACTTTAGCTTGCTGTAAGCCCCTTTCCCCTCAATGAGCATTACTATTTCTTTAAAACCACCCATGCCACCTGCGGGACTGCTGTTCATGACATCTACCTTCCACCTGCACATTTCTGCATACCTTGCATACATCCGAAAAAGGTCTCCAGCGAAAAGCCCCGCCTCATCTCCCCCTGTTCCCGCCCGTATTTCCAGGAACACATTCCTGTCATCGTTGGGATCTCTGGGAAGCAATAGAGCCTTCAGCTTAGTTTCAAGGATGTAAAGTTTTTCTTTAAGTTGAGGAGTTTCTTCTTTTATGATTTCTTTTAACTCTTCATCATCTTCCAAGAGAAGAGCTTCATTTTCTTTTAATTGTGAACTGGTTTTCTCACACTCTCTAAATGTTTCCACAAGATCGCGGAGACCGGAATGTTCCTTGGCGTATTTCTGATATTCCCCTTGGTTGCTGATGATATCAGGATCACTCAACTTCTCTTCCAGGTTTTCATACCTTGTTTCAATATTTTTAAGTTTCTTAAACATAGTATTTGTTTGTGGAATTGTGGGATCAAAACTTTACTTTTGGTCAATCATAAAACCCTTTTTCTGATGTGCCAATAAAATTTGCAAAGAGTAAAGAATCGTTTCCATTGTTGTGATGTTAAACTCGATCAAAAAATTACCCGGACTTTTCCATCGTGCGCCCGTATTTTTTATTAAACCTTTCTACCCTACCTGCAGTATCAAAGATTTTCTGTTTGCCGGTCATGAAGGGATGACACATGGAACATATTTCCACCTTAATATCCTTCTTGGTAGACTTAGTTGTAAAAACATTTCCACAGACACATGTTATCGTAGCCTCTGCGTATTCTGGATGAATATCTTTCTTCATAATAATCTCCCGTCGATATACTTTTTAAATTTGTAAGCCTTTTAACGTTTACTGGTTCATTGTATCAAGAAATTCCTGATTGGTTGCAGTTTTTCTGATTTTGCCGATAATAAACTCCATAGCCTCTACAGGGTTCATTTCCTGGAGAAACCTTCGCAGTATCCATATCCTGTTGAGGTTCTCCGCTGGTATTAACATCTCCTCTTTTCTCGTACCGGAACGGATCAGATCAAATGCGGGAAAAACTCTTCTGTCAGCAATCTTGCGATCCAGGTGAAGCTCCATATTTCCGGTTCCCTTAAACTCTTCAAAAATAACCTCATCCATTCTGCTTCCCGTATCAATGAGGGCCGTTGAAATGATAGTCAGGCTGCCGCCGTTTTCTATATTCCTGGCGGCACCAAAAAACCTCTTCGGTTTGTGCAGGGCGTTGGAATCAACACCGCCGGATAAAACCTTCCCGCTGGGGGGGACAACGGTATTATAAGCCCTGGCAAGTCGGGTAATGCTATCGAGAAGGATGACAACATCTCTTTTGTGCTCAACCAGACGCTTAGCTTTCTCGATAACCATCTCCGCAACTTGAACATGCCGCGTAGCCGGTTCATCAAAGGTCGAAGAGATAACCTCCCCATCCACGTTCCGCTCCATATCCGTAACTTCCTCCGGACGTTCGTCAATAAGGAGTACCATGGGGATTACTTCTTTGTGATTGGTTGTTATGCTTCTTGCTATATCTTGCAGCAAGACGGTTTTACCCGCCCTGGGAGGCGATACTATCAAACCCCGTTGCCCTTTTCCGATGGGTGCAAAGAGATCCATTGTCCTTGTTGATAAATTTTCAGGATCGCATTCCAGATTGAATTTTTCTTCAGGGTAGAGCGGGGTGAGATTGTCAAAGAGAATCTTGTCTCTTGTTTCTTCGGGGTTGCCGAAGTTTACAGAATTTACCTTGAGGAGAGCAAAATATTTTTCACCGTTTTTGGGAGGCCGGACCTCTCCTGATACAGTATCTCCGGTTCTCAGGTTAAATCTCCTTATTTGTGAGGGGGATATATATATATCATCCGGACTTGGAAGATAATTATAATCAACCGCCCGGAGAAAACCGAAACCATCCGGTAAGGTTTCCAGAACGCCTTCTCCGAAAATTGTCCCGTTTTTCTCAGCCTGGGCCTGTAGAATGGCAAAAATTAAATCCTGCCTTCTCATCCCGCTGACACCGACGACGTTCAGGCCTTTTGCCAGACTGGTAAGTTCACTTATTGGTTGTTTTTTAATTTCTGCTACATTCATAAGTACCGTTCTCCTGAAATTTTTTCGTGTAATATCTTGATAGTACAGCTTAAAAACTCAAAACAAACTTTATTGGGACACAAAACTTGCCGTCTTTGAAAGAAGTCATATTTCACACGTTTGCCAGTGAGGGGAAATTACTATATATTTAATATGAGATTTTATTAATCGCAATCTTCTTCCATTAAGGGAAAGAAAGAGACGTAAACGTTTCGTGAACTTGCCAAACGTGGATTTAGATAATAGGCAGCTAACTTGAGCTTATGAACAACTTAAAAAAGGAAGGACTTTCCATATGTCTTTCCAAAATTTCCGACACTACTATACCACACTTTTCCACATGTCAAGAGGTTTTTTATGCTCTAAATGGCCGTTAAAATATTAGACGAAATCTCATATAGACGCAACAATCGAGACTGTCTATCTTAAAAAAATGAAGCTTAACTGGCGTCCGGTATTTCCCCTGTCCCGCCTGTGTGAAAAGAAAGCATCATGGTGACAGGATGTACAAACATTTACGAGAGATATGTTTTCCGAAGGAACTCCGGCGTTTCGAATCTGGAGCCTGTTTGCCAGCGGAAGATCGAACATCCACTTTCCCTTTTCGTTACATTTGCTAAAAAAAGATTCCCGGTTTCCATACTCCTTCATTGCTTCAAAAACTACATCATCCACCTGATAACAACAGCTTCCTATCGCCGGGCCGATGGCGGCAATGATGTCAGTTGTGCTGGAGGAAAATCTCCTTACAAAAGTGTCAACTGCCTTTGCCGCGATGTTCAGCGAAGTTCCCTTCCATCCGGCATGGACAACACCTATTACCCGCTTGGTTGTATCGGCAAGCAATACAGGAACACAATCTGCGGTCAGTATTCCTATTGCCAGGCCCGGCCTGTTCGAAATGATCGCATCGAAATCAGGAGCTCGTTTAGTGTTGAGAACTGAGTCCGGGTCATCATCGAGAACACATATCCCATCTTTATGGACCTGTTTTGCCATAAAAAGCTGTTCTACGGATAGATCGAAAGAGGAAGCGAGTATCTCCCAGTTTCGGGAGACCATCTCCTCTTTATCTCCCTCCCGCAAGCTGAAGTTGAAATTTGCAAACACCCCATCACTTACACCACCACATCGTGTACAAAAGGCGTGAGTGATAAAGTCGCATTCTTTGAGCAGATTCGATTCTATATATCGTATTGTCTTCTTTTGAGAAAAGTTTAACATAGATAACTACATGCTCAGGTACCGAATATTCGGACAATATATTCCTGTAGATATTTACAGAGGCTGTCCATATCGTCCGGCAGGGGGGATGAAAAATTCATATAATTTTTACTTGTTGGGTGGAAAAACCCGATCGTAGCTGAGTGGAGGGCTTGCCTCCTCATGGCCTTTACCCTTACCCGGAGAAAACTATCGTTTATGGAGTTGACCCTTTTTGGACTGCCGTAAACGGTATCGCCAATTACCGGATAACCCAGAGCGTTTAAGTGAACCCTTATCTGATGGGTTCTGCCCGTCTCAATTGCGACATCGAGAAGGGTGATAACGCCATACCGTTCAACTACTTTCCAGCGTGTAATTGCTTCCTTCCCTCTCCTGCTTTTTGTAGACATCTTTTTCCGGTCTGAAGGATGCCTTCCCACCGGTGAATCAATAACGTCTTCTTCCTCTCTTACGTCCCCATAAACAAGGGCTTTATACACCTTTTTCACAAGGTGCTTTTCGAATTGCTCTGCCAGCCCTCTGTGGGCCTCGTCCGATTTGGCCACCACCATCAGGCCGGACGTGTCTTTATCCAGACGGTGAACGATTCCGGGCCTGAGGACACCTCCTATACCTGAAAGATCCTTGCAATGAAAAAGGAGGGCGTTGACGAGGGTGCC
The DNA here is from genome assembly GCA_964454305.1 of uncultured Syntrophales bacterium. Taxonomy (GTDB): domain Bacteria; phylum Desulfobacterota; class Syntrophia; order Syntrophales; family JADFWA01; genus JAUSPI01. The sequence continues at coordinate 9,991 of CAYVXX010000008.1, read as the reverse complement.
CTGATAATTGCCCGCGGCCGGATGAACGACCATGCCGGCTGGTTTATCCACTACCAGAAGATATTCATCTTCATAGACAATATTGAGAGGAATATTTTCTGGCAGTACGTTGTCGTATGTTTTGGCCTCCTGCTTTAAAAGAACGACTGTATTTCCTTCTTTCAGTCTGTGACCTGCTTTAACCTTGAAATCATTAACCCAAACCAGCCCCTCATTTACCACTCTCTTTATTTGAGAGCGGGACAGCGAAATGTTCTGCAGGGAAAGAAAAACATCGACCCTCATTCCATTTTCACTGTCAGCGACTCTGAATTGAATTTTTTCCTGCTCTTTAGACATCATTAATTCGCAATCGGCAGGTAAATGCTTTGCAATCCTGCCTCAATAAATGCAAATTCCTCTTCATCAATGGTCCTCAAGTCGAGAAGAACCTCATCTTCAGATATCCTGACAACAACAGGAACATCACAATGTCTAAGATGCTCATCCAGCCTGTTTGCTGAAATACGGGACGATTTAACACTCAAAAGCATCGTGGGGATCTCCTGCGTGGGAAGAGCACCGCCGCCGGTCATGGACGCCCCCTTCTTCAGTGTAAGAACCACCCCCTTACTATCCAGCTCCTGCAAGAGTGTCAGAAGCTTCTCTGCCCTTTTCTCGACATCGGCCAGGGGTTCTGTTATCGCGCGGAGTATCCTGATATTGGAGAGAGCACCTTCACCGTTCAGATATTGTTTCATCGTGGCTTCCAGGGCAGCAAGGGTCAATTTATCTATCCTCAGGGCACGATTGAGCGGGTTTTTCTTTATTTTTTCCAAAATATTTCTGCTTCCCAGTATAATCCCTGCCTGCGGGCCACCCAAAAGCTTGTCGCCGCTGAAGGTCACCACATCAACCCCCGTTTTCAAAACTTCCTGGACAGTAGGTTCTTTTTCTAAACCGTACCTGTCCAGTTCCACGAAACAGCCACTCCCCAGGTCATTCATCACGGGGATCTTTTCACGTTTTCCAATTTCTACTAGTGCTGGAAGACCTATCTCCTCGGTGAAACCGACAATTCTGAAGTTACTTGTGTGAACCTTTAAGATGAGGCCGGTGTTTTTATTGACCGCATTATTATAATCTGAAAGATGGGTCCTGTTCGTGGTGCCCACCTCTTTCAATATGGCCCCGCTTTTTTCCATAACCTCGGGAATACGAAACTCCCCGCCGATTTCAATAAGCTCCCCTCTTGATACGATTGCCTCTTTCCCCTCGGACAGGGTATTCAGAACAAGTAATACGGCGGCAGCGTTGTTGTTGACAACCAGTGCATCTTCCGCTCCCGAGAGTTCACACAGAATCTTTTGAACATGGTCATATCGGAGCCCTCGTTTTCCTTTCTCAAGATCAAACTCCAGATTTGAATACCCGCAACTCACCTCTAAAATCTTCTCAAGGGCTTCTTTACAGAGAGGTGCTCTTCCCAGGTTGGTGTGTAAGATGATTCCTGTAGCATTTACCACTCGACGGAAACTGTACTTCCTGATATTTTCTATTTTTTCAGCCACCGTGGCCGCCACTTCATCAAGTGAAGGAACCCGGATATCGGTATCATCCTCTTTCGCTGATAATATTAACCCCCTTACATCTCCTACGACGGAACGACACGTCGATAACACAACATCTCGTGGAGCCCTAACGAGTGCTCCCTGCTTTTCCAAAACGAGCATAATCTCATCTATCTTGGGAAGTTTTTTCAATGATTCCTTATGCATAGCACCCTACCTTAAGTTCTGTGGGTTTAACCCTTGTTTGTTGTCGTCTCGGCACGGCAAAAATCCCTAAAGTTGTTCACCGCAGTGAAAAACTCCCGCATCATAATAACCCAGTAATACCTGCCCCTGTTTGTCAGATAAAATATGCCCCTCCTATAACGGAGGCCGCCAATTAAAAACGATGCGAGAATATCATACCAGATATACTGATAAAAATCTGCACCATACTTTTTCCGTAAAGGAGCGATATCAAGTTCCATACCAAAGAGCTTCATCATGAAATCGTAGCGCACTTGTTCCCTCTTTGTGAAACTACGGGAAGCCATAAGGGGAATTTCTCCCCGGTTTACCTGATCAATATATTTCTCTATATTAAAAGTATTCGCATAACACGTGCCGTTTAAATATCCGATAGAACCGCTCCCGAGACCCGCATACTCATCATAGTCCACAATATATTCGTCGATCATTGAATCTTTCCTGGAGAAACACCAGGCCGATGATAGACGATATTCTCCGGTCAGCCGCTCCACGATCTGATGGTAAAATCGCTTCTCCTTATGGTAGTCTACTCGACCGAGCTTTTTTATGATAGTCTTTCGTGTGGAATCGGAAACCATCAATGGATAGTATGTGACTTGATCAATTTCCATTTCGGCAAGAATATCGAGGTCTCTGTTCAGTATTTCAGGTGTCTGGGAAGAAAAATTGAAAATCATGTCCGCATTCAGTGTATCAAAGTGTCCTAGTGTAGCGTGCAGTTGTTCAGCAATCGCCTCGCCGTTTCCATATTTGGCGTATCGATCCATTGCCTTCAAGAGACCGTCGTCAAAACTCTGTACGCCCACGGATAGGCGGTTTACACCAGCCCGTTTCAGAGATTCAATATTTGTTTCCGTCAGGTGATTCGGGTTGGTCTCTACAGAAATTTCTCGAATTTGAAAACAATCCCTGATCAGTTTAAGCGTCTCCTCCAGCTCATCCATCAGGATGGTAGGCGTCCCTCCGCCTACGTACAGTCCGTCAAAATTGTAACCTTTTTCTTTGTAGAGCAGCACTTCTCTTCTGAGGGCATTGAAATAATCCCGGCATAGAGTTTTCTCAAAGACGACGCGGTTAAAGGAACAGTAAGGGCAAAGCTTTTCGCAAAATGGAATGTGAGCATAAAGAAGGCGAATCTGTTTTGAGTCACACGGAGGAATAGCAGGTTTTTCTTCTTTGCTAAAGTTTAATGTCCTTGCGAATTCCAGCCTGGCCTTCTTAGTTATCAATTCACCAATCAAAACGACCCTCTTCTTTCAATCTCAATTATAATGTTTCTATGTTTAGAACCCGCAAGACACTAACAGACATGAATAAAATTATCAAGAATCTATAGATTCGATATCTATGTAAGAGGGTGCGATTTTCTTGAAACGAGAACGGAATGGTGGTAAAAATAAATATCAAATGATATAGACCTTTGAAAAACTGAAAAATATGGTTTTGAGGGCTAAAAAATGTTCTGAGCATTGAAAAACCATTTTTTCAATGCTTTCAGATAGTAGCGGTTAATTTTATGAGGAAAGAAACTTATGACAAATACTAAAATCTGGACATTATGGAAAGACGAAAAGATCAATGATGAAGAAGCAAGGCTTTTAACAAACCCGTCCGATGAAATTCCGATCCCATTTGATGACGAAGGCAAAAAAGATATAGAAACTCTTGTCAATGCCTTTCTCGAAAGGAATGATGCTTTCGGTCTTGCTGCTCCGCAGATCGGGATAAGTAAAAGAATTGTTGCCTTCAGAACGAGGGGTCTTGATGAAAAAACCCCGATAAAAAGCGAAGAAGACTATGATGTTCTAATTAACCCCCGTATTACCCAGAGCCGGGGAGAGATGAAGAAAGGTACCGAGGGGTGTCTTTCATGTCCTGAAGTACAGGTTGAGGTAAGCAGATTTACCGAAATAAAGGTCAGGGCCTATGATGTTCACGGGAAAAAGATAAGCAAGCGGTACACCGGTTTTCTTGCTCGTATCGTGCAGCACGAACTCGATCATCTTGACGGGAAACTTGTAGTTGACCATGAGGGGACACTGTACTATCCCAAGAAAAAACAGGAATTCTTCGGAAAAATATTTTTTGACAGATAAAAAATCGCGATGTGAAGCTCCCCGCCCATAGGAGGTTGTGTCGTAATAGGGTGAAATGTCATTCCGAACGAATGTGAGGAATCTTAACATGTTAAATTTGTTAAGCATTAAGATTTCTCGCTTTGCTCGAAATGACAAAAAAAGGAATTGTGACACAGTCTCTAGGGCGGAGCTTGCGGGTGCGCTCCCGGTAGGGGCAGAGGTTCAACAAACCGAAAATCCAAGCAGTAACGTCTCACCGGTAAAAATATGGTGACGGCAGAGCTTGCACGTTGGTGAGCCCCGGTGCTGCTTCAATCACTGCCGGGATGGAATTTACTAAGATGGCAGCAGTGGCCTGATCTCCCGCAATACCGCCGTCGATTCTCAAATTAAGATTGGGAATCCCGACAATAGAAATGGAATCGTGCGGGTCGTTTGCCCCTATATACATTCTCAAATCGAGCGTAATTACCTTTTCACCATCTTTTATTCCCTCAACGATATGTTTTATCCCGACAATGTCACCGGTTTTCAAATCAAAATAATTGGTTTTTACAGGACTGTCGGCCATAACAGGGTCTACAGTTTCCTTAACTTCGTCGATAGAGAGACGCAGCCGGTCGGCGATAAAGTAGAAAGATTCCAAAAGTCCGACATGCCCAAGTGATTTTTCGTCTATTTTTGCCCGAAAGACTTCAGGAGTCATTCCAGCCCCGATCTTTTTCTGTAGCGGATGCCTGCGCGTGGCGGCATCAACAACCCTTTCGATATGTATTTTTTTCACGTCCTGACAAACTGCTGTCATAAAAAGGGGAAGGGAATCCATGACAAATCCAGGATTCACGCCGGTACCAAGGACAGTCACGCCATTTTCGATGGCTTTCAGGTTAAGTTCATTGGACAGTTCAGCGTTTTCAGATAATGGGAATAACAACTCTTCAGCAGAAGAGACGACATTAATTCCAGTATCCACGATTTCAATCAGCTGTGAAAATATGTTTTTTATACGTGATCCTGTTGTGTGGATGACAACGTCCGCCTTAACGCCGGATAGCAGTTGCCTTCCGTTGTCAGTCACAACTATTCCTAATTCCCGCTCCAGACCCAGGATATTTCCCAGATCCTTGCCCGCCACATCCTGTGATATATCGACTGCCCCCACTATCTCCATCTGTGGTTTTTTCAATACCAACCTTGCTGTTTCAGCACCTATGGGGCCCAGCCCGTAGTGAATTACCCTAATATTTTTTGAGTTCATTTGATCAAACCTCCTTTCACTATGATACATTATATTTATCAACTTTCAACGTCACTTTTTTTCCTTCTCTGGATTAGGTAAACGGATACAAGAATTCCGAACCCTACCAGACTGAAATGTGGTTTCAGTAAAAAAAGACAAAGGGTTGCAATGCCGGTCATTATCCTTTCGGGCATGGTTGACTTGATCTTAAGATATCCTATGATTGTTGCTCCGAGCGCTATGACTCCTAAAATTATTGTAACAAATATCGTGATAAACTCAAGATAGTTAAAGCCCGCATTCGTATCGAGGAGCCTCGGCATCCAGAGAATGATGGGGGAATAGACGAAGGCAAAGGGAACATAGAAACCCGCAGAAGCCAGGCCAAAGGCTGTAAAACCGGTACGGAAAGGATCTCCCCCGGAAATTCCGGAGGCGGCGTATGCCGCAAGGGCGACAGGTGGCGTCACGTCAGCAAGAACTGCATAATACAGAACAAACATATGGGAAACCAGCGGGTGAATACCCCATTGCATCAGAGCAGGGGCGGCTATCATTGAAGCGATTATATACTGGGCAGTAGTAGGAAGACCCATGCCAAGCACAAAGCATGCTACCGCAGTAAAGACAAGTGTAAAAAACAGCGCCAGGGAATCTATCGTCAGCAGGGACAAGAAGTCCATATTACTGATGAAAAGGGCTGCCCCGTGAGCCAGTTCGATAACAGCAGCTGCAAACTTCAAACCCAGGCCCGTGAGGGTTGTGGCACCAACGATGAAACCCACACAGGCACAGGCCGCACCGATAGCGAGGGCATTTTTCGTCCCCCATTCGAGGGTATTTAATATATCGGGAACCCTCATTTTACTATCTTTGTAAAAGACCCCGATGGCAATGACTGTCATATTTCCCCAGAAGGCACAGAGTGAAGGTTCTATCCTATATATGAGCAGCACAGTTAAGATTAACATTGCAAGGATGCCAATAAGCCAGGACACTCTATCGGTCTTTTTGAAAGTGTAAGAAAACCCGCCAATACACGCTATAATCCAGAGAATCGAAAGTACGGAAATATGATCGAGCGGATTAGCCCTCAGCAAAACGGAGGGTATCGATACGATGATAGTAATCAGAAGAGGGAGTGTCCTTTTATGAATTTGACCGATAGTAACGGAATAAACAATTCCCCAGAAGGCGGCCAGAAAAGGACTGCTGCCAGTTATTAAGAGATATACGATGACAAAGAGAGGCATAACCAGAAGGCCCCTCTCTTTTAAGACGTCACCAACTCTTGGGAGCATATCCCGTGGAAGTCCTGCAAGGCCTTGTTTTAAAGCCTCAAAATGAACCATTGTACCTACTGCGAAAAAATGGAGAAAGGCCGGGACAATGGCACAGGCGGCTATCTTTATATATGGTATTCCCAGAAACTCCGCCATAATGAAGGCCGCCGCCCCCATAATGGGGGGCATGAGTTGGCCTCCCGTTGACGAAGCGGCCTCAACGGCACCTGCAAATTTAGGAGCGTATCCCACCTTCTTCATCAGTGGAATCGTAAAGGCGCCCGTGGTAACGGTATTTGCTATGGAACTCCCGCTTATGGAACCTAAAAAGCCGCTGGAGACAACTGAAACCTTGGCCGGACCGCCAACGGTGCCACCTGCTACAGCCATGGCAAGGTCGATGAAGAGTTGTCCGAGGCCGGTCTTGGAAATAAATATGCCGAAGAGAACGAAATGAAACACGAATGTGGCAACAACACCGAGCGGTATACCGAATACTCCCTCTGTTCCCAAGTACATGTGTTCTATAATCCGTGGAATGGAATATCCCCTGTGGGCGAAGAAACTGAGCCCCGGGATATGGAGAAAATAAGGCCCCAGATAACAGTTTATAAGAACGAGAAAGGATATAAAGGGAAGTGGTGCACCGATGCTTCTTCGTGCTCCTTCAAGGACCAGGAGAATAGCAAAACTTCCCATGACCAGATCACTTATTTCGGGGAGTCCGGCCCTGAGGACTAAACTGTTGAACTCTAAGAAAATGTAAACGGATATAACGGAAGAAAGGAGTGCAAAAAAGACATCAAAATACGGAATATTATCCTGGTCATATTTGAAAACTTTCCCCCTTATAATTGCTACTAATGATCGTGTCCACTGAATGACAAACAGTAAAAATATACTCAAAAAAGTGCCAAAAAGAAAGATGCTCCAGAAGACAAGGGGGACATTGATATCTCGAAAGCATCCGGCGAAGTCAAAATGAGTAAACCCAACAAACATTGCGTAGATAAATCCACCTATCAGTAAAGTAAAAAGTAGAAAATCTGGGTAAACGATTATCCGTCCACCCAGAAACTCACGTCTCTTAAAGTAGAGAATGAGAAGAAAGGAGGTGATGACCAGGAAGATGGTGGGGGAAAGGGAGAGGCTGAAAATTTCTCTGAACATAGTTGCAAGAAGACTACTCCCTATAGATGAATAGATTAAATCATAGACAAAATATTTTTTCCCCTCGGTCCCTTCCTTCCGTATAGAATAAAATAAAAAGACGAGAGGCAGAACGAAAGCCAGGTGAAATGCCCTGTGTCTCCACTCCTGCAAGACACCAAATCCGGCTGTATAGATATGGAATATTGAGAGGATCAGCGTCATGGCAAAGGCAAGCTTTAAGGTAAAGTCGCTGAGCCGGCGGAATCTGAACTCAGGATCGTATTTGGCCACCTCGTCCAGACTATCTTTGATTTTTTCAGGAGCTAAAAGACCGTTCTTCGACTCCATTGAGTATTATCCCCTGTCGGTGTTTTTCTATTGAGGGTTTTAAAAACTCAAAAGTGAAACTGAGAAAACAGATTAAGATTTTTCAATTACGGTACTTAACCTTAAGATAAACAAATTGAAGAAAAGAGATCTTTCTTATACTCAGCTTTAAAAGGGTGTTTCCCGCAAGAGAGAAAAGTTTAAGAGAATGGTCGCCAATTTTTAAAGTATTATCATACTTATCATTGACCCACAAAAAGAGTTCTGGAAATATCCTGTGCATTTTAGAAATCCTAAAATAGCCCTTTTCCATACTTAATACCTCTTCCCCGGAGAGCGTACAGGGGAGCCCCGTATTGCAGGAGGAAAATGTTGTCTCATAAAGAATCATACGGAATTTGTCATCAACTGTGAAAAAATCCGAGACAGGGCAGTTCTCCACTGAATGTATGTACTTTATCTCAAATCTATCATCCGGTCGGACTATATACAGAGAAACAATCTTCCCTTCCCTGAAAGCCATAAGTTGCAAGACATGTAATGGAATAAAAGAGAGGGAGAACAAAAAAAGAATAATAATTATAAAGAAAGCCTTTCGTTTCTTCATAAAAAGAGGGCACCGAATCTATCGGTGCCCGGTAAACTCCCTGAAAAGATTCAAGCGATGAAAATTCGCGGTTTTTAATTTTTGCACTATTTACAGATCAGGGTTGAAATTACTTAATTAACCCTTTTTCTCTGTAGAACTTTGCGGCACCGGGGTGAAGCGGAATTGCCATTCCATCGAGTGCCGTATCCAGGGTTACATCTTTCCCCTTGGCATGGGCCGTTGCCATGATTTCTGCACCACTCGGAGCGGCGGCAGCCTTACCATCTTTTTTACGCAAAACAAATTCCCCTTTTTCCCAGAGGGCTTTAGTCAGCCTATAAACCACATCGTTGGGAACACCGGCATCGACAACCCACTGGGCCATTGTGGTAATTGCGGGAACGTCTACTTCCATACCCCTGTAAGTTCCTACCGGAATAATAACCTTGGCATAGAAGGGATACTTCTTAATAATCTTATCGATCAACTCGTCGTCCATGGGAACCAAGACAATATCGGAAGTAGTAGCCAACTCTGTGATGGCCGCCGTCGGCCACCCCGCTGTAATAAATGCCACATCGGCCTGCCTGTCTTTCAACCTCTGGGCAGCACCCGCAAAGCTGAGCCAATCAACGCCTTTGAAATCATCATAAGAATGACCAAGACTTGAGAGAACATTAAGACAATCCACTTCTGTTCCGCTTCCTCTGTCACCGGGGACCAATCGTTTCCCTTTTATATGCCTGATATGTGTAATGCCGCTGTCTCGGTGTGCAATAATCTGTATGGTTTCAGGGTAGAGCGACGCGATTCCCCTTAAATTCTTTATCGGTTTCCCCTCAAACTGGGCTGTACCGGTGTATGCTGCATAGGCCACATTATTCTGAACAAATCCCGATTCTATCTGATGTTCCCTTATTAGATTACAGTTAGCAACAGATGCGTTACCCGATTGTGCCGTGACAATAATATCGGGAACTTTGTTTGACAGGGCCTGTGCCAGGACACCACCAAGCGGATAATACGTGCCTCCCGTACCACCGGTCGCAATAGCAAAAAACTTCTTGGCGGCAAAAGAGGTTCCCGTAAATACAATGGTTAAAGCCAAAAACACCGTAACAAATAGTAATAAATATCTCTTTCTTTTCATGATTTTCTTCCCCCCTTTCAGGTTAATGCTTTGTCATCATGAAATGCTGGTTTTACGTTTCCAAGAATACTTTTTTTTGTTTTACCACCTCCTTTTTTGTTTGCTCGCTTTGATGATTTGTATAATTCAAAGGAGTTTTTGCAAGACTACAAGCTCCATACTTACTCCAGATATATCTAAAATATTTATTAATGTCAAAGTGTTTTTGTTCCCTAAACTTCCTAAATTCTTTATAATAATATACAATATTACTCGAGCTAAACAGTTGACAAGCACGCCAAATACATGGATAATCAGTCTGATGATTGAGAACGAGAAAAAGATGCCTGTTATCAACAGGGAGTGGTGCAAGGGATGCAGAATCTGTGTGGAG
>CAYVXX010000007.1:0-52301 GCA_964454305.1 uncultured Syntrophales bacterium | reverse complement strand
GAAGGGTGTTCACTTTTAATCTTTAAACAGTTCACTTTTAAAATTTAGCTAACAGAATTTATCATTATCTATCCTGCACGGCAGTTTTTCACCCTTGACATAAAACCGCATTCATCATAGATTGACTTGGAGTGCCCTCGCAAGCCCTGTCTTGCGGATGGAGTAAGGGGGTGCAATATAAGAAAAGATGTTCCTTGCCGGGAGACTTCGCCCCGTGGACGTAACACTTCACTGCAAGTGAACTCACAACTCACATTAGAACCCCCCGCTTTCTGTGAGGAATGCGGAAACCATGCGTTTTTAAACGTCTGTTCTTATAATGGTCACAAAAACCAAAATTACCTGTCCTAACTGCGGCTCAAAAATAAAATCTTACCAGAATCCTGTGCCAACCGTTGACATAATAATTGAACTGGAAGATGGAGAGATTGTTCTTATAAAAAGAAAAAATCTTCCCATCGGATGGGCAATCCCCGGAGGCTTTGTAGATTACGGAGAATCTCTTGAGGAGGCAGCAATAAGGGAGGCAAAAGAGGAGACATCTCTTGATGTCATCCTCCTGGGACAGATGCACACCTATTCGAAGCCGGACAGAGATCCCCGCCAGCATACCATCTCGACTGTTTTTGTGGCCAGGGCGAAGGGAATACCCGTTGCGGCAGATGATGCTGCCGAAATCGGTACATTCACCAAAGACAATCTCCCGGATTCCCTAATGTTTGATCATGAGCAAGTACTAACAGACTATTTCAACAAAAAAGTTTAACTGGCAAAGATAATGACAAGTTCGCAAAAAGTCATAAACTGCACCATTTGTCATGCTGAACTTGTTTCAGCATCTAATTGTTTCAGTAAGTTAGAGACCCTGAATGATCCTGAAACAAGTTCAGGACATGATTCAGGGTGACAAAAACGGACTTTTTACGAATGCATCAAGAAATAAGGGTACGTAATAGCTCACTCTAACCACGACATGAGGGGTTTTATACGATCCTGTCTGATTAAGGAAAATAGCCTGTATGATTGATGGTTATCTAAATTTAACTTCCACCGGAAGGCTTGCCCGCAGGCTGCGCCACCGATTCCGGACAGAGTGCATACAAAAGGGGATGCAAGGATGGAGGCCTTTAAACGCAGTAAAGCTTGATGACTGGCTTGCCCGGGTGTGGCTCGAATCATGGCCTGAGAAGATACCTGCGTCGGAACTTTACATGATAAATCTCTGGAAGGAATTAGCGGAGAGGATCCCACCGCCCGTTCCACTTGATAAAGATTTCAATCTCTATCGCCTGCTCGATAAAAACTACGGTACTATGATCCTTTCTAAGGTTAATCCCGGATCCGGTCCGCCATCTACGCCGCTTGTTGAATGGCGAAGAACGATCAGCAGAGCTTTCAAAAAGAATCTCGATGGCAAGAATTTTTTCCACCCATCGGAACTCCCCTCTTATGTAGGAAAGGCCATCGCAGAAAACATCATTACCTGTCCTGACAGGATATCGTTCCTCGGGTTTGAATCGCCTGCCCCGATAGAAGAGGACCTCTTTAAACTCCTCGAAAACATTGCCGATGTTGAGTACGGGGGATACTCCGGAAGAAGACCGGAGTATCTCGAAGCGATTACACTCCCCTCTCCCGAGCAGGAAGTTATCTATCTTGCTCATCGTCTGATTGAGGATGCAAGGTCAATACCGCTCCATCGAATAGGGGTGGTTGTACCCGACCTGAACGCTTATTCGATCATGATTGAGCGAAGCCTGAAGGAATTGATGGGGGCAAGCCCGCCGGAAGGAACCTCGTGGTTCAACATAACACTCGGCATACCCCTTATCAACTCCATGCTGGCCAAGGCGGCCCTTATCCCCCTGAGGTTAATGACAGAAAATGTGTCCCGTGAACTGTTCCTCTCCCTCATCCTGTCCCCCTATTACGGATGCTGGCAGGGAAAACGCCACGCAATTGCCAGGGCTGATATAATCTGGAGGGCACGCTTTGTTGAATCGGGCATGGATAACCTATTGGACTCCCTGAAGAGAGATGATCCGGACATACTCGGGAAAATACTTTGTAAAGAGGCAGAAGGCCTCCTCAAATTTGCCAGGCTCAATTTCTCCAGCAGGCAGACTGCCTCCTATTGGATAAACGCTGTTGAAAAACTCTGGTCTTCACTTGGTTTTCCCGTTATCTCCAACGAGAAGGATAATACAGATTCAGGGCACCTCAGGGAAATCTTCCACGACTTGTCACTTAATCTTGGCGATATTGCGATGGATGGACATGAATTCTATTCATTTCTTACACATAGCGCGACCGGTAAAATGGTCCAGATCAAAGGATCGGAAGAAGCGGGTATTCAGATACTGGGGCTTATAGAATCACGCGGCCTTGATTTTGACAAGCTATACGTGCTCGGATTGGACGACAGGGCTCTACCCCAGCCCGTCAGGCCGATGCCTCTTCTCGATACATCTGAGCGGAAGCTTGTTCATAGAGGAACACCGGCCTCCTCTTACGAAATAGGATTAAAGGCATTTTCAAATCTTATCTCCTGTGCGCCGGATGTTACGCTCACGAGAGCGGAACAGAAAGACTCAAAGCCCCTTTCACCCTCACCTTTCTGGCCAAAAAACGAATCGGAAAAATACCTGAACATCTGGACTGACCCCGGTTACGCATGGGCGAGGGCTCCCTGGCTAAGATCAGCCTATGAGGGATTGAGGATCGCCGCTTCCGGAGGCGATCCTAAAATTGCCGGCATAAAAAGATCAGGGGACACATTACTAAAGGAAACGTCACTTTCCGAAGGAATTTCGGCAACCGGCATGGAAACAGCCATCATATGTCCTTTCAGGTTCCTTATCGACGGCATCTTGAAGATAAAACCCTTGGAAGAAAAGATGTCCGTTATCTCGCCAATGGAGCGGGGGCTCAGGATTCACAGGATGGTGGCCTCCTTTACCAGTGCTGTTCGGGGAAAGGGACTTGATCTGGAACGGGACAGGGAAAAGGTACTTTCGCTTCTCACCGAATGCGTTGATCAAGTGCTCAAAGATGTTGATAAGCTCCCCCAGTGGGAGGTAGAGCGCCGTCTTCTCCTCTTCGAAGACTCACCCCCCGGTATGCTTATCTCTTGGCTTGATGCCGAAACGGGGCATCGCCGGGAAGGATGGGAATGCATTGCCGAGGAGGCGGATTTCAAAGGACTCAAATGTAACGGCTGGTCTTTTCCCATGAAAGGCAGAATAGATAGAATCGATTATCATAAAGATAAAGGCCTTATCTGCTGGGACTACAAAACCGGAACGTATCCGAATCAAAGAGATATTCTGGAAAGGCTTATAGCCCCGCAGCTTCCTGTTTATCTGCTCGCCCTGCGCATGGGAAACGTTTCGGTCGTCGATGAATATCTCAAACGGAAAACGCCCCTTTCGGCGGGGTACGCGCAGATAAAAACTCCGGCCGCAGTAAAAATGCACCAGATCAAGGGAATCGAAGAGGCGCTGGGTAAATGGATAACGACAATCGCCGATATGGGAAAAATTCTCGAAAGGGGAGACTTTCGTGCTAACCCCTACCCCGTATCAAATATAGAGAACAAGGCGACGGCCTGTGAAAAGTGTCCCTGCATGACCCTTTGCGAAAGAGGGATTGTACCTAAAGAAATGGAAAATGACAGTTAATCTTACCGACAAAAAAGAGCGTCTGTCTGCCCTTGATACAAGTCGCAGTCACCATGTTGAGGCTCCGGCCGGTTCCGGAAAGACCCTGCTCTTGACCATGAGATTTCTCAAACTGCTGGGAGAGGTGAATCATCCCGGAGAGATTATAGCCCTTACCTTTACCGAGAAGGCTGCAGGAGAGATGCGGGATCGTATTCTCCGTACGTTGAATATGACCCGGGACAATGAAAACCCCGAGAACTCCCTGTACGACACACTCACAAAACTTGCCGGCAATGCCCTTGACCGCCATAAACAGCTTATATCTGCTGATGTCCTGAACATAATGACATTCCACGGTTTCTGTCTCTATATAGCCCGGCGTGCCCCTTTAGAGGCCGGGATTGCACCTGACTGCGAAATCATGGATGAAGGGATTCAGTCCATCTTGATGGATGAAGCGCTGCAGCGTTTAAGGAATCGACTCTTCTCAGCTCCAGGGGGAGACATAAAAAGGGCTGTCCTGGAAAATCGTCTCCTTTATCACAATAATAACTGGGACGGTATCTCAGAAGAGCTGAAAGAGGTGATGAGAACAAGAGATCAGTTTCAAGACCTGATAATGGAAGTACGTTCCCATGGAATCGCTTCCCTTCCATCGATACTGAGTGAGCGGTTGCAGATCTACATGGAGAGATGCCTCCATACTCTCCTGGAAAAATTTTTACCCTGCGATCTCGGTGCAAAATGGGGAGAATTCACAGAGCATCTCTCCAGCAAAGGTGCGGAAACCGACACTCTGCCATCCTCACTTCCGGGGTCATCCTGGGAGGAGCTTCCCCGCTGGCAGGCCTTAGCAGACAGGTTACTTATTAAAACCGGGAGTCCGAGAAGACAGCTCGGACCGTCAAGCGGCTTTTACAGCAATTTCAAAAAGACCGCCTGGGCAGAGTTGATCGAGGGCCTTCCGGAGGATGTCACAGAAGCGCTACATGATACAAGGGGCTACCCGTCAACGGGAGACACCATAGCTGATATCGGCGTCCTTTCGGACTTCATAATCCTCTCGGTGGAGGTCATCGGCGAATATGAAGCGATATGCAAAAAACGGAATATCATCGATTTCATCGGGTTGGAACAGTCGGCACTCCGAGTATTGAATGAAGAAAAGCCGACCGACCTCCACCTGTATCTTGACCACAGGATACGACATCTGCTCGTCGATGAGTTTCAGGATACGAACCGGAACCAGTGGGAACTGATAAAGAGACTGTGCAGCGGCTGGACGCAGGATGACGGCAGGACGATTTTTATCGTCGGTGATCCGAAACAGTCCATCTATGCCTTCAGAAACGCGGAGGTGAGGTTGTTTATCGAGGCCAAAGACGGTATTCCGCTTCCCGGGCGGGGAAAGCTCCCACTCGACACACATCTGTTAAAGACGAATTTCCGTTCCACGGAAGAATTGATAAAGTGGACGAACTCGCTTTTTGGTGACGCAGTTATGATCAATCCGGACTCCGATGCCGATGAAGTTCCTTTCAATTCATCTATTCCAGCCTGGAATGATAAAAAGAAGACGGTCATATCCCTTAATCTTTTTTCGGATAAAGACACTGACAGGGCAAAAGATGATGAGGCGAGGTGGCTTGCTAAAAAAGTAAAAAAGACGCTCGATGAAACTTCCGGTAAAAAATCCATCGCCATACTCTTATTTACTCGAAACAGGATTCACCGATACCTTGCCGCCTTGAAGGAGGAACAAATCCCCGTTCAGGTACAGGAAGGGCTGAGTCTCATTGAAAGGCCGGAAATCATGCACCTTATGCAGACGGCCCGGTTCATGATTAGACCGCACGACGATATGGCCTGGGCATCTCTTCTTAGATCGCCCTGGTCCTGGTTCGATGTAACGATTCTCCGGGAGGCAGCCATGCAGGGTGAGGAAAGCTGGGCGAACAAGATACACCTCACGGCAAAGACGCATCCCGAAATGGATGTACTCCTGAAGGCCATTGACCAGGCAATGATGAGGGTCGGAAGGGAGCCTCTCGGAAAGGTCGTCAAAGCGTTCTGGGAGACCCTCGACGGACCTAAGATAACGGCCTATCTTTACGGCATGGCAGGGGTCGCAAATTGCCGCCGTTTTTTTGAAATCTTAGAAGAGGCTGAGGAGGGAGTTCCGCAGGAGACCTTGAATCGTATCGAAGTTACCCTTGATTCCCTCTATGAACCGGTGGATCCTACCGCATCGCGATCACTGGTTGAGATGATGACAATTCATAAGGCAAAGGGGTTGGAATTCGATTGTGTATTCCTCCCGTTCATGGACTGGAGACCGCTTGCCAGCGGCCCCAAAACGCCACCTCCTTATCTTCTCGAAAGGATGCCGGGAACCGGCGAAAAACACTTGATTGCCATGGGCCGTGATCGCCGTACCGAAGAACCCACGGCAACGTACAGGCTCCTTAACAAGATCCGGAAAGAACGTGAATGGGGGGAAGCTAAACGCACCTTTTATGTTGCGGCAACCCGGGCGAGAGACTCCCTCATCATGAGCGGTGTCGTAAAATCAAAGGATGAGACTGTTTTTGCCCCCGACAAAAGTGTGCTGAGTTGGGTCATGGGTTATGAAGGCATAAATGGAAAAGATCCCGCCGAAATAAAAGGCACTAACATCTCAGTTGCCGCCAACCCAGTAATAGACACCCTGTCCACTAAAGATAAATATCCTGATTTAATCCTTCCGGAACCTCTTCCGCTTACCCCCGAAAGAATACCTTACGTTGTGGAAACTCCTTCATTGCTCAAAACGGATGACCTCAATCATCCGGGTGATGATAATACCGATGGCAGAGTTCGTGGAACCATAACCCACAGGATCCTGCACACCTCAATTATGGGTGCTAAACTTCCAACCGAAGCTGCTGTCGTCACGGCGCTCTGCGCTGAAGGACTGCCTGCAGAGTTGGCCGCCCACATATCTCCCGAGATAATTGAAGAAGTTGATTACACACTGAGCGATCCTTTCATAGCAGGACTGATTGATAAATCTAACCCTGTAGTCCGAAGTGAATGGGCTGTTGAGGATACATCGAAAGAAAGGTACATTCGTTCCGGCATCATCGATCTTGCAGTTTTTGATGGAAACGACTGGTGGATAGTGGAGTTTAAGACCTCAAGACCGACAAAAGATGAGCCGGTCGAAGCATTCATGTCCCGCGAAGAGGAGCTGTACAGACCACAGCTCGAAGCTTATCGATCCATACTGAAAAAGGTGGAATCAGTTGGTAAGTCATCAATTCACATGGGAATTTATCTCACCGCAGTACAATTGTGGAGGGAATTATAAGGACAGACATTCGACACTTGTAGCTATAACAACTTAATATAACTATAGTTATTATCGATGGCGCAAAAGAGGGCAATCAGGTCTAAAGGCTTGAGAGTGCTGTATTTGCTCTGCTGTTTAACAGGGCTATTAACATATTAATAACAGTTTCTGTGAATAAGTCCGGCTTTTTTTAAACACTTTTTTGTTGACAAAAAAGTAAAAATGATTAGTTTAACTAAAATTCGATAAAAGAGAAAAAGGTGGTAAATTGACAAACCTGTATAAGTGCAAAAAGAAGGACACATTCATAACCGAATCCTGTCAAGATGAAGCCTGTGAATGGTGGCTGAAGAATGAGACGTTTTGTAATTGCACTTGGGTTGCGTGCAATCACGGTCCCTTCACTCTCGAAGAGGTTGGTGCGATGATGGGGGTAACAAGAGAAAGAATAAGGCAGATAGAAGCAAAGGCCCTCAGAAAATTACAGCACAAAAAAAGAAGAGACCAATTGAAAGATTTTGCCTTACCGGATTACGATTATGATAAGAAGATATTTTGATAATTACTTTTCTTTAATAATCTACTAATTTCCTGAGTTCCTTCCCAACTTTAAAAAACGGAACCTTTCTGGAAGGAACATCAACTATTGCTCCTGTTTTAGGGTTTCTTCCTTCCCGGGAATCTCTCGATTTAACGGTAAAATTTCCAAATCCCCTGATGTCTATCCTCTCATTTCTTAATAATGCGCCTGTCATCGCCTGGAATATAATATTGACTGCAAAATCTACATCCTTTTTGGGATAATCCTCCAGTCGCTCCTGTACTTTTTCAATGAGGGCTCTCTTTGTCATGATCTAACTCCTAATAACTGATTCCGCTACACTCTTTCCTCAACTCACTTACGATGGTAGAAACCGTTTCTTGCAGGATATATTCCCAGAATTTCAACCTTTTTTCTTTGGGATACACCACCTCGGGTTTTCCCTTTATTCCAGAGAGTTTTGCAGCAAGATTTATTGCATATTCTTTATCACCGAGGAAATCAACAAGCCCCATCTTCAACGCCTGCCGTCCGGTAAAAATCTTTCCTTCAGCAATACTTGCCGCCTTTTCCTTTGATATCTTTCTGTTTAAAGAAACCGCCTCAAGAAACTGATCGTAAATATCATCAACAACTTCCTGAATGAGTCTTTTTTCATCGCTGGTCATCTCCCTCAGCGGGGAACCGATATCTTTGTATCGACCACTTTTAACGATAGAGGGTTTGAGCCCTATTTTCTTGAGAAGTTCTTCTACATTAGAAAAATGGATGATAACTCCGATGCTACCTGTTATCGTGCCTGGGTTGGCCACAATCTTATCAGCGGCACAGGCGACATAGTATCCTCCCGAAGTTGCCACTGACCCCATCGAAACAACCACATTCTTCTTTTTCTTCAGTGCAAGAACTGCTTTATATATCTCCTGCGAGGAAACCACGCCGCCACCAGGCGAATCTATCCTCAAAACTACCGCTTTGATGCTATCGTTTTTACTATATTCAATCAGCTGATCCACAACAGGGGAAGAATCTTTGATAATTCCTTCCAGCGTTACGACACCAATTTTATTCTTAAGGGAAAGAGAGCTTTTGTCTCCGGTAAAGGTAGAAACTCCGTAAACAAAAATAAAAAATAAAATAAATATTAGTACTAACAGAAATAATCCGAATATTACAGGATGCTTTCTCATTGCAGACTGTCTATCCCTTTAAATTTAAAAAACGGTTAGCCATAAGTAAAATAGCAAAAACCTACTTGCTTATGCCCCGCAGCGGCAAGTGATGTAATCTTACGCCTGCTCCTTTGTTTTTGTTGAAGGCTGAAGGTTGAAATTCACTTAAACTTTAAGAACCGGGAAATTAATTTCCGACAGGGCTTTCCCTAAGCTGGAAGTGACGTTTTTACTATTATTCAAATATTGTGATGTAGGGGTTTTATCCAAAGATGATTCGTGGTCTTTAATGCTTAGTCTCATCCTTCTGTTTTCCTGGTCTACATTTATAACAACGGCGGATACATCATCTCCGATTGCAAACAAATCGGAGGACGATTTTATCCTCTTTTGCCCCAGTTCTGAAATATGAACCAGTCCTTCAATTCCTTCCTCTATTTCGACGAATATACCGAAATCTGTAACATTAGTAACCTTTCCGGAAATTACGGAACCCGGGGTATACTTTGAATTAATTTCATCCCAGGGATTTTTTTCAATTTGCTTTATCCCGAGAGAAAACTTTTCATTTTCTACATCAATATTCAAAACTACCGCTTCTACTTCTTGCCCCTTTTTGAAAAATTCGGACGGATGTTTTACGCGATGCTTCCAAGAGATATCGGATATATGCACGAGACCGTCTATACTCTCTTCAACTCCAATAAAAATCCCAAAATTTGTAATATTTCTTACTGTTCCCTTTACAATACTCCCTTCAGGATATTTTTCCTTCAGAATTATCCACGGGTTCTCGAAGGTTTGCTTCAAGCTGAGTGATATTCTTTTATCCTCGTGGTTCACATCGAGTACCATTACTTTCGCAATTTCACCTGGAGACAAAACCTTGGAGGGGTGTTTAATCTCCCTTGTCCAGAACATCTCGGAAATATGGATAAGGCCTTCCACACCCCGTTCAAGTTCTACAAATGCACCGTAATCCATAATGTTTACAATTTTCCCCTCTACTATGGAACCGATAGGATATTTTTCTGTAATGGTATCCCAGGGATTTTCCGTAAGTTGTTTCAGTCCAAGAGTAACCCTTTCTTTTTCTCTATCGAAGGACAGAATCTTTACCGTTATCTTATCACCTTTGGAAAAATTAGTTGATGGACGTGTTATTCTTCCCCATGATATGTCTGTGACGTGCAGCAGGCCGTCTATTCCACCCAGATCGACAAACAGTCCATAATCGGTAATATTTTTAACAACACCTTCAATAATTTTACCCTCTTCCATTATTTCAAGAGTTTCGGCTTTTTCCGCTTCCCTTTCCCTTTCTAATACAGACCTCTTTGACAATACGACATTATTCCTTTTTCTATCATATTTAAGAACATCAAACTTAAAAGTTTTGCCAACGTATTTGTCGAGGTTCTTTACGGGACGAATATCAACCTGGGACCCTGGAAGAAACGCCAGGATACCGATATCAACCGACAGTCCACCCTTCACTCTTTCTAAGACCGTACCTTCCATTTTGCCATTTCCCTCACAAGCCTTGATAATATCATCCCATACTTTTATTCTGGCGGCTTTTTCCATGGAAAGCATTAAATCACCGTCCGTGCCCCTCCTGTCAATAAATACATCTATTTCATCATCAACAGCAACAGTGATATTCCCGTCATCATCTTTCAACTCTTCAATGGGAACACGCCCTTCTGTCTTCCATCCAACATCAACCATAACGACATCATCATTTATCTGTACGACCCGTCCGGTTACCACCTCTCCTATTTGAACGTTTTGCATGTTCTGTTCAAAGAGTTCTTTGAAATCCAAATCTCCCTGCTTTTTTACAGGTTGTTCCCCCTCCTTATTTTCAGGTTCTACCTCCTTCGAAAGCTCTTCATGATTTGATATTAAGTTATTTTCGTTAACCATTAACCAGTTCCCCCCTAATATATTTTCTGACAACCCCAATAACGAGGTCAACTAACACACAGATTATAAAATATCAAGCGAATTGTGACAGCCTCAAATGCATATACCCTTTCCGGGTGACCACAATAGATTTATCTGAAAACAGGGTTCTTTTTAATAACTTTCAACATCTCCTCGACAACATCTGTAATGTTCATATCTGTAGAATCAATAGCAATAGAATCTTTGGAAGGTTTAAGGGGAGCTATCTTTCTTTCACTATCCTGTCGGTCTCTAATTATCAAATCTCTTTTAACCTCTTCAAAATTGGGATTTTCTCCCTTTTCCGCCAGTTCTGTGAATCTCCTCCTACTTCTCTCCTTAACACTTGCATTCAGGAAAAACTTAAAGTCGGCATGGGGAAATACTACTGTACCCATATCTCTACCCTCAGCAACAATCCCTCCATTTTTTCCTGTTTTCCGCTGTACAGAAAGTAGGGTCTTTCTGACAACGGGGACAGCGGAAACCTTCGAAGCAAGCATTCCGATGTCCTGGCCCCTGATTTTTTTGGTGACATCTTCATCATCCACCAGGATTCTAATATCACTGTTGACACTTTTTAGTGAGACATTAAATCCTGCACACAAGCCTGAAAGTCGCTTTTCGTCGTCAGCAGGTATTTTTTCTTCTGCTACTTTGCAGGCAAAAGCCCTGTAAAGAGCACCGGTATCCAGATAGATATAGGAAAGCTTCCTGGCAAGAATTTTACTCACGGTGCTTTTACCTGCACCAGCGGGACCATCTACAGTTATGACCAACCTTTTTTGCATTCTTTGCCACGATGAACCATATTAATTTTGAACAAGGATTGAGAAGTAAATAGCTTACCAGAGAGGCTATATTAAAGGAAAGAGTTATTTTGGCTGAGGGATACAAAAGATGAGAAAAAGAGAACATTCTCTCTTTTGAACTGTTAAATAATTTTGACCGGGAGCACACCCGCAAGCCCCGCCTTGTAGGCGGGGAGATCCACAAACATTGTACTCTCTAATACTTCTTGACTAAATCGTCGAAAAAATATAGTTTCCTCAGAATTCATATTAACTTTTTGTGAACTATCAGCCAAAATTAAGGGTTCAGAAAAGAATCAAGCTAAATTCACTTATGGGTTCTTTATTCTGATTTCTCTATTTTCATATTAGATGGGTGTTTCTATGGAAGAGAGTGAACTTCTCAAGAATAGAAAAGAAAAAATAGAATCTCTTAAAACCGATGGTATTGATCTGTATCCAGGTGGGATAATAGAAGTAACTGCCACCACGAAAGCAATCATTGCCCGCTTTGGGGATATGGATAAAGATACCCTTGAGCAGTTAGACGAGAGATTTATTCTGGCCGGAAGGCTTATGGCCGTCAGAAATTTTGGCAAGGCTACCTTTATCGATATCCAGGACAGAGAAGGGAGAATTCAGTCATATGTCAGAAAAGATACGGTGGGAGAGAAGGTTTTCTCTCTATTTAGAAGGCTAGATATAGGAGATATTATTTCTGTCGCCGGGAAGGTCTTCAAGACAAGGACCGGAGAATTGACAATTGAAGCGGACGAGATAAAGCTTTTATCAAAAGCGGTGAGACCTCTACCGGAGAAGTGGCATGGTCTTACCGATATCGAGACAAGATACCGTCAGCGACACCTTGACTTGATTGTTAATCCAAAAGTCAGGGAGACATTTTATATCAGGAGCCGCATCATTCAATCAATCCGCAATTTTATGGATGAGAGGGACTTTCTTGAGGTGGAAACACCCATGATGCAACCAATGGCCGGTGGTGCCATGGCACGTCCCTTTAAGACTCATCATAATGCTCTTGGGATGGACTTCTATCTCAGGATAGCACCTGAGCTCTATCTAAAACGCCTCGTTGTAGGAGGAATGGAGAGAGTTTACGAAATAAACAGAAGTTTCAGAAACGAAGGGGTATCCACCTTCCATAATCCTGAATTTACAATGATGGAATTCTATCAGGCCTATGCGACCTATGAAGATCTGATGGTTATGACGGAAGAGCTTATCGCCTATATTTCACAAAAGCTTTTTGACACACTTACAATTGATTACCAGGGAACCCAAATAGATCTTACACCACCTTGGCAGCGGATAACCGTAAAGGAAGCCATCATAAAATACTGCAGGATCGAAGCCGATGTTCTCGAAGATGTCGGAAAGGCCGTAGGGTTTGCAAGAAATTTAGGACTTCCGATTACTGGAAAAGAGCCACTTGGAAAAGTGATTATGGGAATATTTGACGAAGCTGTGGAGGAAAATTTAATTCAACCGACCTTTATCACAAGTTATCCTATAGAGGTTTCTCCACTATCGAAGAAAAGCACTGATAATCCGGGGTTTGTCGACCGCTTTGAGCTCTATATATGTGGTAAAGAGATTGCCAATGCCTTCTCGGAACTGAACGATCCCGCAGATCAACGAGAGCGGTTTCTGATGCAGCTTGAGGCAAGAAAGGCGGGAGACGAAGAGGCCCATGAAATGGACGAGGATTATGTTGGGGCACTGGAATACGGCATGCCTCCAACGGCGGGAGAAGGAATAGGGATAGACAGGCTGATCATGCTGTTTACCGATTCTGCTTCCATCAGGGATGTTATCCTCTTCCCACATATGAGAAAAAAATAAAAAAGGCACAAAGTGACAAAGGCACAAAAGCACAAAGAACAGAAAAAATAAAAACTTACAAAAACCTTAAGGTACGAACCAAATAAACTTTGTGCCTTAGTGCCTTTGGCACTTGGAATTTTAGTATGTCCTATGAACTTTTCATCGGCCTGCGTTACCTCAGGGCAAAGAGGAAGCAGGCTTTTGTTTCAATCATCACATTCATCTCCATAACCGGAATATTCCTCGGTGTTGCAGCACTGATTATTGTACTTGCAGTTATGAATGGGTTTGAAACCGAACTCAGAAACAGGATATTGGGAGTTAATTCTCATATCGTCCTCATGGAGTATGGAAGCAGTATCAAGGAGTACAAAGAAGTAATGAGACAGGTTGGAGAGGTTGAGGGTGTCGTTGCGTCGACTCCCTTTATATACAGCCAGGCCATGTTAAAAAGGGGACAGAGTTTAAGTGGTGTGGTACTGAGAGGATTATCAACCGAGAGTGCAAAGAGCGTAATAAATTTAGGAAAGATGAAAGAAGGGAGTGTTGATTATCTCTCCGAGAAGGGGAGAAAAACGATTCAGCTCGAAGCTGATGTTGCTTCCTTTCCGGGAATTGTTATCGGAAAAGAGTTGGCGAGAAACTTGGGAGTGATTCTTTTTGACACGGTGAGCGTTCTCTCTCCTATGGGTGTTGCCACCCCGATGGGGTTGGTTCCAAGGATGAAAAAATTCCTCGTCGTCGGGATTTTCGATTCCGGGTTTTATGAATATGATTCATCGCTTGCTTTTTTGTCACTGAAGGAATGCCAGAAATTCCTCAATATGGACGATATTGTAACTGGAATAGAGATCAAGGTAGCCAATATTTACAAGGCGAAAGAGATAGCAGAATCTATCGAGAACAAGCTGGGGCATCCGTACTGGGCCAGAAACTGGATGCAGATGAATAAAAACCTCTTTTCTGCCCTGAAACTGGAAAAGAGGGTTATGTTTATTATACTGAGCCTGATTGTTCTCGTGGCAGCCTTTAATATAATATGTACCTTGATAATGGTTGTTATGGGAAAAAGCAGAGACATCGCTATACTGAAATCGATGGGTGCAACCGCAAAAGGTATCATGAAAATATTTATACTTCAGGGAGTTGTAATCGGTGCAATCGGCACCATACTCGGCAGTATCTTTGGTCTCACTGTTGCCCTCAACCTGGAAAAGATATCTTTATATATTGAAAAACTCTTCGGATTCAGGATATTGCCGCAAGATGTATATTACCTGAGTGAACTTCCATCTCAGGTGAATTACGGAGATGTCTTAATTATTGTTGTAGGAACCATGCTCATATGTTTTCTGTCGACTATTTATCCATCCTTGAGAGCCTCCAGACTGGATCCGACCGAGGCGCTTAGGTATGAATAACAGAGGCACAAAGATACAGAGGCACAAAGTAGGGCAGGACTTTAACCCTGCATGAACGGTGGCAAAGGGAAAGAGTCACCCTGAATTTATTTCAGGGTCTCAGGAGATTCTGAAACAAGTTCAGAATGACAAGAAACAAACAATGATAAAAATCAACAATCTGACAAAAACCTTTATCAAGGACGGCAATAAGATTGAGGTATTAAAAGGATTGAATCTTGAAATTGCGAGAGGTGAATCCCTGGCAATTCTTGGTGTTTCCGGTGCGGGGAAAAGTACTTTCCTTCATATACTGGGGACACTTGATCAACCTACTTCCGGGACAATGTTTTTCGATGATGTGAATGTTTTCAACTGGAATGAAAAAAAACTTGCTGAATTCAGAAACAGAAAGATAGGATTTGTTTTTCAGTTCCATCATCTTCTGCCGGAGTTCAGTAGCCTGGAAAATGTGATGATGCCGGCATTGATAAATAACATGTCCAAGCAGGAAGCAAGGGAAAGGGCCGGGATTATCTTGAATGAAATGGGACTTGATGATAGGATGACTCACAAGCCGGGGGAACTTTCCGGAGGAGAACAACAAAGGGTTGCTGTGGCAAGGGCATTAATAATGGAACCTGAGATGATACTGGCTGATGAACCAACAGGAAACCTTGACACGGAAACCGGAAAGAAGGTAGAAGACATCCTGATAAATCTGAACAAAACAAAGAATATTACACTCGTTGCAGTTACTCATAACAGACTGTTGGCCAACCGTATGTCCCGTGTCACAGGCCTGCGGGACGGAAAGCTTTATGCCAGTGAATAATAAGACAATTTTTATATTCCAAAGAGTCCTCTTTATCCTGATAGTACTGTTGTTTTTGTTTCCGCAAAATCTCAGGGCAAAAGATCTGAAAAAAATCGCTATCTTTCCTTTTGATATTCATGCCAAGAAAGAGAAAAATTACCTGCAGGATCAGATATACAGCGGCATCTCTACGGAGCTCATGAAAACCGGGTATGTTCAGGTAATCAAAAAAAATACCTTCTTAAAATTGATCAGTGGGAGACGGGTAGACGAAAAATTGGCCGGCAGAGTGGGAAGAGAGATAGGAGCCGACTTTGCAATAATTGGAAGTCTCTCCATGATGGGAGAGTTTATAAGTGTTGATGCTAAAATTATAAATATCAAGGACAAAAAGGTGTCACAGAGTTTCTTTGTCCAGGGTGCCGGCATTAAAAGTATTGGCAATCTTTCTGCCCAGTTGACAGAAAAAATATTTTTGGAAACATCGCGTGAACAGAAGATAGCAGAAATAATATTCACAGGTAATAAGAGGATAGAGGACAGTGCTGTGTACAACGTCCTGAAAAGCGCTAAGGGAAACATTTTTTCAGAAAGATTACTTTCCTCTGACATCAAGGCTATTTACGGGATGGGCTATTTTGGCGATGTAACGGTAGATGTTACAGACAGCCCGGAGGGAAAGGTCATTACATTTGCCTTAGAGGAAAAACCCCTTATAACCGATATCGAAATTAAGGGAAACGATGTGATAGAAACTGAGGAAATAGAAGGGGTATTAACGGTCAAACCACGTCAGATTCTTAATCTGGACAGGGTAAAATCAGATGCAGAAAAGATCAAAACCCTTTATGACAATAAGGGATATTTCAACGCAGAGGTAAGTTACAAAGCGGAGAAAGAGGAAGATAAAAATATAGTTATTATTTTTAACGTAGCAGAGAATGAGAGGCTATATATAAAGAGTCTTATCTTTGAGGGAAATAAGGCATACAGTGATAAAGAGCTGAAGGATATGATGGATACCTCTGAATGGGGTATATTCCATTTCCTTACCGACTCAGGTATTCTCAAGGAGGACAGATTAAAACAGGATATAAATAAGCTGAATGCCTTCTATCTCAATAACGGTTATATTAATGCAAAAATCGGTGAGCCGGAGATTACACATGACAAAGAATGGGTTTATGTAAAGATATCCGTATCAGAGGGGAAACAGTTTATAGTGGGGACTGTGGAGATCACTGGTGACACGCTTTCCGTTCCTCGTGCCGAGCTCATGGAGAAACTGAAGATCAACAAAAAAGACTACTATGACAGGGAATCGGTAATCAAGGATATCGATTATCTCACCGTGACGTGCAATAATGACGGCTATGCCTATGCAAATGTAACACCGCATACCATACCTCGTGAAAAAGACCAGAAAGTGGATATAGTTTATAATGTTAAAAAGGGCAATCAGGTATACTTCAACAGGATATCGATAAGTGGAAACACGAAGACGAGAGACAAGGTTATCAGGAGACAGCTTGCGTTTGTAGAAGGAGATCTGTACAGTAGCAGTAAATTGAAAACGAGCTATATGAAACTCAACCGGATTCGATATTTTGAGGAGATTGATTTTCAAACGGTAAAGGGGCCTGATGAAGGCCTGACAGATATAAATATTCGTGTCAAAGAGAAACCTACCGGGATGTTCAGCATTGGCGCCGGATACAGTGCTCAGGAACAGGCAGTCTTCATGGCTCAGGTATCACAGCAGAACCTCTTCGGAAGGGGACAGACCCTGAGTCTATCTGCCCAGCTGGGATCAAGCACAACCAACTATGAACTTTCCTTTATCGAACCCTGGCTCTTTGATATGCCTCTGTGGAGTAAGTGGGAGATATGGGATACTGAGAGAGAGTACGATAGTTATGATGTGAGCACACAGGGCTTTGGAACAACACTCGGCTACCCGCTTTGGAGCTACGTAACAGGTTACCTCGGATACAGACTTTCGACAAATAACGTAAGAAATGTAGAAGAGGGTGCATCCACCTATATCAAGGAACAGGAAGGAAGTATTACAGAAAGCAGTCTTACAGGTACACTTACAAGGGACACCACAGATGATTATATGTTTCCGACCCGGGGATCTAAAAACACAATCTCCACAGAATACAGCGGCGGGTTGCTTCAGGGAGACACCGATTTTACGAAATATACAGGAAGTTCTACCTGGTTTTTCCCGCTTCCGATGGATACGGTATTCGGTGTCCGCGGGCGAGCGGGATTGATGCAGAAGAACGGGGACAAAAAAATACCCATATATGACCGTTTTTACTTAGGAGGGATAAACTCTCTTAGAGGACTCAGAGATGTGGGTCCCACCGATCCCGCGACAGGTGATGTCATCGGGGGAGAAACGATGGCCTGTTTCAATCTGGATTTTATATTTCCTCTTGTCAAGAACGCCGGGATGAAGGGGGTAATATTTTTTGACACAGGAAATACCTGGGAAAGCGGTTATGATCTGGGAGATATGAGAAGGACCGCCGGAGTGGGTGTCCGCTGGTATTCACCTATAGGTCCCTTGAGGCTGGAATGGGGTCATGTCCTTGATCGTAAGGGTGATGAGGCCGCAAGCAGGTGGGAATTTACCATCGGTATGTTTATGTGAGTTTTGAAGTTCAAAGTTCTGAGTTCTGAGTTCCGGGTCTTGGTGTGAACTTCAAGTTTAATCCACAGATTTCGCAGATTACACGGATTACTCTAATCACTTGAAGTGCGATGCGAAATCTGTAGGGTTTGATTCCCCGCAGCTTGCTGCGACAGGAAAAACAAAACACTCATTTTGATATTCTGCTGCTTGCGGCGGGGCAGTTCATGTACGGTCGGGTTTTATACCCGACCGTACATGGTGGCATATAAAATGCCACCCTACTTTAAATTTTTCTATTTTGACATTTACATTCTTTTATCTTTAACTTACAAATTAAAGGGGGAACGTTATATGAAAAAATCTGGTCTGTTGGTTTTAACTTTTTTTGTTATATTGTCACTTGTTATGTCCGGCTCCTATGCTATTGCGGCTGATAAGATTGGTTTTATCGATGTGAGAGGGATAATGATCCGATCGGAAGCCGGGAAGAAGGCTGCACAGGAGTTTAGAAAGGCATTTGAGAAGGACAAGGCAAAGATACAGAAAGAAGAAGCTAAGCTAACAAAACTAAAGGAAGAGCTGGATAAACAACGGCTGATACTGAAGCCGGAGGCTGTAAAAGAGAAGGAGATCTCTTACCAGACAGATCTCAGAGATTACCAGAGATTAGTTAAGGATTCCAATGAAGAGTTGCAACGGAGAGACCAGGCGCTTTCCAGGGAACTTATTCCTGAAATATTAAAGGTTGTAGATACAATCGGCAAAAAAGAAAAATATACTATTATACTGGATGTCAACACTCAGGGTATTGCATATCTCTCCAAGGAAGACGACATAACCGACAAAGTAATAAAAGAATTTAACAGTACCTATAAGGATAAGAAATAGTTATCAGGCACAAAGTACCAAAGGCACAAAGGATGAAAAGGATTTGCAGAATCAATCTTTGATGGCTTCGTAAAAAGTGAAATTCGACGAATATGTCATTTCGACCACAGGGAGAAATCTTATCTTTTCAGCATGTTACGTTTAAAAGATTTCTCGTTTCACTCGAAATGACAAGCTGAGGAGACTTTTTACGAACTTGTCATCTTTAGACCTTTGAAAAACTGAAAAATATGGTTTTGAGGGCTAATCAAGATTTTTTGATGCATAGGTAAAATTTAATGGAGAAAAAATTAAGTGAAATAGCTGAAATTTTAGGTGGTACGGTTGTTGGGGATGACAAGGTTGTTATTCGTGACATCAAGGGTATCGATGAGGCCGGGGAAGGTGACCTTACATTCATAGCAAACCCTAAATATCGTAAAAAACTTGAAACAACGAGTGCCTCTGCTGTTCTGGTTTCTGCCAAAGTAGAAAATTCAAACAAAAACCTTTTAATTGTCAAGGACCCCTATGCTTCCATGGCAAAACTCCTCGGCATTTATTACCCTGAAAAGCAAGACGTTGTAAAGATCAGTGAGGATGCCTTCATAGCAGGTGGGGCGGAAATAGCAGAAGATGTAACCGTCTATCCCGGTGTTTACATAGGTGATGGTGCTCAGATCAGAAGAGGGGTTATCCTTTATCCGGGTGTCTTTGTGGGAAATGACGTAATAATAGATGAAGACTCGATTCTTTATCCGAATGTTACCATTTACAGGAAATGCATAATAGGTAAAAGGGTGATTCTCCATGCCGGGGTGGTTGTAGGTAGTGACGGATTCGGTTTTGCCAATCCGGGGGTGGACAATCTGAAAGTGCCTCAGGTAGGATTTGTCCAGATAGATGATGATGTTGAAATAGGTGCTAATACCACGATAGACCGGGGAACACTTGAGAAAACCTGGATAAAGAAGGGGGTTAAGATCGACAATCTGGTTCAGATTGCCCATAACGTTATAATCGGTGAAAAATCCGTAATTGTTGCGCAGGTAGGAATATCCGGCAGCACAAGATTAGGGAAAAGTGTAATACTTGGAGGTCAGGCAGGCCTGGTTGGGCATCTCGATATAGGCGACAATGTTATGGTCGGAGCGCAGTCGGGTGTTCCCGAAGATATCCCGTCAAACCAGGTTGTATCGGGATCTCCCCACATGCCGCATCGCAGATGGTTACGTGTGCAGGCACATCTTCCTCAATTGCCTGAAATGAGAAAAACGGTGATCTCTCTTCAGAAGAGGATTGAAGAACTGGAAAAGAAAATAAAAGGATAGGACTAAAGAGAAAAATGAATATACACCCAACAGCTATTGTTTCTTCTGAAGCATGTCTGTCAGAAGGGGTCGAGGTAGGCCCTTATACTATAATCAAGCCGGACGTAACCGTAGGTAAAAACACTATCATCGGTTCCCATGTGGTAATAGAGAGCCATACTGATATAGGTGATAATTGTCATATTTATCAGTTTTGCTCCATCGGAGGGATTCCTCAGGACCTAAAATTCAAGGGAGAGGAATCAAGGGCCATCATAGGAAACAACAATACGATTAGGGAATATGTCACTATCAACAGGGCAACATCTGCCGATATTGGGACAACCATAATAGGTGACAATAATTTCTTGATGGCGTATTGTCATGTTGCCCATAATTGCAAACTGGGCAACAACATCATTATGGCCAATGCCGTTAATCTGGGCGGTCACGTTCATATTGAGGATTATGCTACAATCGGTGGTATGACCGGGATTCACCAGTTCGTCAATATCGGCTGTCAATGTATGGTCGGTGGTGCATCCGCTGTGCCGAAAGATATTGCGCCTTATGTTCTGGCTGCGGGGAATTACGCAGAGGTACATGGGCTTAACCTGATCGGGTTACATCGGAGGGGATTTAAAGAGGAAACTATAAGAGCATTGAAAAAGGCTTATAAAATAATGTTCAACTCATCTATGCTGCTTTCGGAAGCGATAAAGAGAGTAGAGTCGGAAGTAGAAGATATTCCCGAAATAAAACACTTTGTTGAGTTTATACGGAAATCTGAGAGAGGGATATGTAGGTAAGTTAAAGGTTTCAAGTCTAAACCTGAAACTTTAAACTCGAAACTTTTAAAAGGAACAGATGAAGAAAATAAGGGTTGGAGTGGTAGGCATAGGGCATCTGGGGAACTACCACCTGCAGAAATATAATAAATTGCCGGAAAGTGAAATAGTTGGTGTGGCTGACATCGTGGAAGAACGTGCACGGTCGGCGGCAAAAGAATACGACTGTGAAGCCCTCTATGACCACCGCGGTCTTATAGGAAAAGTCGATGCGGTAAGTGTTGCTGTTCCCACAGGATTACATCGCAAGGTAGCAAAAGATTTCCTTCAGTCGGGGATTGATGTTCTTCTTGAAAAGCCGATCACAAAAACCATCGAAGAAGCCGATGAGCTTGTTTCAATTGCCGCTGAGAAGGGAGCAATACTCCAGATAGGATTCGTCGAGAGATTCAACCCTGCCATAGTTTCTCTCGGTACGGTTATAGAGAGCCCCCTTTTTATTGAGTCTCACCGCCTTCACCCCTTTGGAAACAGGGGGACGGATGTGGACGTTGTGCTTGATTTAATGATTCACGATCTCGACATTATTCTCCAGTTTGTAAAATCGGAAGTGCTGGATGTAGAGGCCGTCGGTGTATCTGTTTTGTCGAACAAGGTTGACATAGCGAACGTCAGGATAACATTCCAGAATGGATGCGTGGCAAATATCACGGCCAGCAGGGTAACAGCCAAAAAACTACAGAAGATCAGATTTTTCGGACTCGAGGGGTATCACTCTGTCGACTACGGAAAGAGGGAACTGATGTCACTCAGCAGGAGAAGTAGCGCGGACGGCCAAATAGAAATAGTCCAGAACGATGTGACAGTGACAAAAAATGATCCCCTGGAAGAGGAAATAAAATCTTTCCTTAATTCTGTTATAAAAAGGACTCCTCCACTGGTTTCAGGAGAAGACGGGAGAGAGTCCCTGAAACTGGCGCTGAGCATAATTGAAAAGATGAAGACTGATCAGGGAATTATCCAATGATCCCAATGGTAGATCTTCAAAGACAGTATAAAATCCTCAAAGATGACATTGAGGTGGCCATTGCTGAAGTGCTGAATAGCTCACAATTCATACTGGGACCCAATGTACTGGAACTGGAGAAAGAGATAGCGGCGTACCATGGGATTCCTTTTGCTGTGGGCGTGGCCAACGGAACGGACGCCCTTTTCCTTGCCCTTAAAGCATGTGGAATCGGGGATGGAGATGAGGTCATCACCACACCTTTTACTTTTATTGCAACGGCAGAAGTAATATCCCGGTTGAATGCCACCCCTGTCTTTGTGGATATCCTTCCCGACACCTTCAATATTGATCCGGAAGAAATAGAGAAAAAGATCACTGAAAAGACGAAAGCCATTATTCCGGTTCATCTCTTCGGACATCCTTCAGATATGGATCCGATAGTCAACCTGTGCCAGAGGTGCAATATCAAGGTAATTGAGGATTGTGCCCAGGCCTTTGGCGCCGAATATAAAGGAAAAAAAGTTGGGACCATCGGTGATTGCGGGTGTTTTAGCTTCTTCCCGAGTAAAAATCTCGCCTGCTACGGTGATGGGGGGATGGTAATTACCGAAGAGAAAGATATTGCAGAACAGATAAGATCGCTTAGAAATCACGGGAGTGCTGTCAAATACTACCACGATACAATCGGCTACAACAGCAGGCTTGACGAAATACAGGCGGCTATAGTCCGGGTAAAATTAAGAAAGATAGGCGAATTCAATGACTCACGCAGGGCAAACGCAGATATTTACAGGTCGTGCATAAAAAAGAATGACGTTATTCTCCCGATAGAGTCTGCCGGATGCAGACATGTCTATCACCAGTTCACCATAAAATCAAAGAAAAGGGATGACATAATGGATTGTCTGCGGAGAAACGATATATCCTCCGCTATTTATTACCCCCTTCCCCTGCACAAGCAGGAGGCATTTGCCGGCCAAAGAACGATCAGCGGTGAATTGCCGGTTAGTGATGAGTGTGCCTCGGAAGTTCTTTCCCTCCCGATGTTTCCGGAACTCAGAGAAGAAGAAATCCAGCATGTCAGCGATGTGATAAACAATGCTCTCTGAACCGACTCATCCCCGGAATATAATGATAGTTGCGGGAGAGGCTTCTGGAGACCTGCACGGATCCAATCTGGTGAAGGAAATTCATCGGATAGATCCTTCTGTCAGATTCTATGGAATCGGGGGCAAAAAACTTAAGGAGACGGGAGTTGAGCTTATTGCCAATTCATCGGATACAGCAGTTGTAGGGCTTACTGAAGTTGCTTCCAAGCTGAGATTTATCCTGAAGATCATGGGCCTGCTTAAAAAATCACTTCGGGAAGACAAACCTGACCTCCTGATACTTATCGACTACCCTGATTTCAACCTTCCCCTGGCTAGGACGGCCAAAAAGAACGGGGTCAGGGTGTTTTACTATATAAGCCCTCAAGTCTGGGCATGGAGAAAGAGAAGGGTTAAACAGATTGAAAAGATTGTTGACAGGATGGCGGTTATTCTTCCTTTTGAGGCGCAGATCTACGATAAATCGAAATTAGACATAAGCTTTGTTGGCCACCCACTTCTTGATGTAGTAAAAAAGAAATATTCCAGAAAAAAGGCGCTGAAAAAATTCGGCCTTGAAGAAGAATGCATAACGATAGGAATCCTCCCTGGAAGCAGGGAAGGTGAGGTGAAGAAACTTTTACCTGAAATGCTAAAGGCGGCTGAAATTCTTGAAGATAAAGTTGCCTCCATTCAGTTTGTGTTACCGCTGGCCGACACGTTAAACGTTGATTTTGTCTTAAGAATAATCGATCAATATTCTGTAGAGGTCAGAATTGTCCAGGATGATATTTACGACGTGATAGGCATATCAGACATTGTCATGGTTGCCTCGGGAACGGCTACTCTGGAAACCGCCCTATTGGAAACACCGATGGTCATAATATACAAGGTGTCAGCCCTTTCTTATTACATAGGAAAAATGTTCATCGATGTAGATAATATCGGGCTGGTAAATATTATCGCCGGAAAGACCATCGTCCCCGAGTTTATTCAGGACGAAGCAACCGCCTCGAACATGGCAGAAGAGATTTTGGATATACTTGCCAGCAGTTCGAGAAGGGATAAGATGAAGGAGGAATTGTCCAGAGTGAGGGGGAATCTTGGCACCCCGGGGGCAAATATGAGAGCAGCCAGAATGGTATACGAGATGATAAGGAAGAATTGAGGAGTCAGAATAAAAAAAGTAGATTCGACATCCGTTATGACCTCTGTCTTTCGGCTCCTCCGAAACGATTGTTATGGAAATATTTA
Organism: uncultured Syntrophales bacterium; assembly: GCA_964454305.1. Lineage (GTDB taxonomy): Bacteria > Desulfobacterota > Syntrophia > Syntrophales > JADFWA01 > JAUSPI01. The sequence goes on along the minus strand of CAYVXX010000007.1, from coordinate 27,832 downwards.
AGCGCCTCTTAAGGCTCGCAAAACCACATATAGCAAAGTTCATGCTGGCAATGCTCTGTATGCTTGTAGTCGGGGCATCGGCCGCTGCTGCCGCCTTTCTCGTCAAACCGGCCCTCGATGAGATATTCTTAAATAAAAATGCCGATATGCTAATGTTAATACCGATAGCGATAGTAGTGATATATTTTTTGAAAGGGGTCTGCAGCTACGGCCAAACGGTTCTGATGAGCTATATCGGTCAGCGAGTAATAACAGACCTGAGAGCTGAACTCTATAATCACATTCAGAGGCAAGCGCTTTCGTTTTTTACCAGGAACCCGACCGGTATACTTATGTCACGAATAACCAATGATGTCGGCTTAATCCAGGGTGCGGTGTCAGAAGCGGTGACCAGCCTTCTGAAAGACTCTTTCACTCTCGTCTGTCTTGTGTTTGTTATCTTCTATCGGGACTGGCAACTCGCTATTGTAGCGATGGTTGTTTTCCCTTTAACCATTTATCCGATAGCTAAGTTCGGCGAAAAGATGAGAAAGATTGCTACCAGCACCCAGGTTACTATGGGAAGTCTTACCACCCTTCTCCATGAGACAATATCCGGTACGAGGATAGTGAAGGCCTTCGGAATGGAAGATTACGAAAATAAAAGGTTTGGCAAAGAGAATGAGCGTCTCTTTAAGCTCACGATGAAATCCGTATCAGTGAGGGCGATATCAAGCCCGTTTATGGAATTTTTAGGCGGAATCGGTATCGCCGCAATTGTACTTTACGGGGGATATCAGGTAATCAAGGGAGCATCGACACCGGGGACATTTTTTTCATTCCTTACTGCCCTTATCATGCTTTACGAACCGGTTAAGAGACTAACCAATGTAAATAATACCATTCAGCAGGGGATCGCTGCCGCCATACGGGTCTTTGATGTTATGGACATCGTTCCCGAAATAAAGGATAAAAAAGATGCAGTGGTTCTACCCCCGATTTCCAGTAACATCGATATCCGGAACGTCTCTTTCAGCTATGAGGATGCGCCGGTCCTAAAAAATATCAATCTTGGTATTAAAGCAGGTGAGGCGGTCGCATTTGTCGGTATGAGCGGCGGGGGAAAGACGACGCTTGTCAATTTGATACCGAGATTCTACGATGTCACTGAGGGGAAGATATTTATGGATGGCCGGGACATACGTGACGTCACACTGAAATCACTCCGGGATCAGATAGGAATCGTCACCCAGCAGACGATACTCTTCAACGATACCGTTAGAAATAATATTGCATACGGTGATATAGGAAAGAGTGATGAGGATATAATAGAGGCGGCTAAGGCAGCCAATGCCCATGATTTCATTGTTAATATGCCCGATGGGTATGATACTGTAATAGGGGAACAGGGTGCGAAGCTCTCGGGCGGTGAAAGGCAGAGGATTTCCATAGCCAGGGCTCTTCTCAAGGACGCTCCGATATTGATCCTGGATGAGGCCACTTCATCTCTTGATACGGAAGCGGAGATAGAGGTTCAAGATGCCCTGGAGACTTTGATGAAAGGAAGAACAACTCTGGTTATTGCCCATCGGCTTTCAACCATAAGGAATGCAGACCGTATTTTAGTCATCGTCAACGGAGAAATAGTTGAAGAGGGAACCCACGAATCACTGCTTGCAAAAGAAGGAGAATACTTCAAGCTCTACAATATGCAGTTCAAGAAGGAGAGTTTAGAGTTCGGAGTTTAAAGTTCAGGGTTCAAGTTATATTATGATGGGTAATGCCACCATACAACTCGGAACTTTAAACTTTGAACTCGGAACGTTCATATAAAAAGATGAAATTTTTAAAGAAATTCGCCTCCAGCATACTGCATGATGACAGCAAACCGAACTGCCTGAACCCCATTCTTTTCCCCCTTTACCTGTTTTCCATCATTTATGGCGGGATAATCCGTTTGAGAAACCGGATGTATGATCTGGCCGTTTTTAAGACGAGAAAACTAAGATGCAGGGTGATCAGCATAGGGAACATAACCGTGGGTGGGACGGGCAAGACACCGATGGCCATTATACTGGCAAATCTTTTGAAAGAGCGGGGGTATAAACCCGCTGTCCTGAGCAGAGGATATGGAAGGAAAAACAAAAAACGCATCACACTTGTATCCGATGAAAGTCATATTCTTGCGGAATTCCATGAAGCGGGTGATGAACCGTTACTCATCGCAAAAACCGTAAAGGGTGTGCCTGTCATCACGGGGTCGAAGAGGTATCTCACCGGAAGATATGCCGTGGATAATCTGGGAATTGATGTTCTGATCCTCGATGATGCCTTCCAGCACCGGAGCCTCTTCAGAAATATAGACATAGTTCTATTGGACAGTAAAAGACCCTTCGGAAATAGATTCCTGTTGCCAAGAGGACCACTTCGCGAACCGAAAAAAGCCCTGGGGAGAGCAGACATCATCGTACTGACAGGGGAAAATAGGGACAGCGCCCTTTTTACTCAAAAGACAACAATGGGAGCTTTAATAAATAAAAAAGGCGCTGTCCCTATTTTTAGAGGATACCACAAACCGAAAGAACTCGTTAAAGGAGAGGAAAATGATAGTTATCCCCTCGAATATCTGAGCGGAAAAAAGGTATGTGCCTTTGCCGGTATAGCGAAACCGGAGTCCTTCGAGGATACAATAGTATCTCTCGGTGGAGAGGTTGTCTCTTTTATTACATTTCCCGATCATCACAGATACACAATGGGTGATATAGAGGAGATTAAAAAAGCTTCTTCGAATTGTTCGTCAGAGATCATTGTTACCACGGAAAAAGATGGAATAAAATTGATCAACTTTACCGAGTTTTTCCGTGATATCTTTTTGCTGAGGATAGAGATGGAGATAGTCAATCGTTCCAAGGAATTTGAAGATGTGATTATGTCAAAACTTTTAAAATAAAAAACATACAGTATGACTACACAAAACACGATGAAAATAATTTCTCCTAACCCCCCTTTGGTAAAGGGGGGAAGGGGGGATTATCAGATAAAAAAAACGGCAACAACGAAAGCCATACTTGCAATTTTCGGTTTCATTCCACTTGCAGTTAGAAGAGAAATCTTTAAAGCAATTTCCTTGCTTTTTTATCATCTCTCTTCCAAGCACAGACTGATTACCCTTCATAACCTCAAGTGCGCTTACCCGGAGAAAAACATGAAGGGCTTAGGCAAAATCGCCAGGGGGGCTTTTCGAAATCTCGGGACAGTAGTTGCGGAATTTTTTGAAATTCCTTCTTTGACCAGGGAAAATATTGATGCCCTGGTAGAGTGTAAGGGGTTTGAAAACTATACCAGGGCCATGTCAAAAAACAGAGGAGTTTTATTCTTTACCGCCCACCTCGGCAACTGGGAACTTATGGCCATATCCTTTGCCCTGCTGGGACAACCAGCCACCTTTATATACCGCCCTTTAGACAACCCCGTTCTGGAAAATCTTGTTACGTATGTTAGGGCATGCAAGGGGAACAAGCCGCTGCCGAAGGAGCGTGCCACAAAGCAGATATTTCGCCGTATCAAAAAAAACGAAGTTGTTGGCACACTTCTCGATCAGAACATGGCCTGGCAGGAAGGTGTCTTTGTTGACTTTTTCGGAAGACCTGCCTGCACAACCGATGGGCTGGCCTCACTGGCCCTCTATACAGGAGCACCGGTTATTCCCTCATTCATGGTCAGAATGGAAACCGGCAAATACAGGTTTATCATTGGCGAAGAGGTTACGATAATAAATACCGGAAATCCTGAAAGGGATATTCTGACAAATACCCAGAATTTCACAAAAATTATTGAAGGTTTTGTGAGAAAATATCCTGATCAATGGCTCTGGGTCCACCAGAGGTGGAAGACGAAAAGTCATCAGGTGGAGTGAACAGTAACTACTCAGGTATGAGTAGTTACGAGGCATAAAGTGCCAAAGGCACAAAGGCTGCCGACATTGTCATTCTGAATTTATTTCAGAATCTCTCACAGAATCCAATAAGACCCTGAAACAAGTTCAGGGTGATACATTAGTGCTTCTGTACCTTTGGTACCTTAGTAGTTACGTGAATATGTTAAAAGAAATCCGCTCCGACAAAATTGAACATATACTTATACGCGGGACCAACTGGATCGGCGATGTTGTAATGTGCCTTCCTGCGATTGCCGCAGTCAGAAAAACATTTCCACACTCAAAGATCTCTGTCCTTGTCAAGCCCTGGGTTGCGGAACTTCTTTACGTGTGTCCGGATATTGACGAGGTTATCCTCTTTCAGAGTCCCGGCATACACGATGGTATTGCCGGAAAGCTTAGACTGGCAAGAGAACTGAAGGGTAAAAGTTTCGATATGGCTATACTTCTGCAAAATGCCATTGAGGCTGCAATTCTTGCCCGGTTGGCCGGGATTCCCATAAGGGCGGGATATAACTCTGATGGGAGGGGTTTCCTCCTGACACATTCGGTGCAGAGAACAAAAGAGATCAGGTTAGTGCACCAGATTGATTACTATCTGGAAATGCTCACAACGCTCGGTTTTGAATCGGCCGGGAGGGGAGTCAATCTCACACTGACAAACGAGTATTCCACCGTGTCGAAAGAGATTCTCAATCGGCATGGCATCGGTGAGGGAGAAACCATCGTTGGTATAGGACCGGGAGCCACGTATGGGCCGGCAAAAAGGTGGTTTCCGGAGAGGTTTGCCGTTGTTGCAGATCGGCTCATGGAAGATTTTTCTGTTAAAGTGATTCTTTTCGGAAGTTCTGACGATCGGCACAGCGCAGATCAGGTTCAACAAAGCTCAAAGAACAGTCTGATCAATTTAGCTGGTGAAACAAACCTCAAAGAAGCCATTTCTCTGATTGCCGGATGCAACCTTTTTATATCCAACGATTCCGGATTGATGCATATAGCCGGTGCACTTGGCATCCCGACGATAGCGATTTTCGGTTCGACTAACCCACAGACAACGTCCCCTGTGGGGGAGAAAAGCATTGTCATCAGCAAAAATGTTGTGTGCAGCCCCTGTCTCAAGAAAATATGTCCTACTGACTTTCGGTGCATGGACTTAATAGGTGTTGACGAGGTATATGATGTCGCAAAGGGTATTTTAAAGGAATGAAAAAGAACGCTGCGGTTTTCTTGGACAGGGATGGAACAATAAATGAAGAAGTGGGATATCTGGGTGACCTGGAAAAACTGAGCATATACCCCAATTCCTTCGAAGCCATCAGGCTGATTAACGAAAGCGGGATGAAGGCGGTAGTTATTACCAATCAATCCGGGGTGGCCAGAGGTTACTTCAGCGAGGATTTTGTAATGACTGTACATTCTCGTATCAATGAAACCCTTCAGAAAAAGGGAGCCCACATAGACCGTTTTTATTACTGTCCACACCACCCGACCGAGGGTAAGGGGAACTATCTGAAATCATGTGACTGTAGAAAACCCGAAACAGGGATGGTTATCAAAGCCTCCGAAGAACTCGACATTGATCTGTCCCGCTCCTATATGGTGGGTGATACGGCAAAAGACATCGAGTTGGCAAACAAAATTAGTGTCACGGGAATACTGGTAAAGACCGGATACGGAAAGAAAGAAATATCTTCCGATATAAAGCCTGATTATATCGCCGAGAATATACTGGATGCTGTAAAGTGGATAATGGAGGATCGGAAAAAGTGAACATCCTCATTGTAAAATTGAGTGCCATCGGAGACGTTATACACACCCTACCCTCACTTTCAGCTTTAAGAAAGCTTTATCCGGAAGCTAATATCACCTGGGTGGTAGAGGAAGATTCGTCAGATATCATAAAAGATCATCCCTATCTAAACAGGGTCATCGTTTCCCACAGAAAGAGATGGATGGCTGATCTTAAAAGACCTCGCCGGGCAATCAGAACAATAAGAGAAATCAAAGCGTTTATCAGGACACTGAAAGGGCGTTCATACGACCTGGTGATTGATTTTCACGGACTTTTCAAAAGTTCACTCATTGTACTTCTCAGCGGAGGGAAGAGAAAGCTTGGCTACGACAGTATGCAGGAGCTAATCGGTTTGTTTCTCAATGATAAAATCTATGAAGATATGGGGAAACATGCTGTTGACCGCTATCTTGATTTTCTTAGGTACTTAGGCGCCGATGTTGATAATGCAGAATTCCTGATTCCTGTTCAGGAAGAGAACAGAAATAGAGTGAAAAACCTTCTGACGATAAATAACATTGACAGAAAAGAGCGATTTGTGGCAGTAAATCCGGTAGCATTCTGGGAAACAAAGCTGTGGGAGGATGATAAGTTTGCAAGATTGTGTGACAGAATTACAAAAGACCTGAAGGCGAAGATAATTTTAACGGGAAACAGGAGCGATGGAATGATTGAGCATATTCAATCATTGATGTCGAATCCTTCCGTCAACCTCGGGGGTCAGACGACCCTGAGAGACCTGGCACATTTATATAGTTTATCGTCCGTTGTGATTACAACCGATTCCGGTCCCATGCACATCGCCACAGCAATGGGGATACCGGTAGTAGTACTATTTGGACCTACCGATCCCTTAAGAACCGGACCTTATGGTGGAGGACATGTGGTGATCCGTAAAGAGATGTCTTGCAGTCCCTGTTTTTTAAAGAAATGTAGTTCAAGAAAATGCATGGAAGAAATTACCGTAGAGGAAGTTTTCCAGGCGGTGGAAGAAATCATTAACCGGGTATAGCAGAACGGAAATCGCAAATCAGAAAATGGAGGTTAAAGTGAAAAATTCGAATTTCATGAGGTTAGCTGTTCTTGTTGCAATACTTGCAGTAATTGTTCTAAGTACCGGAGTGTACGCAGAAGAGACCTCTCCTGACCCAAGTTCCACGCATGATCGGCTTTTTACAGAATCGGGAGTTATACTCGGCTATGGAACGGGAGACATAGCGGAAAATAAACATTATGAACCGATCCTGCTGATCTGGCATCTTGGTATCGACCTGAAAAAGTTTTTTCCCGAACTGGAAAAACACAAAGGCAGAGTCTCATTCTATCTCGAACCGCAGATCAACCCCGTGGTAAACCCCGAAACAGACTTTGAATGCGGGATAGGTCTGGGATTCAAGTACATGTATCCGGTTACCGAAAGGTTATCCCCATACATAATGGGGGGTATCGGGCCCCATTATATTTCTGTAGTAACGGACGATCAGGCCAACGGCTTTATATTCGCTGACACAATAGGTGCCGGCTTCTATTATTTTATTACGGAAAACTCCGCAATCAACCTTGGGTATAGATTCAGGCATATGTCAAACGCCGGCCTGGCACATCCCAACAGCGGCATTGATACCCATTCCGGAACAATCGGGTATTCGGTATTTTTTTGATAAAGAGGAGTAAAGATGACCATAAGTAAAGAACTTCTGGACATTTTGGCATGCCCCAAGTGCAAAGGGGACGTTTACCTGAGTAAGGCAGAAAACGGACTGATCTGCGATAATTGTAAATTGATGTATGAAATCAGAGATGACATTCCAGTAATGTTGATAGACGAGGCAAAAAAGTTGGAATAAAGCTATAACTGTGCCGGTGTAGTTCCTTCGGCACGATTAAGGACGGCCCTTCAAGTGCCAGAGTATCAGTTGACAGTAGACAAGCCATCTCTTCCTTGCCCTTTTATCCATCCACACTGTCGACATACAAACGACAGATGCTGACAACCAGTTGATGACCAACCGAAGAACGACGGCAGAAAAGACCAGAACATTATAGGGACGACTTTTCCATTTCCGGAAAAACTGGTATCTGGAACGGTAGAATTCAATTCTGGAATAAATATCCCTTCCGATACTCTGTCCCTGCAAATGATAAATAAAGGCCGATGGAACATGGTATACCTTCCAACCGGCGGAGCGCATCTGGAGAGCCCAGTCTGTCTCTTCGAAAAAGAAGAAATACCGCTCATCAAACATCCCAACTTCGTCGATGGCCTTTTTACGAACCAGAAGACAGGCCCCGATCCCCGAATCAACCTCAATCGGTTTCTTGTGAACATATCTCTTGCTCGGATATCGGCCCGGAAACAGGTATTCAAGCAAAGAGGTATTCATAAGAAGTGTCAACAGGGTAGGAAAATTTGCGACTGAATTCTGTTTGCTTCCATCCTCGTTTAATAGTTGCCCGCAGGCCATGGCGGCATCCGGATGTGCCTCCATGAATGAAAACAATCCATGAACGGCAGTTTCAGTCAAAACCGTATCCGTATTCAGAAGCAGGACATACCTCCCCTTCATGATGCCGAATCCCTGATTATTGGCTGCCCCGAACCCGCGGTTAACCGTATTTTCTACGATCGTTACCCGGGGGAATTCTCCCCGCATCATATCTACACTTCCGTCATGAGAGGCATTATCTACCACAATGACTTCAAAAATAATATCCTGCACCGTTTGATAAACAGATTTAAGGCAATTTCGTAAGAGTTCTTTCGTGTTCCAGTTGACAATGATGATTGAAATGTCCACTTTCAAACCTAACCCGGACAAGCCGAATACAAGAATAATGTCATTTCCGCATCCCTTTGTCATTCCCGCGGAAGCGGGAATCTATCAGTGAGTTTAAATACTTAAACCCCCGATCAAGTCTGGGATGACAACACAAAAATACAAATCTCACAATCAAGAATTTAATTGTCCCCATCCCCGGACTTTGCCTGCCTGTTCAGTTCATTTAACTTGGCATACTTGAAAAACTTATTAACAGAATCGGTAACAGACAGGACAAAACCCTGCGCACCATCAAGAATCCCCAGCTTTAAAAAATAGTCTTGGAAAAAAGTGAGAACTGCCCGAACGGCAGCAGAGCAGATTGATGTTTTTTTGCCTTCATCAAAAGCTTCCCTGGCACCAAGCGTAGAGTAATGGTCAATTTTGATCAGTATGCGATCAAGACGGCTTTCCGTGAAATGTTCTATGGGGACATCCAAGGCTCCCACGGGACCATTTACCTTTATCGATTCATGAACCAAAGCCCCGGTCATCCGACCGAGGTCTTTTTTGAAAAGCCTTACAACCCTGTCCGGCCACCATCCTAAGTGCTTAATCCAGCGCCCCTGGAACCAATTTTTTCGAGGGAAACTGTAACCGGCAGGGGTGTCTGACCGATTCAACAGAATATCTTCAATGGCCAGTGCCGTTTCATAAGGGATCCGTTCATCCGCATCCAGGACAAATACCCAGCGGTTTCTGCACTTATCTATGGCTAATTGCTTTTGAGGCCCGAATCCCCGCCACTTCTCGACAGACACATGACATCCGAAATCGGAGGCAATCTTTACCGTATTATCCGTACTGCCGGAATCTACAACAACAATCTGATCGGCAAATGTAGCACTTTCAAGACAAGCCGGGAGGTTCTCCTCTTCATTCTGTGTGATGATCGCTATTGAAAGGGGCAAATTTCTTTTCATTTTATCCCTCGGACATACATTGAATTAGCTACATATCACAGTTGTAAGTCAATTAAAATAATGATTTTTCTTCGTCAATATGATAGTGGTTTCACGTTCTCATAAACTTTTCAATTAAACAGGTACTATCATATTTGGATGACGGAGGATGGCATGAACTTGCTGGTTACAGGAGGGGCCGGACATATCGGCTCCGTTTGTGTTGAGGAGCTTTTGCTTCAGGGGTTTGAGGTGGTAGTGGTGGATAATTTACAGGAAGGACACCGGGAAGCGTTACTTCCTGAAGCGATCTTCTATGAAGGTGATTTTGGTGATCGGTCTTTATTGAAGACGATTTTTGAGAAGCACGTAATTGATGCAGTTATCCATTTTGCAGCAGATACGAGAGTAGGGTCTTCGATGGTTTACCCAAGTCGGTTTTTCAACAACAATGTGGTTAATGGAATTACCCTTCTGGACGTAATGCGGGAGTTCAATTGCCGTCGCATGATTTTTTCCTCAACTGCTGCTATCTACGGCGAACCTCAGTACATCCCGGTTGACGAGAAGCATCCCCAGCTTCCGGTTAATCCTTACGGGGAGTCTAAACTGATGTTTGAGAGGATTCTCGATTGGTACCACAGGGCCTACGGCCTCAAATTTAACGCCTTGCGATACTTCAATGCCGCCGGGGCAAGTAAAAGATTTGGTGATGCGAAACGAAACGTGACTCTCCTCATTCCGGTAATTATGCAGGTATTACTTGGACAGCGTGAAAATCTCCAGATATTCGGCAACGATTACCCGACAAAAGACGGTACCTGCATCAGGGACTACATACATGTGTCGGATCTTGCCCAAGCTCACATTCAGGCTATGCAAAACCTGGAGATACATCCCAACGGCAAATATAACCTGGGAAATGGACAGGGGTTTTCGAACCTGGAGGTAGTCAAAACGGTGGAATCCGTAACCGGCAAAAGTGTTCCTTTCGAATTTGCCCCCCGGCGATCCGGTGATCCGGCGGTTCTTATCGCTTCTTCAAATCTGGCTCGTCAGGAACTTGGTTGGCAACCAAAATTTGCTAAACTGGAAGAAATCATAGCCTCCGCGTGGGAATGGCATCGGAAGCATCCGAATGGGTATGAATAAAATCTTTTTAAAAAGAAACCTTCAAGTCCCCCTTTTTTAAAGGGGGATACAGGGGGATTATTTACCATTAGTTATGGATATTAATACACCTACTGATACAACACCGCAGTCGAATGGACAAAACACCAAAGAAAAAATATACTATATCCTGAACTATAGCGTTCCTCTATTAATGGGGGTTTTTTTATTTTTTGTTCCTCTTCCACATACAACGGCCATCAAGGAAATCTGTTTTTATGTGTCTATCTTTATTGTCCTGATTTTAATCTGTCTTAAAAAGATTGACTTTTCCTTCAGGTCATCGCTTACTCTTCCTTTTACGCTTTTTGTCGCATGGGCATTTATTGGCCTTTTTTTTGCACTTGATAAGGAAAATAGCATTCACGATTTTTATGCCCATCTACTGAAATATCTGGCCATTTACTACATCCTGATCAATTTTTTTAGTTCCCGAAAACGACTCATAGTTTTATCATGGATAATAATCATATCGGCCGCGATTTTTTCCATCGGAGGACTGGTTTACTTTTACGTCATATTAAAAAATTCTATATCGACAAGGTTGGGATTCTCCCATATGATGAATATTGATCTTATTGGATTTGTGACTATATTTGCCATGCTTTTATCACTGTGCCAATTAAGACTGGAGACTAACTGGTATCTCAGAGCCATAATTGTTGTCTGTCTTCTGGGAACATCTATGGCAACATATCTAACAATGTCAAGAGGTTCATTGCTGGCGGCATTTATTGCACTTATTGTATTTTTTATTAAAAAAAACAGATTATTAGTTGTCTTCCTTATAATCTTCTGCTTGATAGCTGTAAGAACTGTTCCAGTACTAAAAGCACGTTTTTCTTTACATTCTAATTTCAAGGACATAAGAATAGGTATAAATCTTACAACTTTAGAAATTATCAAAGATTATCCCATAACCGGGATAGGATTTGGAATGGAAACATATGGATATAGCGATTTTATTGATCTGGCAAAATATAACGCGAAAATACCCCCTAAATATCAGCAAAGAACGATTATTAAATCACCTCATAATTCTTTTGCTGACATAGCTGTCAGGACAGGCGTTGTAGGACTTATATTGTTTCTTTTTATTTATTTTATCTTTGTTCGTCTTGGCTGGAAGGTAATACGATACGGTAAAGATGATTTCATCAAAGACTGGGGAATCTGTATAATGGCTGCCTTCATTAGTGTTTTCATACAGGAATTGTTTGCGGATGGTATGTTCGGTCCGCAGGCAATTGTTCTCTATACAATATTTGCAATTATGACCATATTATGGCAGCTTAATACAGAAACGGATGGCATCATAAATAGTAAATACATACAAAAATGAACCATATAACTATTGACATAATTGTTCCAACATATAATCGCGGTGATCTTTTGCCGGAAACGCTTAAAAGCGTGCAGGATCAGACTTTTTCAAACTGGCAATGCTGGATAGCGGAAGATGGTGAGACTAAAGAAACATTGGATGCCATCAAGCCTTTCTTGAAAGATGATCGCTTTAAATATTTGCCTGGAAAACATGCGGGCTTCCCGGCAACTCCTCGAAATCGCGCCATAACGTATGGAAGCGCAAAATATGTCGCTTTTCTGGACGACGATGACATCTGGTTACCTGAAAAACTTGAACGGCAAGTTGCATTTCTGGAACAACGGCCGGATTGTGTACTTCTGGGTTGCAACGGTTTTCGCTGGGACGGAACAGAAGATAAGAAGTCCTCATCGCCTGTATATTTTGGCAAGGCTCCCTTCGGGGAAATATCATATGAAACGTTTCTCCGGGCAAATTGGATTATTCTTTCCTCTGCTATTGTGCACCGAACTGCTTTGGAACAGGCAGGATTGTTCAGTGAAACCCTCTGTCCTCCACTGGCTGAGGATTATGAATTATGGCTCCGTGTCGGTTCTCTTGGTGAAATCTGGCTTATGGAGGAATCTTATTTGCTTTACCGGGAAACCCCCAACGGCTACTATCCTAAGCTTGGTAGAAAAGGAAAATATGATATGAAAGCGCAGATCATAGATTCTGCCTTAAATGGAGTCGGAGGGATACCGAGTCCCCTTTCGTATCCTGAAAACAGCCGCTATGCAGCTGCCTGTTGCCGGGAAAGAGATTTTTGCTTTGCAAGATTTCGCCTGTTAGGACATCTAAAACGGAAAATAGCATCAACAATAAAAAAAATTAATCGTTCATAATATAAGCATGTCAACTTTTCGAAAATTCATCAATTCCGTTTTGAAACCTTTTGACCTCACACTTCAAGACAGATCACTCCTGTGGGAAAGAAATGCGTTTGCTTCGCTCTATGAATCAAAAACTCAGTGGGTGGATAAATCCGGCGACTACCCGGCTGAATGTGTTGTCTTCTCAAAAAACAGAGCCCTTCAGCTCCATGCACTACTGACAACATATTATGAAAAGGTTGCTTCACCCGTACCACTTTATGTCTTATACCAAACAACGGACCCATCTCATCAAAAAGCATATGAGGAAATAAACTCATTATTTCCCAACCATCAAATCTCACTCATAAAACAGGGTAATGATTATTCTTTCCGCGAAGATCTCCTCAATCTTCTTGAGGTACTCACGGCTGAAAAGGTTTTTTTCCTGGTAGATGACATCCTTTTTATTGAAGATTTTGATATTAGAGATTTTGTAGAATTTGATACTGATAAATTCGTTCCGACGTTACGCATGGGACTGAACTTAAAGAAGTGCTATACAGTTCAAAAAGAGCAACCTTTGCCTGGATTAATGGCGGACGTCATAGATGATAAGGACAAAATTGTCTGGAAATGGAATCAAGGAGTTTATGATTGGTCCTATCCAGTCTCTCTCGACGGGCATTTTTTTTCGACACAGGAAATTATCGCAATGATACAATTACTTGATTTTTCGGCACCAAACACTCTCGAAGATCAATTACAGAAATTTCGCCGTTTTTTTTCATCTCGCCTGGGGGTGGCGTACAAAAAATCAAGAATTGTCAACATTCCCTGCAATAAGGTACAGGAAGAGAATAAAAATTTATGCGGAAATATTCACCAGGATTTCTTACTGGAGCAGTGGCAAAAAGGTTATCAAATGGATTTTAAAAGTCTGTATTGTTTTATGAATGAAAGTGCTCACCAGGAAATTCCTTTTAACTTTATTAAACGTTAACCCTCTTCGGGATGCACTACCAACTATACTATGGTGAGAGAATGAAACAATGTCAAAAATCACCTGGCGTCTTTTCAATGCTGAAAAAATTCAACAAATTTGTTTATTACTATCTTAAAGGAGAACCACCTGTAACCGATTCATCTATTACCAAAGATTTTATACGCCAACTTGTTTCAAGGCCGAATCCGACAATTTTGGAGATTGGTTGCAATGATGGAAGCAACACGCTCTGGTTTTTGGAAATTTTCGATTCCCCCAAGATTTTCTGTTTTGAACCCGATCCAAGGGCTGCCTTACGGTTCAAAAATAAGATCGGTAATAGAAAAGAAGTGAGTTTCTATGAATGCGCTATAAGCGACAGAAATGGAGAAGAAACATTTTATGTGAGTAGTGGACAAGAAAACGAAATAATGCCGGAAGGCTGGGACTACTCGGGATCGATTCGAAAACCTAAGAATCATCTGATAGTCCACCCCTGGTGCAAGTTTGAAAAAAGCATTATTGTAAAGACAAAAACGCTGGATACATGGTGTAAAGAAAAAGAAATAAACAAGATAGACTTTATGTGGATGGATGTTCAGGGTGCCGAAATTGATGTTATCCGAGGAGGGAGAAATATTCTGAAAAACACACGCTATCTGTATACTGAATACAGTAACAAGGAACTCTACGAGGGACAGCTATCACTGAAGCAGTTACTCAAGGAATTGGCTGAATTCGAAGTTGTTATCAGGTATTCCGATGACATACTGCTTAGAAATAAAAACGAATCGAATTTATGATGAATAAAAAAATATCGGCAGCGGCCATTAGCTGTAAAGTTCTAAGGAAAAGAAATGAGTATAAAAAACCTTTTAAAATCTGTTCGGCCATCTGTCGGCAGAAGTAATGAGAGTATGCGTGAACGCTGGTTAGAAAAAGCGCTTAAATCCATTCCTGAGAACAGTAGAATATTAGATGCAGGCGCCGGAACTCAGCAGTATCGCAAATTATGCGAGCATTTGAACTATGTCTCACAAGACTTTGGAGAGTACGATGGACAAGGAGACTCTGCGGGACTACAAATGGGGAAATTCGATTATGGAAAGTTAGACATAGTTAGTGATATTACCTCTATCCCTGAACCCGACTCATCTTTTGACGCCATAATGTGTATAGAAGTCCTGGAGCATTTGCCCGACCCTATTCAGGCAATAAAGGAATTCTCGCGTTTGATCAAACCAAAGGGTCACCTGATTCTTACTGCTCCATTCTGCTCACTGACACATTTTTCTCCATATCACTTTAGTACGGGTTTCAATAAGTATTGGTATGAAGTACATTTAGCGGCGAATGGTTTGAAAATTACTGATATAGCCCCCAACGGTAATTTCTTCGAATACGTTGCACAGGAGATTGACAGGACACCGTCCATTTCAAAACGTTACTCAAAAAGCAAGCCGGGGTTCCTTGAACGACTGAGTGTTTTCATCATACTGCGGATGCTTTCACGTTTCAGCAAGAGAGACAACGGCTCATCGGATCTTTTATGCTTTGGATATCATGTGCATGCTGTAAAAGATTAACACAGTCTAACATTAATATAGCCGTTCTCTCTTCAAGGCTTAAGGTTGCATTTAAACGTTTGTCATCATTGATGAATATTGAATCTTCCCGCAGCAAGCTGCAGGGAGCTCCTACTGTTAAGGAAAATTGTTGATTTCATTCGCTCGCTAACCCCGCCACAAGCAGCGGGGAATGCGCTCGCTGTTCAGTTCAATGATAACAAAATGGCATAGACTTTTGATGAAACATAAACCTGGTAACATTTAATCTAGTCTGTTTCCATAGATTGTCCACACAAGCATATAAATTACACACATAGGTAAAAAAGGATGGCAAACACATTCCTAATGAGCAGGGGCACTGTCCTACAGAAAATCATCAATAAGAAAAAAGGGGTTACTTATTTAGAAATAGGTGTCTTGGCAGGAGATACGTTTTTAAGAATAAAGGCAAGTCATAAATTGGGAGTTGATCCCAATTTTGAGATTTCACCCACAAAAAAACTGAGATATTACATGAAAAACCCCTAGAACATCTTCAATAAATAATTTCATATAAGTAGTGACGCTTTTTTCGATACACAACATGACTTTTTATCCGAAACAGGGCTGGATGTTGCTTTCATTGGTGGATTACATACCTTTTATCAATCATTGAAAGATGTACAAAACACTTTAAGGTACCTAAACAAAAACGGGGTTATAATTTTGCATGACTGCAATCCTTTGTCTGAGGTAGCGGCGCTTCCCGCCAAATCGATCAGAGAGATCCAGAATTTAAATCCCCCGGGTTTTACCGGCACATGGAATGGTAACGTGTGGAAGACAATCGCTTACCTCAGGTCAATTGCAAAGAACTTACATGTGTTTGTGTTGGATTGTGATTTCGGGTTAGGCATAATTACCAAGGGAACACCGAAAAATATGTTGGAATATTCTGCAGATGAGGTTAAAAATTTGTCTTACAGTGATCTATCAGGTAACAGGCAATCAATATTAAATTTAAAAGATGTAAGCTTTTTAGGGAAATTTCTAAAGACTATTTAACAGATGCCAATTCTGCCTCTTATTGTGTGGAAAAAGCCCAATAGAGATTGAGACAAATACTATCTCGAGCAACAACTGTACTGCCCTATCACTTCGCCATTCTGCCCGCGAAACTCATGCAACACCTCCCCATTGCGTAGTTGGTTTGCGTAGGTTCGGACCCAGCCAAGGTACTCTGTTACTTCTCGCTGTACTTCAGAATCCCGAACGGCTCCAACCTGCCCTGCATGAGTTCGACCAAAATTTGCAATCCGTGGAATGCAAAGCGGTAAAAATCCCTGCCGATTAAAATTGAAATAAAATGTCAACATACGTTCATTAACATAGCTGCCCAGTAAATAGGGCGGCATACAACGTTCATGAACTAATCTGCTATAACACATATTGAGATCAGGAAACCACAGCCCTGTCTCCAACCAGAAGAAAAACCAGTTCTTCTTTTGAACGTCGTCAGCACCTAACCGCTTTTGAAGCCATCGATTGAACCTTGGCGGGACAGGACTACGCTGATTCCAATCCATCATGCGCAACAGCCGACTGATCACGCCTTGCCTTTTTAGAAACTGTTTAAAAGCGGGATGTGGCCCGCCTATGTTTCCATCCTCTGTACATAGGGCAGGGACACCCCATACAAGAGAAACTTCAGGATCTGAATCCAAAACATCAACACAAAGCTGAAGCCAATTACTGTCAATATAACCATCAGAGCCACACATAGTCATGAAATAATCACCTCGAGCCTTCTCAAAGCCTTTAATTGTGGCGTGAAACGGCCCTTCATCCGGCTCCGAAAACACTCGAATATTAGGATGTGCAAATTTTTCAATAAAATCAAGCGTCCCGTCAGTAGAACCACCATCCATAACAATAAGTTCCCATCCTTTAAAGGATTGTCGATCTATACTCTTTAAGGCATCTTGAATGAATCTAGCGATGTTAAGCGTAGGCATTACGATAGAGATTTTTGGCTTAAGCATTATAGATAACCCCTGTTGGTAGAATCAAATTCATTCTGAAATCACACGTTCATTCTTATCAAGAATTTCGTCTAACATAAAAAATCTAAAAAATCATTGTTTTTTGTTTTAGCATCCCATCACATCATCTTATTTGCTCTTTCTGATGAATACCCACGGGCTTACGCCCGTGGTCATCTGCTAATTTGGATAGAACCTGTTTAGTCTATATTTGCCGGGTAAGATTGACTGGCAGCAGTCAGAAAAGCACGAAGACTTTGTGTCTGTCGAAGCAATAGAAAAGTGTCGGCATTTCCAATATCAAGGTTAAATGCACGAGATACAAATCCTTGATAGCAGATTATACAAAGCCTAACATACTCTTTTATATCGATTACTTATGCTTCTGAAACATATCCTCCTATAATATTTTCAACTCCACAAATAAGATTTGTGGAGTTGATTTATCTCTTTTTTTATCATATAAGACCAATGAAGCAGAGGAGTAATTTAATTAGAAAAAAATCCCTTAGATTAAGGAAGGTCTATGAAGGCATTAATAACCGGTGTAACCGGCATGGTTGGTTCCCATCTTACAGACTTTTTATTGGAAAAGACTGACTGGGACATCTATGGTATGTGCCGCTGGCGAAGCCCGTTGGATAATGTTCAGCATTTGCTTGATAGGGCAAATAAAAACAACCGGCTGTACTTCATTGACGGGGACCTCAATGATTATGTTTCCCTGCAAAATGCGGTCGAAATATCCAGGCCTGATTATGTTTTTCATTTAGCTGCACAGAGTTATCCTGCAACCAGTTTCACTTCTCCGCTTCATACGTTGGATACCAACATCCTTGGGACAGCAAGACTTCTGGAGGTGCTAAGACGAGCTACGGATATCGATCCGACAATTCATATCTGTGCTTCCTCGGAAGTGTTTGGAAGAGTATCGAAAGAACATCTTCCCATTCATGAGGAAAGACCTTTTCATCCGGCCTCTCCATATGCGATTTCCAAAGTTGGCACGGATCTGTTGGGACGATTTTACGCTGAGGCTTACGGACAAAAGGTTATGACCACCCGAATGTTCACCCATACCGGTCCCAGGCGTGGCGATGTTTTTGCGGAATCAACTTTTGCCAAACAAATAGCCATGATCGAAGAGGGCATGATTCCTCCGGTGGTCAAAACCGGCAATCTATATTCCCTGCGGACGTGGTCTGATGTGCGTGATGCGGTCAGGGCCTATTATATGCTTGTTACGATCAATCCAACCCCGGGCGAGTACTATAATATCGGCGGAACATTTTCTTGTACTGTTGGTGAAATGCTTAACCACCTGCTTTCCATTTCTTACAGGAAAGACATTAGCGTGGAGACGGAACAACATCGTTTGCGCGTTCTGGATGCCGATCTCCAGGTTCCCGATACAACAAAGTTTAAAAAACATACCGGATGGGAGCCTGAAATTTCTTTTGAAAAAACCATGCAGGATTTACTCGATTACTGGAGGAAAAGAGTCAAGTCTGGTGAAGTATTTTTAACACGATAATCATGAAAATTAAAACTGACGACCCAAGACTAATTGCTCCACAGTGTACTTCGCTGATCCCCGTGGAGACCGTACATGAAAATCCTTGGTTCACGGTGCGCAATCGCGGCGGATATTATACTGTCGAGCATAATCAACCTCAAGTTGCAGTATTGCCCATCTTAGAAAGTAGAGCTATTATAATGGTACGGGTAAAACGGCCCGTGTTGGAAGACATCACTTTAGAACTGCCCGCTGGCGGTATGGAAAGGGACGAGCGGCCAGTCCAAACCGCAGCTAGAGAACTTGCGGAGGAGACAGGGATCGAGATTCACAACATTGAACGGTTCAAGAGACTTCCACCGTTCGCAATTATTCCCCGCAGCCCCCTTCTGCCGTACATTTTTCAAATACACATCTCCGGCCAGGAATACGACCGAAGGGAGAAATGCGATTATGAAATCGAAAGTGTAGAGTGCCTGGAATTTAAGGATATTGTTAGTAAAATAGTTGAAAATGAGATTTATATGGCTTTACCAGTTGCCATTTTATCCAGATTCTTTTTGACAAATAGTGAATCGGTTTAATAATGGAGCGAGTATGAAAGAGTTGAATATAGAGCTATACAAAACAATGTATCTAATACGGAAAACCGAGGAGAAGATTCAGGAACATTACCATGAAGACGAGATGAAAACTCCTATGCATATGTCTATGGGAGAAGAAGCCATAGCAGTTGGTGTATGTCATGCTTTAAAGGCAAAAGATCAGATTTTTGGCACCTATAGATCTCATGCGATATATCTGGCAAAAACACAAAATATAAACGATTTCTTTGCGGAGATGTATGGAAAAGACACAGCTTTGTTAAAAGGAAAAGGTGGTTCTATGCATATGTGTAACCCCGACGGAGGATTCATGGGTTCCTCTGGTATTGTTGCCAGTGCAATACCCGTGGCCGTAGGAGCCGCTTTTGCCAATAAAACGGTGAAAAATGAAAAGTATGTTGCGGTCTTTTTCGGAGATGGGGCAGCGAATGAGGGTGTTTTCTGGGAGAGCCTTAATGTGGCATGCCTAATGAAACTACCGATTATCTTCGTCTGCGCAGACAACGGTTTCGCAGTTCATACACCGAAGTCAGAACGGGAAGGGTATGAGTCATTGTCTGACATTGTTTTGAAGTTCCATTGTCATGTGATTAATCAGGAGACCACTGATGTGGAGGTAATTTATAATTTGACACGGGACGGAATAAAACTCATGAAAGATACAAGCATGCCGCTTTTTTTACACTTCGGATATTACCGTTATCTGGAGCATGTTGGTATCTGCGAAGATTATGAAGCGGGATACCGCTCGAGGGAAGAATACTTAAAATGGTTGGAGCGTGATCCTGTGCGGAGTCAGCGAGAAAAATTGATCAACCGTGGTGTTGATGAAAGGAATGTCAAGAAAATTGAGGAGAAGATCGACGAAAAAATTATGAACAGCATTAAGAAGGCGCAGGCGGCCCCTTTCTGCGATTGTGACGAACTATTCGAAGGGGTATTGGCATGAGAAGTATTACTTATTGTGATGCGCTGAATGAGGCAATTGCTCAGGAAATGGAAAGAGAACCCAGCGTCTTCATTTACGGGTTGGGCGTTCCAGATCATAAGCGTATATTCGGCTCAACAAATGATCTGGTCGAGAGGTTTGGCAAAGAACGGTGTTTTGACACACCTCTTTCAGAAGATGCCATGACAGGTTTCGGACTTGGTGCCGCAATTAACGGGAAAAGACCCATACACGTCCATATACGAGCAGACTTTTTACTTCTAGCGATGAATCAGCTGGCAAACATGGTTTCTTCTTACCGGTATTTCTCCGGCGGTAAATTGAAGGTTCCCATGGTTATACGGGTAATTATCGGACGCGGCTGGGGGCAGGGGCATCAGCATAGTAAAAGCATGTATTCAATATTCGCCCATATTCCCGGGCTGAAAGTCGTTCTACCGACCACACCGTATGATGCTAAGGGAATGCTAATCTCAGCAATTCGAGACGATAATCCGGTCATTTTTGTTGAACACCGATGGCTATATTGGCAGGTGGGGGAGGTTCCCGAGAAACCGTACACAGTACCTATTGGACCGGCGAATATTACCCGCGAAGGGAAAGATATTACCATTGTTAGTACGTCGTGGATGAATGTGGAAGCTCTGAAAGCGGCGGAAATCCTTGCTCGAAATGGCGTCGATGTTGAGATCGTTGACGTAAGGACTATTGCACCCTTTGAGGAGGATCTTGTTGTCGAATCTGTACTCAAAACAGGCCATTGTATCATTGCTGATAACGACTGGGTGGAGTGTGGATTCAGTGCCGAGGCTGCGGCAAGAATTTATGATAAATGCTTTGGACGAATGAAGTCCCCCATCGAGAGGGTAGGATTTGCCTTCACCCCATGCCCTACGGTGCGGCACCTTGAAAACGCTTTTTATCCCAATGCTATTACGATTATAAGGGCAATAGAGGAAAAGTTGGGTCTCGAACCTACGGATTTGAGCGGGGAGGAATTTTACAGCCATGAAAACAGATTCAAAGGTCCGTTTTGATGTTAAATATTGAAGGAGAGGATATGCAGCACGTTACCGTTGACGATTTTGCACAATCTTTCGGAACGAAAGTCGAGGATTTTCCAGACGAATGTCTAAAGATGATCAGGGAAAAGGATTTCAGATACCGTAGGTTCGATAAAAGAGAACGCGATAAGGTAATACTCCAAGTTTTGAAGAAAATAGAAGGTGACACGCAAATTATCGGCGCTACCGAGAGAAAAGATGTTTGGGAGCATGGATGGGCTGAGAATCTTCAGTCCTTTGTCGAAAGTGGTGGAGCCCTTGACACGCTAATTCCTAAGTTTATCAGAGAAAACCAGCCGATTCGGTATGCAGGTGATTATATCATGCCCGCCAACCAACGATTCGAATACGATTTCATGACTGTATTCCGTTTATGGCTTTTCGGGAAATATCTTTCTCCCTTTGACACAATTTATGAGTTTGGGTGTGGAACGGGAATGAACCTCGTATTATTGGTGTCCCTATTTCCGGAGAAGGAGTTCCACGGTCTCGATTTCGTTCAGTCATCCGTCGAGCTTATAAATAAAATTGGAGAGAACGACGCAGGCACTATACGGGGTCGCCTGTTTGACATGATTGAACCGGATGAATCGTTGCAGCTATCTCAAAACAGTGCCGTATTTACCTTCGGGGCTATTGAGCAACTGGCTGGTAAATTCGAAAAATTTATACAGTTTTTACTTCACAATAAGCCGCGATTATGCATCCATATCGAACCGACCACAGAACTCTATGACGAGGATGATCTTTTTGACTATCTTGCAATAAAATTCCACAGGAAAAGAGGATATACGGAGAATTTACTTCCCTATCTCCAGGAACTTGAGCAACGGGGATCTATACGATTGGTAAAAGTAAAACGCTTATATCTGGGGAGCCTGTTCATGGAAGGATATACATATTATATCTGGGAACCACTATTAGAGGAACAGAAATGAATCTTGGAATCTCCGGTAAATACGCACTCGTTACCGGCGGCAGTCGCGGTATTGGTAAAAGCATAGCCCTTTTGTTAGCTGGGGAAGGGTGTAATGTTGCCATATGTGCCCGCTCTCAACCCGATATCAACTCAACCGTCAGAGAAATCAAAGCCAAGGGCGTTGCTGTACTGGGCGTTGCCGCCGATGTTACAGAGACCGCTGAAGTTCAGAAAGTTATTGATACTGTTCGACAGGAGTGGGGAACTATTCATATTTTAGTTAACAATGTAGGTGGAGGTGGCCGCTGGGGCAAAGAGGTGGTCGAGGAAACTGCCGACGACGTGTGGATGGAAGTCTTCAATAAAAACGCCATGGTTGCCGTTAAATTCACAAAAGCGATAATTCCGTGGATGAAAAAACAACGATGGGGACGTATTGTCACGATAACGTCCATCTATGGCAGAGAAGGTGGCGGAAGGCCGTGGTTTAATATGGCAAAAGCCGCTCAAACAAGTCTTATGAAATGCCTGGGGTTGAATAAAGATCTTGTGCGCTCGGGCATTACCTTTAACAGCGTTGCGCCGGGTGCCATCATGATTCCGAAGACCGGATGGGAAGCAGAGCGAAATAAAGACTCGGAGGCTTTTGACAAAATGCTCGGCGAGCAGTTTACACTCGGTCGACTCGGGACTCCTGAAGAGGTGGCAAATGTCGTGGTCTTTTTATGCTCCGAGCGTGCGTCATTGATAAACGGAGTGTCAATCGCTGCTGATGGAGGACAGAGCCGGTCGTTTTAGTAACATAATAGGGGTGCTGATTTATATGATAAAGGATAATGTATTAAGGAGTTTTTCGGGAAAAAGTGCTCTTGTCACCGGCGGAACGGGTCTTATCGGACGTGAGGTGGTCAAGTTGCTTTGTGCTGCAGGTGCTTATGTTAAAATCGTCTCTCTCGACCATGTTAATGTTGATAGCAGAGCAGAGCATGTTCTGGGTGACCTGACCGATTTCAATCTTTGCAAAGATCTAACTAAAGATACGGATTTTGTTTTCCATCTTGCGGGTATTAAAGGGTCTATTGAAGTAACGAAATCGAAACCGGCCAGCTTTTTTGTACCGCTTCTTATGTTTAACACAAATGTGCTTGAGGCTTCCCGTTTGAATAAGGTGCAGAAGATCGTGTATACAAGTTCTATTGGAGCCTATCCAAGCGCTGAAGTATTTAAGGAAAACGATGGTAATGATGGTCCGCCTATGGACATGTATCCGGGATGGGCCAAGCGAATGGCTGAGATGCAGATACAAGCTTACAAAATTCAATATGGATTGGACAACTTCTCAGTGGTTAGGCCATGCAATGTGTACGGACCAGGAGATAACTTCGATCCAAAGAATGCTATGGTTATTCCCACATTGATGTCTCGAATCTTCAACAAGGAAGACCCTGTGGTAGTGTGGGGCGACGGTTCAGCCATCAGAGATTTTGCGTATAGCCGTGATGTTGCTGAAGGCATTATTCTTGCGCTGTATCACGGCACGGGAGATCATCCGTTTATTAATCTGGGAAGTGGTAAAGGCTACACTATCGGGAAACTTGTGGAAACCTTGCACGAATTCCTTGATTTCAATTACCGTTTTGATACCACCAAACCTTCAGGTTTTCCCAGAAGGGTCATGGACATTTCACTGGCCAGAGAAATTATTGACTACAACCCCGCGACTTCTCTCCGGGAAGGTCTTAAAGAGACATGGGAGTGGTTTGTAGAAAATCAGGATGAATATGTGAAAAAGAAAAATTATTTTAAAGAAGATGAATAATAGGACTAGCAATGATTGTTGAAAAGACAAAGTTGGACGATGTTTTTCTGATCAAGCTCAACAGCTTTGAAGATCATCGTGGGGAATATGTAGAACTGTATAATGAGAAGTTATACAGGTTAAAAGGCATTGATATTGATTTTGTCGAAGATGACATCTCTATTGCCACCAGAGGGGTGCTTAAGGGAATCCATGGTGATTCATCAACCTGGAAACTGATAAGTTGTTTGCACGGAAAGTTTTATTTGGTGGTGGTTAATTACGACGAGCAATCGAGCAGTTTTGGAAAATGGGAATCGTTTGTCTTGTCAGAGACAAACAAGCATCAAGTCTTAGTTCCGCCTAAATATGGTAACGGACATCTATGCTTGAGCGAAAAATCAATTTTTCATTATAAGCAGTCTCAATACTATGATCCGTCAAGGCAATTTACAATAAAATGGAATGACCCCAAACTCAATATCTGGTGGCCCGTTAAAAACCCTATCCTGTCTATGCGCGATGAACTTGGCGGATTTGTAGAGTAAACTATCACATGCCGGATGGCTTTGTATTTAAGTGGAAGAAAATAAGGAAAATATGAAACGAGAAATGTTTAGCAGCAAAAATATCTTAATCACCGGAGGTGCCGGATTTGTAGGATCGAATCTTATTTTACGTCTGCTTGATGAAGGCGCTAACATCAGAGCTACTTTGCATAGTAAAGACGCTATAATAAAAGATGATCGAGTGGAGTATGTGTTTTGCAATCTGCAAGATCCTGAAGATTGCAAAAAGGTCTGCCAGGACATGGATTATGTTTTTCTATGTGCTGCCAACACATCGGGAGCTGCGGTTATGGAGAAAACACCCCTGGTTCATCTCACACCAAATATCATAATGAATACATTAATGTTTGAAGCAGCGTATGCTGCCGATGTGAAAAAGGTGCTTTTTATTAGTAGCAATACGGTATATCCAGTTACCGATTATCCGGTGAAGGAGAACGATGTTACCAATGAGTTTTTCGAAAAGTACTTTATTGTTGCCTGGATGAAGCGTTTTAGTGAAATTATTTGCGAGATGTATTCCACACGGATCAATAAGCCCATGCAAACAATAGTTGTCCGCCCTGCCAACATCTATGGTCCTTATGACGATTTTGAATGGGAAACATCTCATGTTTTACCTGCGTTAATACGTAAAGTCGTTGAACGTATAAATCCCATTGAGGTTTGGGGTGACGGCAAAGATATTAAAGATTTCATCTATATCGATGATATCATTGATGGCTTGTTATTGGCCGCGGAAAAAATAAACAGTTTCGATGTGGTTAACATTGCCAGTGGAAACCAGTACTGCTTACGAGATCTGCTGGATATCATAATCAGACTTGATGGCTATAAAAATGCGCGTGTCGTCTTTGATACTACCAAGCCAACGATGATTCCCAAGCGGCTAATCGATCCCACTAAAGCCAGAAAGCTACTGGATTTTAAAACGAAAACTCCGATTGAAAAAGGGTTAAAGGAAACTATAGACTGGTATAGGTCAACACTATGATTATAACTCGAACTCCCTTCAGGATATCTTTTTTCGGTGGTGGCACCGATTATCCGGCATATTATAACGAACACGGGGGCAGCGTGTTAAGCACTACTATCAATAAATATTGCTATATCACCTGCCGCTATTTACCGCCTTTTTTTGATCACAAGTATCTTGTCCGGTATTCAAAGAGAGAGATGACACATAATATCGATGAAATCCAACATCCATCTGTAAGGGAATGTCTGAGATTTATGAACCTCGACAGGGGTATCGAACTGGTTCATGCCGGCGACATACCGGCGATGTCTGGCATTGGTTCCAGCTCATCCTTTACGGTCGGTTTGCTCAACTCCCTCTATGCCCTTCAGGGGAGAATGATTACAAAAAGAAAGCTATCCTTTGACGCCATTCATGTGGAGCAGAACCTGATTGGAGAGTCTGTCGGATCACAGGATCAAGTTGCAGCAGCGTTTGGGGGATTTAACAGAATCGAGTTTGGTGGCAGTGAAGGCATTTTAGTTAAACCAGTTACGATTGAGGAGAAAAAACTGCAATACTTGCAGGATCATATCTTGTTCTATTTCACCGGTTTTGCTAGATTCTCTTCTGATATTGCCGAAGAACAGATTAAACAAACTCCCCAAAAACTTAAAGAATTACATGCCATGAAAGCGATGGTAGACCAAGCCATCAAAATCCTTGACGGCAGAATCGAAGGATTAAATGATTTTGGCAGGTTATTGCATGAATCCTGGCATATTAAGAAAGGCTTATCGTCCACAATATCTAACGGTCAAATCGACCGGATATATGATACGGCGATTCGGGCCGGGGCGCTGGGAGGCAAAATCTGTGGTGCTGGTGGCGGTGGATTTATTCTCTTTTTTGTTCCTCCGGAAAATCATCAGAAAGTCAAAGAAGCGTTAAAAGGCCTACTGTTGGTTCCGATTCGTTTTGAAAATCTGGGGTCCCATGTCATATTTTATTCCACCTGATCCGGATAAGACAGTTACTGCTTTGATTCTGGCCGGCGGTTTGGGCTCTCGTTTGCGCACAATTGCGGCTGACCATCCCAAAGTGCTCGCCCCGGTTGCCGGGCGACCTTTCCTCACCTATCTCCTGGACCAACTCATTGCCACCGGCTTCCGTCATGTGGTTTTGTGTACCGGATACAAAGGAAAGCAGGTCAAAAAAACCTTTGGGAATAACTATAATAACCTTGCCATACAGTATTCACAGGAACCTGAACCCCTCGGTACTGGTGGCGCGCTTCGCTTCGCCCTGCCGATGATCCACACAAAATCAGTTCTGGTTTTTAACGGTGATTCTTATGTGAAAAGTAAACTGCAAGAATTCCTTGTCTGGTATTTTGAAAAGAAACCTCTGGCCGCTCTTCTCCTTGCGCGTCTGTCGGATACCCGTCGATACGGTCAGGTTGAGTTTGACACGAATGTCCGTGTAATAAGCTTTGAGGAGAAAGGTGCTCGCTTGGGTTTGGGATGGATTAATGCAGGGGTTTATCTATTCAACCGAAGCCTCATTGAATCTATTCCTGACGGAAAACCTATTTCGCTGGAACTTGATATTTTTCCAAGCCTTATCGCCAAAGGCCTGTATGGCTTTCGGTGCGAGGATGCGTTTATTGATATTGGAACACCGGAATCTTATGCCGAGGCAGAGGTTTTTTTTAAAAAGCTTGATACACACTCATAATTCACAGTTTGTTATTAAACCGGCGATTCAATACACAACACACTTCTT
This sequence comes from uncultured Syntrophales bacterium, assembly GCA_964454305.1. Taxonomy (GTDB): domain Bacteria; phylum Desulfobacterota; class Syntrophia; order Syntrophales; family JADFWA01; genus JAUSPI01. The sequence continues at coordinate 318 of CAYVXX010000007.1, read as the reverse complement.
TTACGAATGTCATGCCCGCTTCGTACCAAGTAAGGGATAAACTACAACGTGAATCCAGTGAATACAATAGGTTATGGGTTACGGCTCCTCGCTTCGTCAAGTATTCCTATCATCTTCTGATGATTCTTTTCTTCGGAGTAGCTCCGGCCTGTACGTAACGCTTCCATGGACATTTGCTGACGTTTTTCATGGTCCAAAAGCAGCCGCATTTTTTTCGCCAGGTCCAGTGACCCGGGCGGATGTGAGATAACGTAACCGTTCTCACCGTCCGTTATAATACCGGAGGCTCCGTTGGCTGTTGTTGTGATTGACGGAAGA
>CAYVXX010000006.1:0-55247 GCA_964454305.1 uncultured Syntrophales bacterium | reverse complement strand
CGCACGCAGGGATCTGTGAGAGGGCGGTCGGGTAACTGGCTGGTCTATCTCGATACTGTCATGTGAAAATTAATCAAAAACGAGAGACGAAAGGAGGATAATCGATGAAAGTTGTCCGGTTCAACAGCGCAGAGAGTTACGAGCCTGAAAAGGACTGGAAACGTGTCAATCTCTGCAACGAAAAAGACATTTCTATCGAGCATTTCGTAAAGCCGCCACATCATGCTTCTCCAATGCATGATCACCCGAACTCACAGGTGCTGGTCGTTCTCAAAGGCAAACTCGCGATCGTTACTGATGGCAACGAAGAGCAGGTGCTTGGAGAGGGCGATACTGCCTATATCCCGGGGGATGAAATGCATGTCGTGACCAATCCGCTCGACGTTCCCTCGATCGGGCTCGACATATTTATTCCCGGACGTTCCTTTGATTTCTGGTTGAAACGAAAGTAGTCATAGCGTGCGTTCGGCCGCCCGGGACCATAAAGGGACATCCGTAAGTAAGTAAATGATTCAAAACAGAAATTAGTTGGTGAATTGTTTACGGATGCCTCTATCATCGCCTGAAAGCTGTACTGAAATCATATACCGACAGTTTATCTGAAAAGGAAATGATCGACCATGAGAAGAAAAAAGAAAGAGATCTCTGATGAGTCCGGCATCATAGCCATTATTGAAAAAGCCAATGTCTGCAGGCTCGGTATGGTTGATGGAAACAAACCATATGTTGTGCCCCTTTGTTTCGGCTATAACGATAAAGTTCTCTATTTTCATGGTTCTTTAAAAGGTCTGAAAATTGACCTCATACGAAAGAATCCAAACGTGTGTTTTGAATTCGACCTGATTGCCGAAACTATAGAGTCAGAAAATGCTTGTGACTGGAGTATGAAATATCAAAGCGTTATAGGTTTCGGTAAAGCCGTTTTTATTGAAAGCTCAGATCAAAAGCGCAAGGCACTTAGTGTAATCATGTCTCACTACTCTGATCGACCATTCCAGTTTCCTGAAAATATGTTAAAGGCAACGGCAGTAATCAAAGTCGAGATAGAAAGTATGACCGGCAAGCATTCTGGATTTTAATAAAATGCTGATTTCAAACCATGGTATTCACCGAATGGCCATTAACGAGCGTGAACTGAACAGCGAGCGCATTATTCTTCGAATTACTTCGTTCCCCGCAGCTTGCTGCGGGGAACTTCAATTTACAACTTTGGAGATTATCAGGTTCATCTCTTTTTCAAAGTCCATCTTTTATGGCCGCTGGTGAACATCGTTTTAGATATATAAAAATAAGAGGGAATAAAATGGGAATAAATCGTAAAGGTCACCACAAAGAAAATACAACAGAACAATTGATAAATAAAGAAATTATTCTCAAAGAACTTAATATATTACCTGGACAAACAATTGTCGATGTTGGTTGCGGAAATGGGTATATGTCAAAAGAATTCTCAAAATTAGTACACCATTCAGGAAAAGTTTTTTCTCTCGATTGCGCAAAAGAAGCGATTGAGAAACTCAAAGAAGACACAGGAGGAACCAATATAGAACCAATGGAAGCAGATATAACCAGGAAAACACCTATAGATGATAAATCAGCAGACCTTATTTACCTCTCTACCGTATTTCATATATTCTCAAAAGAGCAAATAGGCAATTTTCAAAAAGAAGTAAAACGCTTGTTAAAGCCTAATGGTAAATTAGCAATCATAGAAATACAAAAAGAGAATACTCCCTTTGGTCCACCTTTAAATATGAGATTCTCTCCCGAAGAACTTAAACAAACAATAAAATTGAAACCAATATCTTTAATTAATGTAGGCCAGTATTTTTATATGCAGCTATTTGAAAATAGTAAAGAATAAACATCTAACACATATGAGCCGCACCTGACCGCTTTGCATCTCTTTGCACTTTTCTGATGAGTTTCCAGATGTAGAGAAATATGTTTAAATCGTTTTGGAACCAACGTTCCAATTACCGTTACATACGGATCAGCGTAAGTAAATAAAAGGAGGCTTTTATGAAGAAACTACTTTTTATTTTGATCGCTGGAGTCATACTGCTGCCATCATTGCCTGCAAAAGCGGGTAGCGACGATGGAACTCCCGTTTTCCGTAAAACAGTTGAAGACGGTTACCGCAGACTTCAGTATAAGGTGTCTGTTTACCTGAATCCTCCTGTAAACGGTTCCGGCATTCGGCTCGGGATTTATCAGGCACAGGCAGCGTATGGAAAAGGTGCAACAGTCAAGAACATGAAACGACTGGAAAAGGCGGTACAGCTCGCAAAAGCCTATAAGGTGCAACTCCTTTCCTTCCCGGAATTGTATATTCCCGGATATACACTCAGTCCTGAAATGGCCAGAGAAATTGCGGAATACAAAGATGGCCCGAGTATAAAAAAAGCATGTGAAGTGGCGAAAAAATACAATATGGGACTTATCGTGCCTTATGCTGAAAAAGTCGATTGTCCGGATAATAGCACAAAGTACTACGACAGCATCGCCGTCATAAATGAAAAGGGCAAACTCTTAAACAGCTACAGGAAGACTCATCTTTACGGTCAACAGGAAAGAGATAACTGGAATTTCGGATCCAGCGATTATCCCGTCTACAACATATTCGGCTTCCCGGTTGGTGTTCTCAACTGTTATGAATGTGAATTTCCGGAACTCCAGCGGATTCTTGCTTTGAATGGCGCCAAACTCATCGTCGGTCCGACAGCGGCTGATAATTACTATACACTTCCCAACGGTAAGCGGAGCAAAGTTCCATATCCGGACATTTCAAAAATACTGATTTCTGCCAATGCTTACGCCAACAATATTTTCTTTGCGTATTCGAACAGATGCGGATACGAAAAGCGCGGCAAGGACCAATGGCATTACAGGGGTAACAGTATTATTTGCGGCCCTCACGGCGATATTATTGTGGAGGCGAATCACGAGCAGGACACGATGCTGATAGCTGACTGTATCCCGGCGTACTACGGCATGACACATCCGGCACCAAAATATTATTACCTCAAGGACAGGCGGCCGGATCTATATCATAAACTGGTAGACGATGAGGCCGGTTTTCTCGATACGACAGACAGGTCGGTAGACCTCAATACAAACTTTTTCAAAGGAAGGGATTTCAAATACCCACCTTACGAAGGCGGATACGAACACAAAAAGTAACAAGGGAAATGTTATGAACGGAAAAAATCAAAAGGGGATGACTGTATTTACGTTGACCATGATGACCGTTGCGGCCGTTGTCAGCCTGCGGGGGCTCCCCATGATGGCCAAAGAAGGTCTCTCCATGATTTTTTACATACTCTTTGCCGCAATCATGTTTCTGGTGCCTGCTTCACTTGTATCTGCCGAGCTTGGTGGAGCATTCAGCAAGCAAGGGGGTGGTGTTTATATCTGGGTTAAAGAAGCATTCGGTTCACGCTGGGGCTTTATGGCCATCTGGCTGCAATGGGTTCAGGACATGGTATGGTATCCGACAGTTCTGGCTTTCGGTGCCGGCGCGCTGGCTTACCTCTTCATGAAACCGGACCTTGCTGACAGTGGAATTTACACAGGTGCGGTTATTATCATCTCTTACTGGGCGGCTACTTTTATTACACTGAAAGGGACAAATACGGCAAGCTCTGTGATAAAGTACGGGGTACTGTTAGGCACGGTGCTGCCGGGAGTTCTGATCATTGTTCTGGGCCTGTTATGGTTTGATCAAGGCAATACGCTACAGTTTATGGAACCGAACGTCACCGTTATAGCTGCTGAGAGGGCAGCAGGGGAAGGGCCCCATGCACGTCTCTTCCCACATATTACAGGAATGGGCAGCGTAGCTTTCCTTGCGGGAATTATCCTGCTGTTTGCCGGTGTAGAAGTTCAAGCCGTGCATGCGAATGAAATGAAAGATCCCCCCCGGCAGTTTCCTGAGTCCATGTTTCTGGCTGCTGTAATTATTTTCTGTCTCTTTACCCTGGGGTCACTCTCTGTGGCTGCAGTGGTACCGGCTGATCAGATAAGTCTTACAGCCGGTTTGATGCAGGCCTTCGAACAACTTCTGAATAAGTTCCACATAGGTTTTCTCACTCCGGTAATAGGGCTACTGGTTGCATTCGGTGCTATAGGAGGTGTCATGTCCTGGGTAGGCGGTCCCAGTCGAGGCCTTCTTGAAACGGCCAAAGAGGGCGAGATCCCGCCCTTTATGGCTAAGACAAACAGTAATGGTATGCAGATAAACATCCTGTTGATACAGGCAATTGTTGTTTCTTTGCTGGCCTCGTTATATCTCTTCATCGATAATGTAAGTGTCGTCTTTTTCGTTCTTTCAGTCATGACGGTCACGCTGTATCTGATCATGTACATTCTGATGTATGCCGCGGCGATAAAACTGCGGTATACACGGCCCGACTTACCCCGTTCCTATAAGGTTCCCGGGGGGCTCTTCGGCATGTGGTTTATTGCCGGTACTGGATTGCTGGGGGTCTCTTTTTCCCTGATTGTCGGTTTTTTTCCCCCTGCTCAACTTCCTGTCGGTAATCCTGTGCTTTATATCGGACTGGTCACTGCCGGAATGGTCATATTCGTAAGTCTTGCACTATGGATCAATAAAATAAAGAAACCGGAATGGAAACAGTAATCTGTTAAATACGATGAGAACAAGCGAAAGGAGGATTTTTTATGCCGTTACATGAAAAAAACGATGTAATAGAAGATCTGCTCGATGATGTGTACTCAGCAGTCGATCTGTCGGTCAGCATGCCGAAATATAAGATTCCCGAACATGAGCATGATCCACGCCATGTTTACAGTATAGTTCATGATGAATTGATGCTTGACGGAAACTCGCGGCTTAATCTGGCAACCTTCTGTAGCACATGGGTAGAGCCGGAAATACGTCAGATCATGGCCGATACCTACGACAAGAATATGATTGATAAGGATGAATATCCTCAAACCGCGGAGATCGAATCCCGGTGCGTGCATATGCTGTCAAACCTGTGGAATTCGCCGGAAGCCGCAAATACCATGGGATGCTCCACTACGGGCTCGAGTGAGGCCTGCATGCTTGGCGGTATGGCACTGAAATGGAAGTGGCGAGAGAAGATGCGGGTACAGGGAAAGCCGGCGGACAAGCCTAATATCGTGATGGGTGTCGATGTTCAGGTGTGCTGGCACAAATTCGCCAGATACTGGGACATAGAAGAACGTCTGATTCCCATGGAGGGAGACCGCTTCTGCATCAATGCGGAAGAGGTAATCAGGCGATGTGATGAAAACACGATTGGCATCGTCGCCATAATGGGTGTAACCTTTACGGGTGAATACGAACCGGTTAAGGAAATAAACGATGCGCTCGACAAGCTCCATCAGTATACGGGACTTGATATTCCCATCCATGTCGATGCGGCAAGCGGCGGTTTCATCACACCGTTCATACAGCCGGAAATTGAATGGGATTTTCGATTACCCCGTGTTAAATCGATCAATGCGTCGGGTCACAAATACGGTCTTGCGCCACTGGGTGTCGGCTGGATTGTCTGGCGTGAAAAGGAAGATCTGCCGGAAAATCTCATTTTTAACGTGAATTATCTCGGAGGTCAGATGCCCACATTTGCCATCAATTTCTCTCGGCCGGGGGGACAAATCATCGCGCAGTATTACAATTTCCTGAGACTCGGCAAAGAAGGTTACCGGAAGATTCAGCAATCCTGTCAGGATATTGCCGTCTACCTTGCGGACCGGATCGACAAATTAGGTCCCTTCGAATGCATAACGCGCGGCACTGATATACCGGTATTTTGCTGGCGTATCAAGAAAGACAGAGAACCCGGCTTTACCCTTTTTGATTTTGCTGATCGGCTTCGATACCGCGGATGGCAGGTTCCTGCGTATACCATGCCGGAAAACAGACAGGATCTGGCGGTTGAACGCATAGTTGTACGTCACGGCTTCAGCCGGGATCTCGCCGATCTTCTCCTTGATGATATGAAACGGGCACTTCAATACTTTGAGGAAAACCCAATCGCAAAGCCGACAATCGAAGGTAAAACCAGCGGCTTCAACCATGCATAAATATTAAAAACCAGACAGGAAGAGTAAATAAACCTGTTGGAGAAAAGAACGGTACGTCCGTAAGTAAGTAAATAATGTTCTTCTCCAATTTAGTTGGAGAAGAGGGTCCAAGGATTCCAGGGGTCAAGGATTCAAGGGTTTGTTTTTTAAAGACTTTATCAGCACCTTTAACATTCTTTCGCTTTCTGCTATATCTTTTTTTAATTTACCCAATACACCTTTTTCAATTAAATCTAAATCCCCTGCTAATAATATCTGTGTTTCCCAGTTCGCAAACAGAACCATAAGATATATAAAGCATCCTAATGTAATCTAGGGTCGTCTTTCTTCCTTTCACTCGAATCCTTGACCCCTTGACCCCTCTGGTATTAATTATAGATAACGCACTTATTTTGCCTTAACTAAATTCAACTAATCGGGAGATGATCCGTAAATAAATCAAAACGGAGATTAGGTGGTTAGTTATTTACGGACGTCCCTGTTGACCCCCCCCTGTTGGCCCTCAAAAAAATGAGCTTAGTAGATGCACAGACCAATAGCTGCTGCTGATCTCAAACGTTGGGCCGGAATTTCCCCTCTACTTAAACTGCTTCCGGATTTTTGCTTTTTGATCGAGTACTTTTTTCAACCAGTACTTATCATCGCTCAGATACATTTCCGCCTGGTGATTCCATTCCTTCGCCTGAAGGCTATTGTTTTTCATTAGCCATGCTTCCGAAAGATAGTAATAATTGCGGCCATTGGAGGGATGGATGTTCAGCGCCTGTTCGAGAACGGTAATCGCCTCATCCACTTTGCCGTTTTCCAGAAGCATCCGGCCCTGCTTCGTCAATTGTAACGAGGCAATCTCTCTCGGCTCGGCCTGTTTTCCGGGAGACAATTGTTCTTCGATTCTCATTGTCGGGGTATCTTCCGGGGACGGTATGAACACGGCACACCCCGATACGGCGATCCAGAAAATCAGCAACAACAATCTCGGTATTTGTCTATATTTATTACAAATCAATTCGCGGACACCTTTTAGTGATGAAGCGGGCAATATTTCGTCGGTACATTCTTCTTCAAAAAAATTTCTTCCAGTGGTTCCGGGCACCTGTTTTTGACGGCAAGCTGTCCGCTTTGTGAACAGATGATCCGTGTGACCACATCAGGTGGCTTCCTGAACCAGCTGCCTGAAGTATACCGGGGCAGTGCCTTCATAAGTTCGGCCCATATCGGCAACGCAGCGACAGCCCCTTCGGCATACACGGAATCACCATTGTCAAATCCCACCCACACAAGCGCGAGAATGTCGGGAGTATAGCCAACGAACCACGCATCCCTGTAGCCATTTGTAGTACCCGTTTTTCCTGCCACCGGAAAGGTGATTCCTCTCCGGGCGAGAGAACGGGCGGTTCCGTCTGTCACAACACTGCGGAGAAGGGAATTCATTATGTATGCCTCTCCGGGAGAAATGAGACTTTCAATTTTGAGATGTCGTTGTTCCAGAATTAGGCCTTTCTCATCCACCACAGCCTTCATCGACAGGGGATACGGCTGCACACCATCAGCAGCAAATGTACAGAATGCCCGTGCCAGTTCAAGGGGAATCACCTCAAATGCCCCCAACGTGAGAGATGGCAGAGGAGCCATCGGTATTGAAAACCGAAATGTCAGCGCCGTATTCACGATACTCTTCAGTCCCACCTTCATGGCCAGGTCAACGGTAGCCAGATTGTCGGACGTCGCAAGAGCTGTTCTCAACCTCAGGCCATTCTCAGCCACAGGATTCGTATTTTGCGGCTGCCATAACTTACCGGCTACTTCATACATTTTTGGTTTGTTGGACAAGAGTGACGATGGCGTGAATTCACTTAACCCGGTAAGATATACGAATGGTTTGAAAGCGCTTCCCGGTTGTCGCCGTGCCTGGGTGATCCTGTTAAACTGGCTTACGCTGTAATCACGCCCGCCTGCCATGGCCAGAATATAGCCGGTTTTCGGCTGCATTACGATGACGGCACCCTGCAATTTCTTATCAGGTTCCAAGCGCCTTAAGGCGGAATTTGCTTTTTCCAGGCGGGCCAGTCCTCTTTCAAGAGCCCTCTCTGCCGCCATCTGGACCTGGGTGTCAATTGTTGTGTATATGGAAAGTCCCAACGATGCAAGGTCTTCAGGTGAATAGAAAATCGGAAGTTGTCCTGCGAGATAGTCGATGAAATACGGGGCCTTTTTGCCGTATGCCGTATAGCCGACAGATTTCACCGGTGACGCGAGGGCAAAATCCCGTTCCTCTTTTGTTATCCATTCATTTTTATAGATTTCGTGGAGAATTGTATTTCGACGTTGTTTGCAGCGTTCAGGATTGATATAGGGGGAATAATGATTAGGGCTTTTGATCAAACCCGCTATGGTTACCGCCTCAGCCAGAGAAAGCCCCTGCACCGGTTTTCCGAAATAATAATATGACGCCTCGCCGACGCCGTGGATAGCAATTGATCCCTTCTGACCGAAATAGATTTCGTTCAGATAGATCTCAAAAATTGCATTTTTATCGTACATAAGTTCCATGGTCATGGCCATGAGAAATTCCTTAAATTTTCGGCGTAACGTCCGCTCCGGCGTAAGAAAATAATTTTTGGCAAGCTGCTGCGTCAGGGTTGAACCACCCTGGCGGACCCCTCCGTGACGTATATTCGTATACAGGGCCCGCAGTATCCCCCGCGGATCGACACCATGATGTTGATAAAAACGGCTGTCCTCTGCCGCAAGCACGGCGTACATAAGATAGACAGGAACTTGATTGATTGAAACCAGTTGTCGCCGCTCTCGCTCACGTCCGAAAAAGAGCATGATCTCCTCGGGTTCAAGCTCCAGGATGGGCACTTGCTGATTGGTATCCATTCGCTCGATTGACACTATCTGATTATCACTAAAAACGATTCTAACGGGAAACCCCTCTCGCTGTTTGGAAGGTGTCTTAAGATCGTGAAGATAAATATCAAGCACAGATCCTTTTCTATATATTTCACCTTTCATTTCGGGCTCTCTCGATACATCGCGGTATTCGAGGTGACTCAACTTTTCATAGAATAATTTCAGGTTGACGGTTTGTCCAGGGTAAAGCAGCATACTGTCAGAGTAGACCCGTGAAGGCATGCTCCAGCGCCGGGCGGAAAATCGCTTGTCGATAACGGTGGAAAGGTTCCACATATAAAGCGCCAGACCAATGATTACGATTACAAGACCCAACACTGTAAACACCAGTATGCGCTTCAGTAAAACTGTTTTTGAACGTTTTTTCTGCCCCATAGGATACTCTGGCTCATGTTTCGGTAATGCATTTATTCATATAAACCATTATGACTTTCGGCCACAACGGAACACGAAAATGTAGGGCCCGTTCCCCGAAAGAGCCGATGATGGCATCGGCTCCTACACTTTCATATAAAAGTGCTTTTACATCCTGTAACGACAGAATGCAAGAGGCATGATCGTTCTTAGCATTTAGCACTTAATTTTCTTGACAATTCCGCCAAAAGGAGTACTTTTTCAATTAGTTCAAAGAGGTATAGGGACCATTATAAAGAAAGTGAATGTTTAATTCAGCGCGGCCAAAGGAGAAAGCCGTGGAGTGATTGAAGATAATGCCCGTTTCTTGTAAAGAGAGCGGGGTTTTTTGTTTTGGGGATTGGTAAGCTGGACAGATGGCAAAAAGCAAGATCTGACCCCGAATATTCCCGAATATTCGTAAGGAAGAAGAAAACACAACCAAAAAAATTAAATATCTAACAACTCAATTCAGTGGATCGTGAACTTACCCAAAAAAAGTGCCCGCTGATTTTGATTGTTAGGCTCGAAACAGTGAAGGGAAAGGAGAAGACACACATGAAGCTCAACATTAAGGCATTCGCGCTGACTTGCGGCATAGTCTGGGGACTGGGAATATTCTTCCTTACTTGGTGGATAATCGCTTTTGATGGGGCAACGGGTGAGCCTACTTTGATAGGACGCTTGTATCGGGGCTACACTATCTCTCCTGCGGGTAGTTTTATTGGGTTCATTTGGGCGTTGGCGGATGGTTTGATAGGTGGCGCAATTTTCGCTTGGCTCTATAATTTAATATCTTCTCACTTTGAATATTAGGGGGACCTTACCCCATAGTATGGGCCATATATAAGCTCAGTTTTTGATTCTGTAAAGAAACATTTTGTTCTTTTAAAAATTCATAACCAGTAAGAGGATCGGTGTACGTTGCACTTGCCCCATTAATATTTTTTAGAGAAAAATCAGACTTAGCGAGTTCATCAAAAAACCCCTGTAGCTTATTTTCTAATTCTGCGGGTTTTTCTTTTTGAGATTTCACTTTGTTGTTTTCTTTCGGTATTTTCTATAGCAAAACTGCTGCTGTCTGATAATTGCACTGGGCGTGAAGACCTGTCAATACTCTCCAGCGTATCAATATCGCTTCCAGTTGAAGCACCCAATTCTTTAAACTTGCGTGCAGCAACGAGAACCCGCCCTTCAAGAGAACCGACTGCCTTATTGTAATTATCAACCGCTCTATCCAGATTTTTTCCCACATTTGAGAAATGGTCCGCAAGGGTGGCTATACGATCATACAATGTTTTCCCAAGATTGCTTATCTCTCGGGCATTTTCCGTAATCTGTTCCTGCCTCCATCCATAGGCGACAGCTCGCAACAGGGCAATGAGTGTCGTCGGAGTGGCCAAAATAACGCGCCGATCCACACCGAACTCTATCAAACTCGGGTCTTGTTCAAGGGCCGCACTGAAAAAAGTTTCACCCGGCAAAAAGAGAACTACAAAATCGGGAGTCGGGTCAAACTGATCCCAATACGTTTTTGTACTAAGCTGCGATAGATGTGTGCGGATATGGCGTGCGTGATCTTTAAGTTTTCTCAGCTTAGCCGTTTCGTCTTGCGTCTCCAATGCTTCAAGGTAGGCTTGCAATGGAGCTTTGGAGTCTACCACTATATTTTTGCTGTTGGGAAGCTTAATAACCATATCCGGCCTCAATCGGCCCCCTTCAGTTGTGACCGATTCCTGCTGAATAAAATCACAGTATTCAACCATTCCGGCAATTTCAACCACCCGCTTAAGCTGTATTTCACCCCAGCGACCACGAACCGTTGGAGTTCGAAGTGCCTTTACAAGATTAGCCGTCTCACTCTGAAGCTGGATTTGTGTTGTGGCGAGTGACCTTACTTGTTCGGTTAGGGTGGAATAGGCGCTAGTGCGGGCTTTTTCTATTTCGTGAATTTTGCCGTCAACCTTTTCCAGGGATTCTTTCAATGGTTTAACGAGTTCGTCTATCGCCTTCTGGCGCATTTGTAAATCACCTTTGGCACCTTCCTGGAACTTTTCAAGTGTTTCTTTCGCCAGTTCTAAAAAGGATTGGTTATTACTTTTAAGTGCATCCGATGATAGCGCTTTAAAAGCATCGGTTAATTTCTGCTGAGCTTCATTAAGAAGACCGAGCTTTTCTTCAGCAGTCTTACGTTCTTCATAGAGTTTTGTTTCAGATTCTGACAGTTTTATCTTGAGTTCCGTATTTTCACCTTGGAGTTTTATTGCAAATTCTTCTCCCGCTCTCATGGCTGATTCGAGATTTTGCAACTGTTCTTCCCTGTTTTGAAGCCGCTCAGTCATAGCAGACTTCTCGACCTGTTCCTCCAATCTGACCCTTTCAATCGTACTTTGGCTTTTCTGTCTGAAAACAAGAAAAGTTACCGTGCCCCCGGATAAGATTCCAACAAATGCTAAAATCAAAAACAAAATATTATTTTCCATAACAACTTCCTTATTTTTTTATAGAATAATTTCATGAATACAGGGTTTGTACAAAATGGTGATTGTGTCTTTAACCACATGTCTTCTTTCGAAAATCATACATTTTCCTAACGACCATAGAAAAAGATAACGTACTTGAACTGAAAAAGCGAGAGACTTTTGTTGAAGATCCTATCACCGATATTTTGCGTAGCGGGGCCAGGCAGTTGTTAGAGGGGGAACTTGCCCATTTCGATATCAGGTGTTTCCGGAAACTTCATATCTATTTCTTGACATAGTGATGTTGTAGGTATAATCAGGTTTCGCAGCGAGAATTGACTTATGGGATTTTTCCTGCCATAGAACTTAACGCGGATAATGCAGAAATTTGGCTTGATGTGGAGAAATAATGAGCGAAAAGAACATTGTAAAGATTGCGGCAGAATTAAAACTTATAGAAAAACAGGTGCTGGCGACTGCCCAGCTTCTGAACGACGGCGCCACAGTGCCGTTTATAGCCCGATATCGGAAGGAAGCAACGGGCGAGCTGGACGAAGTAAATATCATCACCATTCGTGATCGGCTGGAGCAGCTTCACGAGCTTGACAAACGGCGGGAAGCCATTCTTAAATCCCTGGAGGATCAGGGTAATCTAACGGATGATCTGAAACTAAAGGTAGAGACAGCTGAAACGCTGGCTATTCTGGAAGATATCTACCTGCCATATCGGCCGAAGCGCCGCACCCGTGGTATGATGGCAAAAGAGAAGGGACTCGAACCCCTGGCGAATAAGATTTTCGGGCAGGGTGACATCGACCCGCATGCCGAAGCGGCGGCTTTTGTTGATTCAGAAAAAGGTGTGGATAATATTGAAGATGCCCTTGCGGGAGCACGGGATATTATTGCCGAGTGGATTAACGAGGATGCCGAAGTCAGGTCAGAGCTTCGTGAACTGTTTGTCCGGAAAGCAGTGATAAGTTCCAGAGTAGCCAAGGGCCAGGAAGAGGAGGGCATCAAATTCAAGGATTACTATGAGTGGGAGGAACCTGCTTCCACGGCTCCATCACACCGCGTCCTGGCAATTCGTCGCGGAGCCCATGAAGGCTTTCTCGTCTTCCATGTCTTTCCGCAAGAGAATGAGGCTGTTGCAGTCTTGGAAAACCGTTTTGTTAAGGATGAGGGTCAGGCCGCGGAGGAAGTTCGCCTGGCCGTAAAAGACAGTTACAAGCGCCTTCTTTCACTTTCCATGGAGACGGAAATCCGCCTGGAAATTAAGAAGCGTGCTGAAGAGGAAGCGATCAGGGTTTTTGTTGAAAACTTGCGTAATTTACTGCTTTCTTCACCCCTTGGACAGAAAACCGTGCTTGCAATCGATCCCGGTTACCGAACCGGCTGCAAGGTTGTATGCCTCGACCCCCAGGGAAAACTCATGCATAACGATACCATCTTTCCCACTGAGCCTCGAAATCGCAAGCAGGAGTCGGCCGGGACGCTAAAGACGCTGGTCGAAAAGTTCAATATTGAAGCTATTGCTGTCGGCAACGGTACGGGAGGACGAGAAACAGAAGCATTCTGTAAGAACATCGATTTTGGCCGGCATGTGACAGTAATGATGGTCAATGAGAGCGGCGCATCGGTATATTCGGCATCAAAAGTGGCGCGAGAAGAATTTCCGGATTATGATGTGACAGTTCGTGGCGCCGTGTCAATAGGCAGGCGATTGATGGACCCTCTGGCGGAACTTGTAAAAATTGACCCTAAGTCTATCGGCGTTGGACAGTATCAACACGACGTAGATCAAAAAGCCCTGAAAAAATCTCTTGATGACGTAGTTTCAAGCTGTGTGAATTCCGTCGGTGTGGAGGTCAACACTGCGAGTAAACAGTTGCTCAGCTATGTATCCGGGCTTTCGGAGAGGTTGTCGGGAAATTTAGTTATGCACCGGAATGAAAATGGAGCGTTTCTTTCACGGGAGGAGTTGATTAAAGTTCCCGGTATGGGGCCGAAAACGTTCGAGCAGGCGGCTGGTTTCTTAAGGATTAGCGGTGCGAAAAATCCTCTTGATACCTCGGCAGTTCATCCTGAAAGATACCCTGTTGTCGAAGCGATGGCCCGAGACCTCAATTGTACGATAGCCGATCTGATGAGTGAACCTGAGATGCGAGACGGAATCAAATTAGAAAAATACATTACCGATACCGTCGGAATGCCGACACTGAGAGATATTGTGGACGAACTTGCAAAGCCGGGTAGAGATCCGCGCGAGGAGTTCGAACTTTTTACATTTACTGAAGGTGTCAGCGAAATTTCCGATCTGGAGGTGGGCATGAAGTTGCCGGGTGTGGTAACAAATGTCACGGCATTTGGAGCGTTTGTTGACATTGGGGTGCACCAGGACGGTCTTGTGCATATCAGCGAGCTTGCCGATAAGTTTGTCCGCAATCCGCACGATGTAGTGGAAGTGAACCGGAAAGTAACGGTTACTGTTATCAGTGTGGATGTTGAGAGGAAACGTATCTCCTTGTCGATGAAGAAGGATCCTTTTAAACCGCGCGAACAGCAAAATGAAAAAACAGAAACGGTAAAAAAACCAAAAGGTAAACGCCCAAAGCCAGAAAAGCGTGAAAAACAAACATCACCCGGGAACCCATTTGCGGATGCCTTAAAAAACTGGAATACCTCGAAATAGTAAAGGGGGTATGGAATTCTGGATTTCCGTCTTCGCGGGAATGACAAGTCAGCGGAAACTCGACTTTTTGCGAATTCATCAACATTATATTGTTATGCAAAGATATTTTTCCTGCCACACCGGGAGGGGTTAACGCCGGATTCTTCATGTGGGACAGAAGGACCCGCTTTTATTCATCTTCTCGGCCCCCCTGGCTAACCAGTCTAGGAATCTTTTCGTGACCCCACAACTATCAGACTTTATTGGAGAAGGAGGATTTTTTGACGCTGCAGCAGACGAACGATTTCCCCTTTTTCTTGAATTATCTTCTTGAATTTTCACCTTTTTCATTGAACTTACTTATTATGTATATTCTCATATTCGTCAAGACATTTTTTATACATTTTTAAAGCATGTTCTCCCGCCTCTTTCATCGTGTTGCCAAGGGAAATAAAGCCGTGATCTTTCATGACCAGAAAAAAATCACCGTCCAATATTTCTAAGACGCTTTGAACCAGTTCTATACTTCCATGTGGCGCCTTTTGTTTTGTTTCCGGTATATTCAGTTTATCAGGATGGGCTAAAATCTCCCTCGAGTGACCATGAAAAACCGCATTAATATCTTTTCTCCGGTTATAGATTGCAAAATGTAACCTGCTTTCCGAAGAGGGTTCTCTCGTACCACTCGCGAAGACAGTCCCTTTTGTTAAATCGCATGAATGCACGGTTACAAAACAATCATCCGATAATTTGTATTTGAGACCAATTCTTGAACCTGTGATAATGAAAGCGTCTTCACCATCTTTCAATCTGAAACTCAGGTTTCCCAAGGTACCGCCCTTATGGGGAGGGGCAAGATTTGAACGGTGAAATTCACCGCACCAGTATTTTAACTCTTCTATTCCTGGATCTTGGGGGACTTCTTTTCCAATAATTTCTGTTCTAAATTTCACCATAGTGGTATATTCCTGTTGCGATTGACAGATGTCTGATAATAAATAGGCATTAAACTGTAAAACCGGGCTATTGTCAAAAGAAAAGAAATGCTTACAGGGAGGATACGTGAATGACAAGACCCATTCTTACCGGTGAGGATATAATAAGGATCGAGGCGGAGGGTCTGACTGAAGATAAAGTACTGGCGCAGCTTGAATTTTTCAAAATGGGTGCTTCTCCCGTCAGGCTGAACAGAGCCTGTACGGTGGGTGATGGGATTACGGTTATTCCTAAGGAAAAAATGGAAGAATTAATGACTATTCATGATGAGGCAGCCGGGAAGGGTAGAATGCTTAAATTTGTACCGGCTTCAGGTGCTGCCAGTCGCATGTTTAGAGAATGGTATACATATTATAATAGCAGAAGTCTCGATTCGGATCCTGAAATGGGGACAGATTTTGCTGTAAATCTTAAGAGATATGCTTTCTACGATGATCTCAGAGATACTTTATCGCGGGCAGGTTATGACATTGCGGATCTCGTTAAAGATAGGAAATTTTCCATAATACTGGAATATATTCTGACTGTTAGGGGCTTGAATTATACCCATCTTCCTAAGGCACTTCTTAAATTCCATGCTTACACGGATTGCAATCGCACCTCTCTTGAAGAGCATTTGGTTGAAGCAGCTTTTTATGTCCGGGATGCTAAAGGCGTCTGCCGGATTCACTTTACAGTTTCTAAAGAGCATGAATCGGATGTAGAAAATTATTTTTCCAATGTTAGAAGGTATTATGAAAATAGCTATAATATAAAGTTCGATTTACGTATTTCTACCCAGCTTGCATCAACCAACACCATTGCTGTGGATATGGATAACCGCCCCTTTCGAGACAGCGGGGGAATGCTGGTTTTCAGGCCGGGTGGGCACGGGGCCCTTCTGAAAAACCTGAATGCCATCGATGGAGACATTATATTTTTAAAGAATATAGATAACGTTGTTCCTGATAGATTGAAGGGGATAACTGTCCAATATAAAAAGATCCTCGGGGGCTATCTTGTTAAGATTCAGAAAAAGGTGTTTGAATATTTACACCTGCTGTTGTCCTCTGGAGAAGTGGATAAAAAGTTTTTATCAAAGACAGCCGGCTTTTGCGAAAAGGAACTGAATATAGTTTTTCCGCCAGGATTTGATGGGTTTCCTGATGTTGAGAGGAAAAATTTTATCGTCAACAGGTTGAATCGACCGCTTCGAGTATGTGGCATGGTAAAGAATGTGGGGGAACCGGGTGGAGGACCCTTCTGGTTGGATAAAGAAGACGGGACACAGTCATTACAGATCATAGAGAAGGATCAGGTGGATATGGGTTCTGAGCAGCAGAGCAAGATCTGGACATCTGCCACTTATTTTAATCCGGTTGATCTGGTATGCGGGGTTAGAAACTACAAATCAGAAAAATTTGACCTGGACAGGTTTGTTGACAGGAAGGCCATTTTAATTACACGGAAATCTGAGGAAGGCAGAAATTTAAGGGCACTGGAACTTCCCGGTTTGTGGAACGGCTCCATGGCGTGCTGGAACACCATTTTCGCAGAAGTGCCGATTGAAACCTTCAATCCGGTTAAGACAGTGAACGACCTCTTGAGAAAACAGCACACGGGGTAATGGTAAACAGAGTGCCTAAAGTGAGCTAAAGTTTGAAGTGACTAAAGTTACTCAAATAATCAAGTCTTTCACATCTTCTCTTTTGGCCTCTGTTGTGGAGATTACTCTGGCAATTGTTCCTACTTCACATACGGCCATGACCTCCTCATCGCCCGGTGCATCACTGTAAAGGGTGCATATCGCGGCGGCACGATATAGGGTTTTCTCGTCACACCCGTAAGGTATTAGAACGGTCGGTCCAGGAAAGTCCTTCATGGTAATAATGGCATCTTCCTCCTGCGATAAATTCTGAATGGTTGAGTTATCTTTCTTGTTCCTTCCGACGATTATTTTGGTCTTCTCGCTTAGTCTGATATGCCTTCCGGATTTCAGAAGTTCTATGTCTCTGATCTTGAAATCTTTTTGGTGTTCAAACAGGTCTTTTAACCTTTTTGAAAACATCGGATCAGTCAGAAGACATCCTCCGGCAGGGGTTGAGTAGTTCGTTATCCCGTACTTTTCGGCCATTTCCATCTGCCGCTTTCGGCCTCTTCCTTGGATATCAAGGAGCATTTTGCGGTTAACTTTTCCTTCAGTTTCCGGTATCGTTTCGGGCAGGAGGTTTGCGCTAAGTGGCCGCAGGACATAGCCATTATATCCTGAATTTTTTGCTACTACATGAAGGGATTGTTTGCCCTGTGACATTGGACGCTGTCCCAGAACTTCACCCGTAAACAGGAAATCTGCCCCCAACTCTTCCATTTTCTCCCCAGCTATTTTAAGCATAAGGGCATGGCAGTCTATGCAGGGATTCATGTTTCGTCCATATCCGTACTTCGGTGCCTTTAGGATGACAAGATGTTCTTCTGTAATGTTTAGATTAAGCAGGGGGAGACCGATCCTCTTTGCTGCTTCTATCGATTTTTTGGCACCAAAAAAGGGGGTTACGAAGGTTATGCCCAGAACATCTATGCCCTGTTCTTGTATAACCTTTACGGCAAGTATACTATCTAAACCCCCTGAAAAAAGTGCTATCGCTTTTAGTTTCAATATTTAATTAAATTTACCCCCCATTTTTTGTGAAGCAATCCATTAATTTCATCGTCTACGTCAAAATCTACAAAGTGGTAAGTGGCGTTTTTATCTGTCCTTACCTTTATAGCGGGAAGGTAGATAATTGCCCTTGGGTTGATTGCCTTTTCGGGAATTAAAAACTCGAAATTGTCGGCAGAGAAGGGGATATTCATAGCATAAAGAACCTTTTGAACAACCTCCTTTTTTTGCTCTCTTTCTGATATGAAGATGATTTTACTACCCCTCTTTTTGAATATGTTTATGAATTGCTGGGGCATTTTTTTAAAATTAATGATGACACACTTCCCTTCGGACATTATTAGCAGATCAGCCTTTACTGACAGGGTGAAGCCATCCTTCATTGAATCAAATACCTTGACCTCAGTATTTTTTTGGGGTGTGTATCCTAAAGTTGTGAGTAAGGAGACTGCAAGTTCCCTGTTTGTGCCGGAGTTTATTGTGGGAAGGCAGGGGACAGTATGATTTTCGTCTGTAGCATTTACAATCCCGAATTTTTCCATAATCTCTGTAATTGTCAGATCGTTTTTTTCGGCATATTTTTTTATCGGTCGTGGTAGCAAATGTGAGTCGTTTTTAACAAGGTTCAATCCATGAAGATGTAGTTTTTCCTTGGTGGATGTTTTGCTTGATACAAGCCAGTCGAGACATATCTTTAGCCGAGGGGTTTTTCCTACTTCCACATGTTTGCCAAATTTTTTTAAAGAGTATGTTTCTGATTTACTTATTATTTCTTCAAGTAAGGAGAAAATCCCCTTTTTACCTCTCACAACGGAATAATTTCTCCATGTTGATTCAATCATTTTTTTCAGATCGTCTGGTATCTGGCTGGAAAGGTCGAGTAAAATCTTGCTTCCGTCGTTCAGTTCGATAACCGGTACTGTAGAACAGTCGATGGTTACCTGTCCGGCAGGAGGGATGGGAATGTAGTAATTTCCAACTGTTATAGCCGATCCATCCAGATGGTTTATTGTATGTCTGATCACAGGGAGATAATTTTTCTTGGGTATGAGTGGAATTGCCTCCATTCTGGCATCTGCGTGGGCAGTTTCCTTGCCGGTTACGGAGGCATTACCCTTCTTTGTGTTTTTCAGTACGTCTTTTCCGGGAAGTATTAATTTTTGTCCGGGAAGTATCCTGTTCATGTTTTTTGTTTTGGGGTTGAGTTGTTTTACAATCTTTAATATCTTGTAGATGTCTCTATACTGTGCCCCTAATTGTTTATAGATGATTTTTGTTACGATATCCCCTTTTTTAACAATGTATGTTTGAAGGTTCTCTTTTGATATGGCTGTTTTCTTGAATGAAAGGTATGTTGTATCTTCTTTTGCGCATATAGCATCGGATGGAATGACAAGAGTCAACAGTAAAAGAATTACAGGGAGATAACCTGATACATTGCGAAGGTTCATAGATTTTCTTTCCTTGAAAATGGGAATAAATATTATAACCATATACTCTATATAAGTTAGTTTTGAAAGTCAAATCTAACTTACTAAACAATCGGAGATTTCCAGTAACTTGTTGCCGGGAGCTTCAATAGTCCGGAACCTTAAAAGTTTACACAGAAATCCTCCACTTAGTAAAGGTGAGTAACCTTGTCTGCCTTTTTAAAAAATGAGAACAGGGAGGTCAGGAAGGTACCTTTTTGCTAAATCACCAACAATAAAATCTTAGTTTTTTTAATATATACCACAGGAGTATCTCGTCAAATTAGTTTTTGTTGCAAGATAAAACTTCAATGATATAATAGGAAAGTTTTAAATATTGCTTGGAGAGTATAATTCCATGACTTTTTATTGGGGAGCGAATATTTTTTCTGCGAATGGAGGGTAGAAATAAGATGGCTTTTAAAAATAGAGACGCAGAGTTTTTAAAGGAATTCCAGGAGCGGTTTGAAAAGAAAATAAGGGAACACGAGATAACAACCGTAAAACACTGGAAGGAATACCTTGATAAATTAATTTCGATGAAACCTGACGGAATTGCATCGCTTAAACTTGAGATGAAAAAACTTTCAGATATGATGGAAAACAGGGTCAAAATACTAAAAAGGGATTGAGATGAGAGATATCGTAAATTTTTTGTTTGAAGTTGGTATGTTGAAAAGGACTCCGAGGACTGGTTTTCAGTTTCTCGGATCTGGTTGTGAATCAGTTGCGGAGCATGTTCTGAGAACAATGTTCATAGGGTATACCTTGTGTAAGTTGAGAGGCGACGTTGACGAATTGAAAGTTCTAAGGATGTGCCTTGTCCATGATCTTCCCGAGGCAAGAACAGGGGATATGAACTATGTCTACAAAAAGTATGTAACAGTAGATGAAAATAAAGCAGTAAGGGAGCTTACAGAAGAGCTCTTGTTTGGGGACGAAATCAAGACTGTCATAGATGAATTTAACGAAAAAAAGACAGAAGAGTCGCTCATTGCCCATGATGCTGATCAGCTCTCTTTAATTTTTCAGCTCAAGGAGTGTGAAGATCTGGGGAACAAGTATAGCAGGGAATGGATAGCGTTTGCCGTAAAAAGGCTTCTTACCGATACCGCCAGGGAGATGGCAGACACTGCAATTGAAACAGATTCATCTTTATGGTGGTTCAAAGATAAAAGCGACTGGTGGATAAACGGAAACAATGGTTAGAGTTACTATTTAGTTTTATTTCCATTTTGATCTTTGCATTCCCTCAGTCCTGTGTAACAGTTATACTATAATGTTGTTTATTTTCAAAACCCGAGAGGTGACCATGAGAAGAAAAAATTTAGTAGTGATAACGATTATTTTATTTATTATCTGTGGCGTGACAGGATGTGCAACCAGCCCCTTGAAGGAAGAACGAGCAAATGCTCGTCTTGATGTCGGAATCGCATATATCAAGGCTGGGCAGTACACCGCTGCCCTGAGAGAGCTCCTTGAAGCGAAAAAATTGAGCCCGAGGAATCCGGATATTCACTACTATCTCGGTATATCTTACCAGGGGAAGGGACTTGTAAATGAATCAATAGAAGAATTTGAAGAGGCTGTAAATTTAAAACCGGATTATTCGGAGGCCCACAATTATCTTGGTACGGTCTATTTTAATAAGGGTCTTTGGGATAAGGCAATAAAAGAATTTGACAAGGCCCTTGCCAATGTTCTTTACGCGACCCCGGCATCAGCATTATACAACATGGGACGGGCCTATTATCAAAAGAAAAATTATCGAATGGCACTGACTAAGTATAATGAAGCAATGATAAAGGGACCGAATATCATACCGCTTCCTTTAATAGAAAAAGATATGGGAGTTGCCAGTTTTGAACTGGGGGAGATTGATAGTGCAATAGGACACTTCAAGAGGTCACTGAAACTCGTTCCCACGTTTGTTGAATCTCATTACTGGTTGGGGCGATGTTATGTCAAACAGGGAAACGTACAGGGGGCAATAGAAGAGTTTAGGACTGTCATCAGGACGGCCCCGGAGTCGAAATTTGGGGAGAAGGCAAAGGAAATCCTTAAAGCCATTGAGAGGTAACAGTAACGGCTTCGTAAAAAGTCTAATAACAGAAGAACAGGATAGGAGTGTAACAAATTATGGCTACAAAGAAAAAAAAGAGAACCAGTTCAATAAAATCGAAAAAAAAGAAAAAAAATGTCAAACTGGTCTTCCTTTCAATGATTACTGTAGTTGTAGTTGGTTCCCTATTTTTCTTCTTTGTGACGCTCTTTGATTATGTCTATCCACCGACTACCGGTGAAGGGGTTTCTTCAAAGAAAAGGGAGAAACAAAAAGTGGTGCTCTGCTTTTCTGATTCGAACGAACGATTTCTGGTTCCTGAAAAGAGATATGTTCCGAAAAGGAAAAATATAAATAATCAGGCAGAGGAACTGGTGAAGGCCCTTATCGAAGGTTCTAAAACCGGTTTGGTGAGAACATTTCCGGAAGGTTCACAACTTAAAAGTGTTAGAATAGAAAAGGATGGAACCGCCTCTATCAGTTTTGGTAAGCGCCTTGTCGAACTTCATCCAGGGGGGAGCAGCAGTGAAATGGCAACAATATATTCTCTCACCAATACCCTGATGTTTAATATTCCAAGTGTTAAAAGGGTGGAGATATTGATAGAGGGGAAGAAGTTGAGAACGATAGGGGGTCATCATGTTGACGTGAGACGTCCCTTTGTCCTTAACAAGGAATTAATGGCACAGGGAACTGTGGGAGGATAAAATCAAGAATGTCCTCAGAGGCAAAACTTTCAAGAACAAGAAACATCGGCATCATTGCCCATATAGACGCGGGGAAGACTACCGTTACGGAAAGGATTCTTTTCTATACGGGCAGATCTCACAGGATGGGTGAAGTTCATAACGGTGAAGCCGTTATGGACTGGATGCCACAGGAGCAGGAAAGAGGAATAACCATTACTTCGGCAGTTACCACCTGTGAATGGAAAAATCATGAAATACACATTATTGATACACCTGGCCATGTTGATTTTACTATAGAGGTTGAACGCTGTCTGAGGGTACTGGACGGGGCGGTGGTTGTCTTCTGCGCTGTTGGGGGTGTCGAACCCCAGTCGGAAACCGTCTGGCACCAGGCGGACAAATATGGTGTGCCGAAAATAGCCTTCATCAATAAGATGGACAGGGTAGGAGCTGATTTTCCCAAAGCAATACGAATGATGAAGGAACGGTTTAATTCCATCCCACTTCCGATACAGATACCCGTAGGTCAGGAGGAGCAGTTTAGCGGTGTGGTGGATTTGATAAATCAAAAAGTTATTACCTGGAGTGAGGAGGATGCCGTTGGATTGTCTTTTGAGTTCTCGGATATTCCCCCCGATTTTCTTCCCCAGGTGGAAGAGTACAGAGAAAATCTTGTTGAAACTATTGCAGAAGTAGATGATGGTATTGCCGAAAAGTATCTGGAAGGCATGGATATCTCTGAAGAGGAAATGATAGATGCTATCAGAAAGGCAACCATTTCCTTGAAAATTGTGCCCGTTCTATGCGGCGCGGCCTTACGAAACAAAGGCATTCAGCCCCTCCTTAATGCGGTTGTCGACTTTCTGCCGTCTCCCGTGGATGCCCCCCCTGTCGAGGGCGTTAATCCCATTACCGGAGAAAATGAGCAGCGGTACAGTAGCGGTAAAGAATACCTTGCTGCCTTTGCCTTTAAGGTTATGATGGACGAGGGAAGAAAAATGACCTATCTGAGAGTTTATTCGGGGAGGATCAAATCGGGTGAGGATGTCTATAATGCGACTAAAGGTAAGAAAGAAAGAATAGCACGACTCCTTAAGATGCATGCAAATAAGAGGGAAAGGGTGGAGGAAGTCGGTGCAGGTGACATAATCGCCATTATGGGTTTGAAGAATGCCACCACGGGAGATACCATCTGCGATGAATCACATCCGATTATCCTGGAGCCGATGGAATTCTATGAACCGGTAATCACTCAGGCAATTGAGGCAAAGACACCGTCAGATCAGGAAAAGCTGACGGTTGCTTTGGATAAGCTTGTGGAGGAGGACCCTACAATCAGGGTGAAGTATGTGGATGAAACTGATCAGACTGTCATTTCTGGTATGGGAGAACTACACCTGGAAATATTTATTGACAGGTTGATAAGGGAATTTAATGCTCATGTTAATGTCGGCAGACCGAGGGTTGTTTACAGAGAGACAATTAAAAACGCAGTGGAGGTAGAGGAGAGATTTGAAAGGGAGGTTGGAGAAAGGAAACATTTTGGTCATGTCAGGTTGTTCATGGAACCCAAGGAGCGTGGAGGAGGGATCGAACTGCCCGCAGAGATAGAAGGGGAGGCGGTTCCTGAAGAGTTTCGTGGGGCAATTGTTGAAGGCATACGGGAGGCCACCCTGAGCGGCGTTATCGCGGGATATCCTGTTTTGGATGTTAAAATTAGAATTACCGGTGGGTCTTATAGGGAAGGTGAATCTTCAGAACTCGGTTATAAGGTGGCGGCTTCTTCCGCCTTTAAAAAAGGATGTCTGCAGGCGGAGCCCATACTTCTTGAGCCTATTGTGAAGGTTGATATTATTACACCGAGTGAATTCGTGGGAGAGGTTATCGGGGATATCAATTCAAGGAGAGGGGAAGTCGAATCCATGACAAACAGAGGACCTGTTAGCGAAATAAGAGCAAAGGTGGCGTTGGAGAGGATGTTCGGATACTCTACTGACCTTCGATCTATTACCCAGGGAAGGGCTACTTTCTCCATGCAGTTTTCTGAATATGATAAAAGATAATTTGGTTATGGGGACAGATTTGAAATCTGTCCCCAAGAGAAGTTTATATGAAGTTTTTTTCAGGGTTAAAAAAAATTGTAAGTAAGCTGAGCAAGGAACGTTTTTTCCTGATTGCAGCCGTGATAATAAGTGTTACAATTTTATGTTCCGTTGGTATATACTTTTTCGAACATGCCAGGACAGATTCCTCCATTCACTCCGTGTGGGATGGGATCTGGTGGGCTGTTGTAACTATATGTACGGTGGGATATGGTGACAAAATTCCGGTGTCAGACGCGGGAAGGGCTGTGGCATTTATCCTGATGATTTCCGGTGTCATTTTAGTGTCTCTGCTTACGGCAACCATTGCCTCTGTTTTTGTGGAACAAAAGATCAGGGAGGGGAAGGGATTGGAAACAATAAAGGATAAAGACCATATAGTAATATGCGGCTGGAATGGAAATACCGAGGATGTTCTTACGGGCCTGACCACGTATGGTTCTATGCCGGATGTTCTTATCGTTCTTATTAATGAACTTCCGATCGATGAAATAGATACCTTTAAACTCAAGTATAGTAAGTATAACCTGAAGTTCCTCAGGGGGAATTATGTATATGAAGATGTTCTGCTGAGGGCCAATATCAATAAGGCCAAATTTGCACTTATAATGGCTGATCTTTCCGGTTCCCATGCTGTCGAGAGGGCTGACGAACGAACAATCCTGACGGCTCTGACTATAAGGTCTCTTGCACCCTACATAAAAACGATAGCCGAACTTCTCGACGTTGAAAACAAGCAACATCTTAAAAGAGCCAATGTGGACGAAATCATTGTGAGGGGAGAACATATGGGAAGTCTCCTTTCCTCTGCGATAAGCCATCCGGGTCTTCCCAGGGTTTTTTCCAGCATCCTGTCTCTGAATGATAAAAATAACTTACGGAGAGCCGGAATCCCCCGTAATTTTGTCGGCAAGACTTTTGAAGAGCTGTCAAAATTCTATCGAGAGAAGGAAAATGCAATCCTTATCGGCCTGTTAAAAGAAAAAAAAGCTATGAGGCTGGAGGACTTGTTGTCGGATGATACATCTGTTATTGATATGTTTATCAGGGAAAAATTTAAGGAATCGAAAAAGGATATTTTTCTTAAGAGTGATGAGGCGACGGTTGTAGTAAATCCGGATGATAAATATATTATAGGAGGGGATGATTATGCAGTTATCCTGAGTTAGGATAAACTTCCCTTTGGAAAAAGAGGTGAGCTGGTGGAAAGAGATATTTCTATCCTGAAAGAAACAGGCCTTTTTAAAGACCTTACTACAGAACATATAAAAAAGATTCTGAGTATTTCTAAAAAGATCACTTTTTCAAGTACTGATGTAATAATGAAAGAGGGAGAAGTTGGGGATACAATGTATATAATGCTTGATGGAACTGTGGAAGTAGCCAAAAGGCTCATAATTGAGGGTATGGATGACGAAAGTACAGGCAAAGACAAGGTGTTTACAAAGTTGAGCGCTGGACAACATGCAGTATTTGGCGAAATTGCTCTTCTGGAAGAATGTGAACGAACAGCGACCATAAGGGCGGTCACTGACTGTGTTTTATATGAAACAAAAAAAGATGACTTTCTAAGACTTGCCGGAGAGGATTACGAACTGGGGTACAAGGTATTACTGAACGTGTCAAGAATAGTAAGTTCAAGGCTTAGGAAAGCTGATGAAGAGACCGTCAAGTTAACTACGGTGTTGAGTATAGTATTGAAAGAATTGTGAGGCTTTTTAAAACACTACCGATAAGACAATTGAAGCTCCCCGCCGCAAGCAGCGGGGTTAGCGAGCACTGTCCAGTTCAGAGAGGTTATTTTTAATGAAAGAAACAGCACAGACAATACATGCCACTTTTCAATATTTGCCTAACAAAGATAAGCTTCTTGAAAGCGTTCATAGGATCAGCTCTCTTCTCACGTCGCCGTCGCACATTGATAATGTGCTGAAAAAAATCTTAGACGAAGTCGTTGATACAATGCAATTTGATCGTGGCATAATCTGCCTTTACGATGATACGAAGGAAAATTTAATAACAAAAGTGGTGAAAAACTACAGCCCTGAAGAAGGAAGGAGAGCTTTTTCCAGACAGCTGAATCTGAAAAAGCACGATTGTCTTGAAACGAGAGTTGCAAAATTCGGTCACTGTATTATTCTTGATGATGTTGAAACTGATCCCAGAGCGACTGAAACCGACCGTAAATTAACCAAATTCTACAAGAGAGGGTCAACTTTCTGCGATGCACTCATGATGGACGAGGATATAATGGGTATCATTTCCGTGTGGCGTACGAAAAGGTGGAAATTTTCGCAGCAGGAGGTAAATATCCTTCGTACTTTTGTAAATCAGATAAGTCTGGTTCTACACACCAGGATGCTATTTGAGAATAACCGGGAAAAAATACGAGAACTTTTGGTATTGCAGAAAGCTGTTTCAGAACTGAGTTCTAACTATATCTTAGATAGAATGCATCAGGTCCTTATCAGGAATGCGTTAAAAATAAGTGGCGCAAATAAGGCGCTGATATATTTTTTAGATCTTGAAAAAGAAAGCTGTTTTATAAACGATGGAAAGAAGGTTTATATAAACGAAAAGAGCGAATATGATGAAAAAATAACTCGGAGCATCATTAAAAAAGCTATAGATACCGATACAATTGTCGTTCGACGACCTTCACCAGATTCAACCGGTGGCAGTATCACAGACTTGTTTGACGGATATCCTTCTGGGATAGCTTTTCCGATTAAAATAAAAGATAAATTTAAAGGAGCTTTATATTTGGGGAAAAAAGCGGGTGACTATTCGCGGGACCAGATAAACGTATTGGATATACTTGCTAAAAATGCCGCTATTTCCTACGATAACGCAATTATGCATTCGAAGCTCTCACTTGAGGCCAGGTCACTTAAAACAGAAGTTAGAAAACTCAAGGAGAGAGAGAATGTGCTTTTAGGGTTTCAGGATATCCTTGGCAAATCAAAAAAGATGCTCCGTATCTTTCATGTAATCAGTGAAGTGGCCAAACATGACACAAGTATATTAATACAGGGGGAAAGTGGCACCGGTAAGGAATTGATCGCCCGTGCAATTCACAGGCATAGTGGCAGGAGTTCGAAGCGCTTTGTTGATGTGAATTGTGCTGCTATACCTGGAACCTTGTTGGAGAGTGAGCTGTTTGGATACGAGGCCGGCGCTTTCACCGATGCCAGAAAGAAAAAAGTTGGACTTCTCGAATATGCAAACGGCGGGACTTTATTGTTAGATGAAATAGGGGAAATGAGTCCCCCAATCCAGGCTAAGCTATTGAGGGTATTAGAAGAGGGACATATCCGGAGACTTGGTGGGACGAAAAACATTCCAATCGATGTGCGTTTTATTTTTTCAACAAACAGAGACCTTGCCGGCATGGTATCTGATGGTTCTTTTCGAGAGGATCTTTTCTACAGGATAAGCATTGTTCCGATAATTATACCCCCTCTAAGAGAGAGAAATCGTGATGCAATTATTCTCGCACGATACTACGTTGATCAGTTCAATAAAAAATTCAATAAAAGGGTGACAGGATTTAGCAGAGAGGCTGAAAAAATTATAAGGAATTATTTTTGGCCGGGGAACGTACGTGAACTGAAAAATATCGTTGAGCGTATCATGATACTTCAGGACGTGGGTGCAGTTATTAGCGAGAAGAATCTTCCTGCCGAGATCAAAGCTGAAACACCACGGAGTGGTCTAACCGTGCAAGTTGGTGAATCTCTTCCCCTGCCTACTCATGAAGGTATGGACTATAAAATGACCGTTGACAGATTAACAGGCAAGATTAAAGAAAAAATACTTTTAAAAGCTCTTGAAATAAGTGTGGGCAACAAAACGGGCGCTGCAAAAATTTTACGTATTTCACGTTATTCGCTTCTTCGTGAACTGAAAAAAATTAGTGAAGTGTAAGGTAAGAGAGTTCTGAAAATCGGCGTGCAGTATTTGCACGATACGTTCTATTTACGCACGCCACTCCAAGGTAGATTCACACACACCTTCCTGTATTACCGGGCGTTATGTTGCGGTTATCGCACAACCCCCCCCATTTTTTTATCATTCAACGTATCCTTTGCATATCAGATAAAACAGATATTATGGGTAAATCGTCAGCAGGTTGCTTTATAATATCTTGTTTTTACGCTTATTTTATAAATGTACGCTATGCACATAAATAATCAGAGCGAAATTGCGAATTGGCATCATTATTGTATCAGTTAAATTAGAATCAGAAACATAGAGACCTTCGAGTGATAATAAAGCCCTTGAATCCAAATTATATAATAAGAGGTTTTCTAAGAGGATAAGTGCTCGAAGGTCTCTAAAAAATCGGAAGTGACTAATGATTTTATATTTCAACATTTTTGAAATCATTATGAAATGATAAAGAAGTTAAATGAAGAAAGGCCGAAAGAAGCATATTAAGCCCACAGATGGTAACGTGGGGGGTAATTCGTCATATCTGGAAGTCGAGGGAGAGCCGGAATCAGAGTTTTTTGTTTTAACGCAAAATAGTGAGGTTGGTAAAAAGGTAATTGAGCAAACGAAGGGGGAAGTAAGGGTCGATAAAAGCATCGACTTCTTTCTTAGAGAATTTCCTTTATCTTATGATGATAAAGATTAAGGAAAAAGATCTTTGGGATGTTATATGTGGTGGGTGGTTTTTGTTCCCTCCTTTCCATCCACCCACCCCCTTGAATATAATCTGAAAAGTAACGTGGTTTGAAACCTTTTCAGTTTCTATATATTAGTGGATGGTGAAATGTTACCATCCATCATTTTTGGGATTCGGTATAACGCTTTCGGGAAGGACTTTTCCTTCTCACTATGGGGTGCTATTGTTCTTAATCTTTCTCGATATTGGATTTCTGTCGGGCGGTGCGATTTGTAATTTTCCCGAAAGCGTTATACATTAAACCTGAAATAAATGATATCACCATCCGAAATAACATAATCCCTTCCTTCAGCGTGGAGTAACCCCTTCTCTTTTACCCCGGATACAGTACCAATTCTAATGAAATCATCGTAATGGATGATTTCTGCCCTGATAAAACCTCGTTCCATATCGGAATGTATTTTTCCGGCGGCGGTTGGTGTCTTGGTACCCTTGGTAATTGTCCATGCTCTAAGTTCAGGTCCCACCGTGGTATAAAATGTGATTAATCCCAGGAGATCATAACCTTCCCTGATCAATTTTCTGAGCCCAGACTCCTCAAGGCCAAGATCGTCAAGGAATTCTTTTCTTTCATCTTCTTCGAGCGCTGCTATCTCCGCTTCCATATCACCACATATTACGATTACTTTTGCCTTCTCTTTTTCTGCAATATCGTCAATCTTAAATATATAATCTTTTCCTCCCTTAAGAACTTCCTCATCTACATTGGCAACGTACAGTACCTCTTTTGCAGTTAGAAGAAAAAAATCTCCTAAAGTTTTTTTCTGTTCCTCATCAAGATCAATATTTCTTGCGGCGATGTTATTCTCGAGGGAATCCTTTATATAGTAGCAGAGATTCAGCTCGTCATGGGAGGCCTTATCTCCCCCTTTTGCAAGCCTTTCAGCCTTTGTAATTCGTCTTTCAACAGTTTCAAGATCCGCCAGTATAAGTTCTGTATTTACTGTCTCGATATCCCGTGCTGGATCAATGGAACCGCTCATATGTGTGACATTGGTGTCATCAAAGCAGCGCACGACATGAACAATCGCATCCACTTCTCTTATATGTCCCAGGAATTTATTTCCAAGACCTTCTCCTCTGCTGGCTCCCTTTACAAGTCCTGCGATGTCGAGGAACTCCATGGTAGTGTATGTAGTCTTTAATGGTTTTATAACATCTGCGATTTTTTCGAGTTTTTTATCAGGTACGCGGACTATCCCGACATTGGGATCAATTGTGCAGAAGGGATAATTTGCCACCTCGGCACCGGCGGCTGTAAGTGCATTAAAAATGGTGGATTTACCAACATTGGGGAGCCCAATAATGCCACATCTGAATCCCACAATATCTCCCCCTTTCATTTGGGGATTAAATGTTGAAATTTGAGAGTATATGGAAGACGTCAGAGTTTTCTACTTTGCTAGAAGCTAAATATTTTTGGTTGTCCTGTCAAGACTTTTTAACGATTCGATATATCGAGGAGACTGAATCCGGAGTCTGGCATAGGATTGTAGCGGGCCTTGTCTTTCAGTCTTACTCCTCAGACCTACTGATCAACTTTAAAAAAAGGGGAGCATATCGAATCATGCTCCCCTTTTTATGTTATTAGGTGTTAGTGATTTAATAAATCATTTTATAGAGAGCAACGATGGCCGGGGCGGTGACCAGCGAAACAACCGACATCAGCTTGATCAGTATGTTCATCGAGGGACCCGATGTATCCTTGAAGGGATCGCCAACGGTGTCGCCGATAACCCCTGCCTTATGGGCATCGGAACCTTTACCGCCAAAATGACCTTGCTCTATATACTTTTTAGCATTATCCCAGGCACCGCCGGCGTTGGCCATGAAAAGACCCAGGATTACACCGGTAAGTGTCGCTCCAGCCAGGAATCCGCCAAGGGCTTCGGGACCGATGAAAATACCAACCAGAATCGGCGCCAGAACCGCGGAACAACCGGGGACAACCATCTTTTTCAGGGCCGCTGAGGTAGCTATATCCACGCACGCGTTGGTATCTGGGGGTGTTGTGCCTTCCATAATACCGGGGATTTCTCTCCACTGCCTTCTGATCTCGTTGATCATTTCAAATGCGGCATCTCCAACCGCCGTCATCGTCATGGCGGCAATCAGACACGGGACTATGCCTCCCAGAAACATACCGGTAACTACGTGTGCCTCGTTCAGATTCAGTGTGAAATTTTCAAAACCCGGAAAGGTTTTTACTGTTGCCGTGTAAGCGGCGAACATGGCCAGCGCGGTCAGTGCCGCTGAACCTATGGCGAAACCCTTACCTATAGCTGCGGTTGTGTTACCCACGGCGTCCAGACCATCGGTGATTTTTCTGACTTCCGGCGGCATGTGGGCCTGCTCCGCGATACCACCGGCGTTATCGGCAATCGGGCCGTAGCTGTCTACGGACATTGTCATTGCTACTGTTCCGAGCATTCCGACACCGGCAATTGCGATACCGTAAAGTCCTGAACAAAGGTAGGAGATCCAGATAGCCATTGCAATAAAGAAAATGGGAGCGGCAACGCTCTGAAAACCGATGGATAAACCGCTGATTATAGTTGTCGCGGAACCTGTCTGTGAGGCCTCGGCTATTTTTACGATAGGTCCGCGAGCGGTGTAGTACTCTGTAATGGCTCCTATCAGCATGCCACAGACGATACCAAGCAGAACCGCCCAGAATGGACCTAGGGGACCTATCATATTTAATTCTTTTAGATACTCTGCCGACATTCCACAAGTCATATTCCTGACAATGAAATAACAGGCGATGATAAACAGAATACCCGCTATATACAGTGAGTTACTCAGTGCGGATTGCGGCTTCATATTTTTCATGAAATTGAAGAAGGCGATTCCTATGATGGAACAGATAAGCCCTGCCATGATAAAGAGCATCGGCAGTTGCATCCATACCAACTTCTGTGTTCCCATAGTTGCGCCTATCGCTATCGCCGCAATAACCGAGCCGCAATAGGATTCATAGAGGTCTGCGCCCATGCCGGCTATATCACCCACATTGTCGCCGACGTTATCGGCGATAACACCCGGGTTTCTCGGATCGTCTTCAGGAATGCCCGCTTCGACTTTTCCTACCAGGTCAGATCCCACATCGGCTGCTTTGGTATATATACCGCCGCCAACACGGGCGAACAGCGCGATCGAGGAAGCGCCCATGGCGAAACCGTTGATTACCACAGGATTCTTTTCTGAAAAGAAATAGAAGAATACGCCGAGTCCGAGCAACCCGAGACTCGCAACAGCCAATCCCATTACGGATCCTCCGAAGAAGGCCACGGTCAGGGCTTTAGCCTGGCCGTATTCTCCAGCGGCGTGAGCTGTTCTCGCATTGGAGTAAGTTGCCGCCTGCATCCCTAAAACTCCCGCAAGCATCGAGCCGAGTGCACCCGTCAAAAAGGCCACGGCGGACATCTTTGACTCAAGAGCGAAAAAGAGTATGACAAAAACAACGACAATGAATATTGCTATGATTTTATATTCCCTTTTTAAAAATATCATGGCACCCGAGTGGATCTTATCCATAATATCCACCATCGTTTCATTCCCCGGTGGAAACGACATAACGTATTTGTAGATTAGAAACGCCAAGATCAATCCAAAAATTGCCAATAATGGTCCATAGTTTACTAAAGTTTCCATAATCCCTGTTTATGCCTCCTCGTTTGATTTGTTGTTCATTCTGATATTGAACTGATTCATAGCCGACTGAGTTCCAGATAAAATAACCTCCACCACAGCGTCACATGCCCGTGTAAGGATATTCGGCAGAATCTTCATCTCGTCGTCAGTAAAATGTTCAAGGACATACCCTTCAACCATTTCCTTACGCTCTGGTTTTCCGATACCAAGTCTGATCCTGATAAAATCCGACCTCTCCAGGCAGTTTATTATGGATATTAATCCTTTATGTCCTCCATGACCTCCACCCGCCGTTATCCTGATACTGTTGAATGGCAGATCCAGATCATCATGTACTACTATCAAATCACTAAGGTCTATCTTAAAATATCCGAGGAGCTTCTTGATAGCTGCACCACTTAGATTCATAAATGTCTGTGGTTTGGCCATCATAACAGTTGTGCCCGAAAGGGTTCCCTTACCCAGATAGGAGTCGAATTTATTCTGACGGATTTCAATGTTCTGTTTTTCTGCCAATGCCTCCAGTACCAGGAATCCCATATTGTGTCTGCTAAGCTGGTATTTTATACCCGGATTTCCCAGTCCTGCAATTAGCTTCACCAAAGCCCCCAGAATTATTCGGTTGGTTCTTTGCTCTGCTCCTCTTCTGATTCTGCGTCTTCACCAACTTTTTCTGGCAATTCTCCTTCGGGTTTTCCCTCTTCAACTTCGACGGTGACTCTTGTGATGGCAACCGCTGCTATCGTTACATCCGCCGGATCAAGGACTTCTATATCTTCCCCGAGGACAATATTCTCAACCTTAACTGCATCACCTATATTCAGGTTGCTGATATCAACTTCAATGAAATCGGGGATTGAAGAGGGTAGAGCGGATACCTTCAGGTTTCTCTTGGCGAATTGCAGATCTCCCCCCTCTTCTATACCGATAGCTTGTCCCGTGAGACGAATCGGAATATCCATTGTTATCTTGTGATCCATTCGGATTTCATAGAAATCGGTATGGATAGGGTTCCTGCTTATGGGGTTCACCTGGAGGTCTTTTATTATTGACAGCTTTTCGACTTTATCGCCATCGTCTTCGATCGTTAATTTAATAAATTTACTCTCTCCCTTCACTGCTCCTAATAGTTTCACCAGCTCGGAAGAGTTGACAGTCAGCGGAATCGATTTAACTGTAGCGCCATAAAAAACCGCTGGTATCAAACCTTGCTTTCTCAATCTTCTGGCAGATCCCTTTCCAAATTCATTGCGGGCATAAGCCTTTAACTCTATTGTTTCCATATATTTATTTCTCCTATATAAAGAGTGAACTTACAGAATCATTATAATAAATTCTTCTGACTGCTTCGCTTAGAAGCCCGGAGACAGAAAGAACCTTAATCCGCTTGCAGGATTTTATCTTTTCCTTCAGCGGGATGGTGTCGGTCACAATGACCTCTTCAATGTTGGAACCATTGATATTGTCTATTGCAGGTCCCGACAGAACGGGATGGGTACAGCAGACAGATACCACGGTTGCTCCTTCCTCTTTGAGGGCTTTGGCTGTCTGTACCACGGTTCCGGCGGTATCAATCATATCATCAAGAATTACTGCTTTCTTATCTTTAACATCACCGACTATATTAACGACCTGCGACTCATTCGGACCTTCTCTTCTCTTGTCGATAATAGCAATACTTGCCCCCAATCTTTTTCCAAATGCCCTCGCCCTTTCAACACCACCGGAATCAGGCGAAACGATAACCATGTTGTCCTGATAATTTTCCTTAATATAATCCAGGAGTACTGGCGTGGCGAAAAGATTGTCAACGGGGATATTGAAAAACCCCTGTATCTGACCGGCATGGAGATCCATGGAAAGGACACGATTAGCACCTGCAGTGGTTATTAAATCGGCAGCGAGCTTTGCCGTAATCGGTGCCCTGGGAAACACTTTTCTGTCCTGCCGTGCATAACCGTAATAGGGGATGACAGCCGTTATTCTGTCTGCGGACGCCCTCTTCATGGCATCTATCAAGATTAAAAGCTCCATACAATTGTCATTCACAGGAGGGCAGGTTGACTGTATAATAAAGACGTCCATTCCCCTTACGTTTTCATTAATTTCTACTCTTGTTTCACCATCACTGAATGTTGTTACATTTGCCTTTCCGACGGACACTCCCAATGCTATGCATATCTTTTCTGCGAGAGGGAAATTAGAGTTTCCGGAAAATATTCTCATTTTTTCAAGCATTCAATCCTCCCGTAAACAAATGTTATTAATCGTTGAAATGTAGTGTAATCCTACCTCTAAAATACTGGCTGGGGCGGGAGGATTCGAACCTCCGAATGCAAGAACCAAAGTCTTGTGTCTTACCACTTGACGACGCCCCAATATTTGGTTGCTTATAATAATTAGCAGTAATGGTGGACTATAATAAAAAAACCATCAATAGTTAATTGATCGAGTGTGCCCTGAATACGGCCCACTTTACCCCTGCCTTGAGCTTCTCTTCCGCTCTTAGTGCATCTTTTTTATCTGCGAATATCCCGAATACTGTTGGTCCACTTCCGGACATCAAGGAACCAAGAGCCCCGCATGCAATTAAACGTTCCTTTAATTCTTTCAGGATAGGATGTAGGTTTAAAGTAACCTTTTCCAGATCATTATGCAGTTTATTTACAACGTCGTCTACGGTGTTAAAACGAGGGATACTAAACTTTTTCACCTTGTTTGTCAATCTTAAATTGAGGTTCTCATAAACCATTTTTGTTGAGATATCAAAGCAAGGGTTTACCAGTACGAACCACAGTTGGGGCACATTTTCTGCCGTCTGAAGCTGGTCGCCTATGCCGGTGGCCCATGCTGTTTTATTAAAAACAAAAAAAGGGACATCGGCCCCGAGTTTTGCCCCTATTTTCATTAATTCACCTTTAGAGTAATTGAACCCCATCATATCATTTAACGTAATAAGAGCAGTAGCGGCGTTTGAGCTTCCCCCACCCAATCCTGCCGCTATCGGTATCTTCTTTCTGATGGTGATTTCTATACCTGAATGGCAGGATGCGTAAGAAAAAAGCGATTGAGCGGCTTTATAGACGATGTTATCCTCATTTTCGGGAAGGGCAGCACCTGGGCATTTTACCACAATTCCTTTTTCCCTCGGAGAAAATTCTATCTCGTCATAGAGACTTATCTTCTGCATCAGGGTTACTATATTATGATAGCCATTTTCCCTTCTTCCCAGCACAAGCAAGTGAAGATTTACCTTTGCCGGAGACCTTTTTATTACCATTAAATTTCCTTTTCTTTTACATACCTCATTCTCAACTCAAAGAGCATGGCGTCTAACAATTCTTTCTCATTATCATCAAGATTGCCTTCTGTTTTTTCTTTGAGCATGCCAAGTATATCAATAGTCTGTTTTGCTGCAGCAAGATTCTTCTCCGTCTTTTGAGATACCGGATCAGGAAAATCTCCAAAATGATACATTACTGATGTACTCAGAGAGAAAACAAAACTTGAAAAATTCACCTCAGGCAAAAACTCCTTTTTTTCACCCTCACTTTTTGTGTCTTGCTCTGCCTGGTCCGGTTTTTCCTCTTCCTTCTGTCGAATTTCTCCTGATTCATCAAATGTTCGTTTATCTTTAATAATAAAATCCTTCTCGTGCGTGTCGTCTCCCATATTTTCCTCCTACATCCTTCTTAGTCTCGCAACTCTTTCTTCAATCGGTGGGTGGGTACTGAAGAGGTTCATAAAAGATTTTCCCGTTAAAGGATTTACAATGAACATATGAGCCGTTGATGGATTCGCCCGCATGGGAATCGCTTTTGATGCCCAAGACAGCTTTTCCAGGGCATTGGCAAGGCCGTAAGGTTTGCCCGATATTCTGGCGCCCCCCTCGTCGGCAAGATATTCACGTGAGCGGGATATAGCCATCTGTATAATCATTGCTGCAATAGGTGCCAGAATGGCCATCATTATGAGACCAAAAATTCCGCCCCCTTCGTCGTCTCCTCCAAAGCTGCCAAAGATGGCCGTCCACTTGGCCATATTGGCCAGCATTATAATGGCGCCGGCCAGTGTTGCCGCAATGGAGCCTATCAGCATATCCTTGTTCTTAATGTGAGTAAGTTCATGGGAAAGAACACCTTCAAGCTCCTCCCTGTCTAATATCCGTAAAATTCCCTCCGTTACTGCCACAACGGAATGCTTCTCGTCCCTTCCAGTGGCAAAGGCATTTGGAGTATCACTTGGAACAATATAGACCTTAGGCATAGAGAGACCGGCTCTTAATGTCAGGGGTTTTATAAGGGAATAGAGTTCGGGAGCTGCGGTTTCCGAAACCTCTCTTGCGCGGTACATCCTCAATACGAGCTTGTCTGAGAACCAATAACTCCCCAAGTTCATTACCATCGCAAGAATAAACGCAATTATTATTCCCTGCTGGCCTCCAAAGTACCCACCTATCAGCATCAGAAGACCGGTTAGGGCACCCAGAAGTATGCCTGTTCTGATTGTGTTCATTTGACCCCGCTCTTTATTTCCTTATCTCACCGGCTTTTCAATGCCCACGAAGATCTTTCCGTTTTTTAACACACTGACCGTTCCCGTCGATTCAGAGATGACGATGGCAATAGCGTTTGTTACGCTTGTAATGCCGGCAGCGGCTATATGTCTGCTGCCAAGCCCCTGGGGAAAATCTTTGCTTTCTAAAGCGGCATTAAGGTGCCTGCCAGCAGTAACGAGGACGCCATTGTCCTTTAAGACGAATGCGCCGTCAATAGCTGAGAATTCCTTTATTGTTTCCTTCAAACTGGGACTGAGGATATTGCGTTCTTCCTCTTTGTATCCCATGAAGGGATTGATCACCATTTGTCGTGAAAGTTGTAGCACCTTTTCGTGATCTCCGAGGATGAAGATTGTTCCCACCGGACGGCCTTCCCTTCCCTGAGCGGCGAGCTCCAGGGCAATGTTCAAGACGGTATCGAAGACTTCTGGAGATACACTTTCAGTAATGTCTGTAATTTTTTCTGATGTGAAAATTTCAAATTCCTTACCCACATCGATAACCATTATACTGTCCACGTATCCGAATTTGTGGATACCGGTAAGGCAGACAAGCCTGTCTCCATTTTTGAAAAGACCTTTTACAATTCCCTTGGTGATTGCAATTTTTATCTGACCGACACGTGTTAGATTTACATCGGGGACGTTTAACACTTTCCCTGCACTCCTGAAATTATCAGGTATCTCGATATCGTCCCTTGTTACCAGAATTGTGTCATAGCATGTTTTGTCGGCTTCGTTTATCAAAAGATCAGAGGCCATGTCAGCATAAAGTAATATGGCCTTCGCATTTATCTCTTTGGCAATTCGACATGCAGATTCCATAATTACTTTGTTGAGAGAATCCATAGTTTTTCCTTTATATATTTTTTAGTAACTTAACCATAAACTGCCCCTATGTCAAGAAAGATGGTGGTGCCTAATTGACCGGGAGCACACCCGCAAACCCCGCCTTGTAAGCGGGGCAAGGGGCGCAATATAAAACAAACATATTCCGTAATAGTGTCGCCGAATTGGTGTGAGGAGCAACGATAAACCAGCGATCAAAAAAAGAATAGATTGAAGCAATTTTTTCTGTTATCAAGGTGCCTCCCGGAAAGAAATCGACGATTTTTAAGGGGAATGGTCTGTGAAAATTCTACATATGAGAAATCAGCAGTACCGATTTTCCCGTTGTGACACGTTTAATCGGCACGGGACAATGAAGTAAAAAAAGCTTGACTATTAAAAAAACGATTATATACTACAAAGTTGAAGAATAAATTAAATGGGGGTGATTTGCAGGTGAATCTTCCTAAAGTTTCAAATGCATTAGATGCCTATGTGTCACAGATAAATCAGTTTCCAATCTTGACTGCGGAAGAAGAGTTTAAACTTGCCGTCAGATACAGTAAGCACGACAATATGGAGGCGGCCGAAAAGCTGGTCGTTTCAAACCTTAGATTTGTGGTTAAGATTGCCCATAAGTATAAGGGGTACGGGATTAAGCTCCTTGACCTGATTCAGGAGGGGAATATTGGTCTCATGCACGCGGTGAAAAAATTTGACCCGTATAAGGGTTACAGACTCATATCGTATGCTGTCTGGTGGATAAGGGCGTACATGCAGAACTTTATCATTAAGTCGTGGAGCCTTGTGAAAATTGGCACTACCCAGGCTCAGAGAAAGCTGTTTTTCAAGCTCAATCAGGTCAAAAGAAAACTCCAGGGTATTTCCCTTAAAAAGCCAGAGTTTACAGAGATTGCAGAATCACTGAATGTAAAAGAAGCTGAAATTGAAGAGATGGATTGCCGTCTAAATAATCGTGATCTTTCCCTTGACGCAACGATAAGTGATGAGAGTGAATCGTCTCATATCGATTACTTGACGTTCGAGGGAGAGGATCAGGAAAAAGTGTTAATCAAAAAAGAAGAGGCGGTTTCGGCAAAAAATAAGATAGACAGAGCACTCTCTGAACTGAATGATAGAGAAAACTATATAATAAAGAATCGGATAATGGCCGATAATCCTGAAACCCTGCAAGAGATGGGGGACAGGTTTAACATAACGAGAGAACGGGCCAGGCAGATTGAAAAAGCTGCGCTAAGGAAGCTTCGAACTGCCATTCCGTATTTGGAAAATGAAGTGGCATTGCTCGAGGCTTAAAACCCTTCGTCCGACATAGCGAGGTTTACAAAAGAGGTATATTTTTCCAAAAAGGCCAGTTTTACCATACCGACGGGACCGTTTCTCTGCTTCCCTATAATTATTTCAGCCATCCCCTTTTCCGGATTATCTTCTGACCTGTTGTACACTTCGTCTCTGTATATAAAGGTAATAACATCAGCATCCTGTTCAATGGCTCCGGATTCCCGTAAATCAGCCAACTGGGGCCGTTTATTGGTTCTGTCTTCTACTTTCCTGTTAAGCTGTGACAGGGCAACGACGGGGATGTTCAATTCCTTAGCAAGTGCTTTAAGAGAGCGGCTGATTTCTGATATTTCCTGCTCCCTCGAATCTTTAAACTGTATGCCCCTCATCAATTGAAGATAGTCGAGAACAATTAACCCCAGGTCAGTTTCAGACTTCAACCTTCTCGCCTTAGCCTTCATTTCCAGAACAGTAATGGCAGGAGTATCATCTATGAATATCGGTGCTTCGGAAAGCCTCCCCGCGGCCGTTGTTAACTTCGGCCAGTCGGTTTCTCCGAGGAACCCTTTTCTGAGACGCTGAGAATTTACCTTAGCTTCAGAGGCGAGCATACGGAGGGAAAGCTGCTCCTTGGCCATCTCCAGGGAAAAGAGGGCGACCGGAATCCCCTTTTCTATTGCGACATACTGTGTGATATTAAGGGCAAGAGCGGTTTTCCCCATGCTCGGCCGGCCGGCAATAATGATCAGATCAGATTTTTGAAGTCCGGAGGTGAGATCGTCTAACTTCTCGAAACCAGTTGGCACGCCTGTTACAAGCTCTTTTCTCTCATAGAGCTTCTCTATGGTTCTGAAACTATCCTTTACTATCTCTTTGATAGTATAAAAGGCGGGTTTTATCTTATTTTGGGATATCTCGAATATAGTATGTTCAGCTTCGTCCAGAATATTTTCTACGTCTTTTCCCGTATCATAGCTTTTGGTTATTATTTTTGTGGCAGCACCGATAAGTCCGCGCAAAATTGCTTTTTCCTTAACTATTTTTGAATAGTAGGCGACATTTGCGGCAGACGGAATGTTATCGACAAGTGAGGCCAGATATGATACCCCCCCGGCGCTGTCAAGTTGATTGTTGTTCTTGAGAGTATTGCTGAGGGTAATCAGATCGCTTGGTTCATTCTTTTCATACAGTTCAAGTATAGCGGAGAAAATTTTTCGATGTGATTCACTATAGAAATCATCTACACGGAGTATTTCCAGGACGTTGTTAATAGCCTCATTTTCAAGCAAGATTGCTCCTATGACGGACCGTTCTGCCTCAATGTTCTGAGG
Source organism: uncultured Syntrophales bacterium (assembly GCA_964454305.1). Lineage (GTDB taxonomy): Bacteria > Desulfobacterota > Syntrophia > Syntrophales > JADFWA01 > JAUSPI01. Next base: position 14,412 of record CAYVXX010000006.1, on the reverse strand, counting down.
TGGAATTTTATGCAAAGATGGATCTATGTCTTTCATCTGATTTTTCTACTCTTCACCTACGACAGAGACCGTAATCTCAGCGGTAACTTCTTGAGATAACTTAACTTTCACAGAGAACTCCCCTGTACTCTTAATCGGCTCTTCCAGGACAATATTTTTCCTGTCAATTTCTATTCCCTGTTCACGGAGTGATTTCTCTATATCTTTGGTGGTTACGGAACCGAACAGCTTGTCCTGTTCTCCGATACGTTTGGAAATAGTGCAGGTTACATCGGAGAATTCCTCAAGAACCGATTCTGCTTTCTTTTTTTCACGCTCGGCCTTATGTGCGATAAGCATCTTCTCATGCTTTAAGGCTTTTATGTTTCTGCTATTAGCCTCAATAGCCAGGTCCCTCGGAATAAGGAAATTCCTTGCATAACCATCGGTAACATTTAACATGTCTCCTGTTTTCCCGAGGGATTCGACATTTTCTTTTAAAATAACCTTCATCTACAAGCCTCCTAATGTGTAATGATTAATATGGTTCATCCGGAAAGAAGAACATTCATGCAGGATGTTGTTTCATCTTTTTGTCGAGTTTCCTGAAATTAAGCCAAATGTCGAATAAACCCAGACCGACAACAAGCAAAAGTAAGAATTGCTGGCCGAAAATCAAGAAATAACATATTATCCTAATGAATTCCGGAACATTTTTCTTTTTAAAGAAAAAACTTATAATTGCAAGACCCTGAAACATATAAATGAACAAAAAAACGATCAGTAGGTTCAGGGCGACAATTTTAATCATCCCGGCAACCACCAGAAACAGGCCGCCGGATAGTATTACAAACCAGATCATCCAATCGGCCACCTTCCAGCATGCAAGGTTACCAAAGTCAGGATACCACATCCCGCTTTTGGGGAAAATCAGTTTTCCTGCCAGAATGTTCAGCCATACTATAAAAGATGAGCTTATCAGGACGAGAGCGGGGAAGAGACTGATAATGCCCGCTCTTATCTGATCGGCATTTTCTTTAATCAGGTTAATCTGCTCTGAGGATATGTCGAGTTGAGAGTATAACCTTATGTTTTCTTGTATACTTTCTGATACGTAAAATTCAATAAGACCCCATGGTGTTCTGCCTGTTTTTACATTGTAGTAGATCAGCACAGCAAAACACAGTGTTAAAAGAGCAACTGTCGAATGAAAGACAGTTTTTTCTATGGAATAGCTCTTTCTCAGTATCTCAGAAAGGATCAATCCGAGAGATCCTATCAGGAAAAAGAAAGGCAAGTTTACCTTTGAATCCCCAAATTTATAGCTTATTACAAGGACGAGCAATGATGCAAAGAAAACGACTAAACCTTGAGTTCTGCCCAGTTTTGAGTAATAATAGAGGATTGGAAGTGGTATAAATATTAACCCAATGGATCCCAAAATAGGAGTTGTAGCAACGGCCAGAAAGACAAATGAAGTAATAGCGATACCACGGATAAACTCTCTATGTAAGATTTTACTCCTTCCTTCTTTCAAGGCATGAATCCATTTCCTAAATCGGTCCTTTATGAAAGACATAAAAGTCTAAAATGACGTATGTCTGTAAAAAAGTAACTATACCGTATCCTCTTTCTGATTCGGCCGTTTAGGCAGACAATGATTAACTATAATAGATTAATTTCAAAGTAAAGTTGAAGCTCCCCAATGTAGCGTGCTTGTATGTGCGTTGCGCATTCTCCATGATTTACATGCTTTACACATCTACATATGGTGCTTCTTACGATCATATTAACCTTCGGTCGTCACAAAAGGTAACAGGGCTATTATTCTGGCTTTTCTGATTTCTGAGGTTAGTTCCCTTTGATGTTTAGCGCAATTTCCTGAAATTCTTCTGGGTACAATCTTGCCTCTCTCGGTGAGAAAAATTCTTAGTGTGCCTGGATCTTTGTAATTCATTTTCATATTCGAATTACTGCAAAATCTGCAAACCTTTCTTCTATGGAAAAACCTCTTCCCTTTTGTATAAGGCTTTCTTTTAGTTTCCCTATTATTTGTCATTTTCTATTCGTTCTGCTCCTTTTCTTCAAGTGATTCTTCCGGGGTTTTCTCCTCACCTGTCTCTTTTTCCATATTTGTTGGAGTAATCTCTTCTGTCTCTTCATCCTTACCGGAATCGGCTACTTCCTTTTCAATTTCTTCCAGATCAACCTTTTCGGTTTTCTTCACAGAGAGGTATTTTAAAACCTTATCATCAAACTTCATGTTTTTTTCCAGTTCAGCAACAACGGTTTGTTCGCCAACAAAATCCACAAGGATGTAATATCCTTTTTGTTGTTTTTTAATCGGGTAAGCCAGTTTCCTCTTACCCCATTTTTCCACCTTAACTACAATACCTTTCAGGTCTGTTATTATTTTACTGAGTCGTTCAACTACTTCGCCGATGTCATCATCAGGCAGATCGGGATAGGCGATAAAGATTGTTTCGTATCTTCTCAAATTACTACCTCCTCATTAATACGTATTGAGCGTTTTTATAGCCGGCTGTTACTATAATATACTTTTATATAAATCAAGGTTTTTCCTCAAAATAGCTGGTAGGCGATGCGGGACTTGAACCCGCGGCCTCTGGTTCCGGAGACCAGTGCTCTATCCAACTGAGCTAATCGCCCATTAATTGCAAGTGTTCAGCGGTTAGCAGACAGTCATATTTCATTTTTCAGTTTTTAAAAAATATCATTATATACAATTGAACTGGAGGCTGACAGCTAATTATTACTTATATAACGTGTTTGATTAATTTTCAATAATTTTCAGTAAGAGTAAAAACTTTTCAGTTTTATGTCATATTTACTGGTGTTATTGAGCGGTATATCTGCTGTTTATGAGACCATCGGACTCTTTATCTGGGATATGACAGTTCCGATAGAATCTGCTTTGCCGGATGGCTTTTGTTCATGCTGTAGATATGGAGACCCCTTACACCATTTTTTGTCAGATTTTCGGTCTGGGTGATCGCGTATTCAATGCCGTATTTTTCTATCTCTTCCGGTTTCTCTTTTAAATGATATATCTTCTGATTAAGCTCGGATGGTATTTTGGCTCCACAGAGGGATGCTATTCGACATGCCTGTTTATAATTCAGGATCGGGAAGATACCTGGAATAATCGGCACACGGATTCCTATTTCTAAAGCTCTGTCCCTAAATCTGTAAAAAGCTTCGTTGTTGAAAAATAGCTGTGTAATAATAAAATCTGCTCCAGCGTCCACCTTACGTTTCAGGTTGGCCAAATCAACTTCAAAACTTGGAGCCTCAATATGGCCCTCGGGATAACCGGCGACACCTATGGAGAAATCATCGTTTGATTTAATAAACTCAACCAGTTCGTTGGCATGACTGAATCCCCCCTCTGTGCTGATAAATTCAGTTTCACCTTCTGGTGGATCACCCCTCAGTGCAAGAATGTTTTTCATGTTCGCCTTTTTGAATTCACCGAGGATGCTGAAAATATCATCCTTTGAAGATTGTACACAGGTTAAGTGTGCCAGGACTTCTCTGTTAACCTCACTTTTGACTTTCGATGCGATTTCTATTGTTTCGTTCCGTGTACTTCCGCCGGCACCATAAGTAACTGAAATAAAGTCGGGGTTTAATTCATCGAGTTCCCGAATTGTTGAAAAAAGGCTCTTTATGTCCCCCTCTCTAACAGGAGGGAAAACTTCAAAAGAAAGGGTAAATTTTTTCTTTAGAAGCATGTCTTTTATCATCATACCGATGAACTCCTCACGTTTTTCCTTATGAAAATGTCATCAAGGATCATCATTGTCAATACATTTTCTACGTATGGTTGAAATCCTTCAGTAAATTTGATATATTTACAAAAATATTCTGAAAATACCAAGAACTTTAGAAAAAGGCTTCTTACACCAAAACATGATCAAAATAAAGAAAATTATCTTTTTCACAGTGCTGTTTTGCGTTTTCCTTCCTATTTCTCACGCTTTTGGCCTTATTAACATTCTTAACATCAGGTATTGGGCGGCCCCTGACTATACCAGAGTCGTGATTGATACCAATAAGGCGGCGAAATTTAAAGTAACAAAGACTGCTCAGAAAATATCTATTGATTTCAAAAAAACTGTCTTTCCTAAAGCAATTCCGCACCTTTATGTTTTGAATAAGCCGGGAATCTACAAGATCCTGGTGATGCCCTTACCTCGCGGTACAGTCAGAATAGAATTGTGGCTGGTGGGCAATGTCGAAACAAAGGTGTTCAAGTTGAAGGGATTTCTTAATAAACCTAACCGCACAGTAGTTGACATCAGTCTTCCGGACGTTGAGAAAAAAGAGATCGAGGAGAGAAAACAATTTAAAATTTCAAGGAAGGATAAAATAGTAGTTATAGATCCAGGCCACGGGGGGGAAGATCCAGGGGCAGTTGGACGAAGAGGGACAAAGGAGAAAGACGTTGTCCTTAAGATTGCAAAGAAATTAGAGGAAATACTGAACAAAAAGAAAGGCTATCTCGCTTTTCTTACGAGGAAAGGTGACTACTACGTGCCTTTTAAGAAGAGATTGAAAATAGCAAGGGAATATGGCGCCGATCTTTTTGTGAGTATTCATGCAGATGCCTGCGTATACCGGAAATCAAGTGGAAGTTCTGTTTATTGTTTATCGACAAGAAGGGCAAGTAGTGAAGCCGCCAGGCTTTTAGCCAGAAGGGAAAACCTTTCCGATATTATTGCTGGTTCCCCCAACGGCCAGTATAACAATGAAGCTGATCCGATAACCCTCAATATGGTTCAGACAGAAACGAATAACCTGTCAAAGGCGTTTGGTTCCATCGTTCTTGAAAATATTAAAAGAGTGAACAACCTTAAATTCTACAAAGTTCAGGAGGCACCACTGATCATACTCAAATTACCCGAGATTCCCTCTATTGTGGTGGAAACAGCCTATATTTCAAATCCAAAAGAAGAGTCCCTTTTGCGTAAACCTCGCTTTCAGTCTGAAATAGCACGGGTAATCGCCTCCTCCATCATGGATTTCATCCCACCCTCCGAGCCGGCAAGTCCGATCCGTATCGTAAAAGATGACCATAAAAGATCAGCCCCCGTTTCAACACCACCGCAGAAAAGTTTTATATACGTTGTCAAGAGGGGAGATACCTTGGAAAAGATTGCCAAGAGGCACAATACTACTATTAGCACCTTGCTGAAGCTTAATAAGCTGAGATTTAGAAACCGAATATATGTCAAACAAAAATTGCAGATTCCTGATTGACCGAAGCAATAACGTCTGTTGATTCGGTTTATATTAACGTAAAATTTTAGATTAGATTTCCTTCTATCGCTTCCGTCATATTTTTTGCTATTTTTAAAATTCTTCCTTAACAATATTAATTCCTGCTTCCTTCGTTGCGATATGAAGCCCTCAAAAATTTCATCCTAAGTTGAGCGATTTTATCAATGCCTTCTACGCCCATAAACACACTTTCTTGAAAGACGGCATTGTTATATTATGAAAAATTTGTTTTAAAGTATTTCTTGCAAAAACTGATCCTAAAAGATAGAAGGTTGCTTGATATTTTTTCTGTAGTGCCTTTATATTTCATGGGTTTTTACGACTAAAGAAAGAGAGCTTTTTAAAAGTAAAGAAAATGGCGAGAATAAAGAAAACAGGGCTAAGAGCTATTTACCTGAAGGACAGGCTATGGATTCCTTTTATTCAGCTGTGTTCTTCTGAAATGACTCTTTGTTTTGTCCTATCCATAGTGGTGGGAATTATTGCAGGGCTGGGGGCTGTTTTCTTCAGATGGCTAATAAAGTGTTTCAACTTTCTCTTCTTCAATAAGGGAGCAGTTGTTCTTGGTTTCTTAGATCAATATTATGTTATTATACTACCAGCAGTTGGGGGGCTACTAGTAGGATTAATAGTCTATTACCTCGCTCGGGAAGCAAAAGGAGAGGGGCCTTCCGAGGTTATGGAGGCTTTTACCGTTAGGAAAGGACGTATTAGACCACGTGTATCAGCAGCTAAATTGTTGGCTTCCGCAATATGTATTGGGAGCGGCGGCTCGGTTGGTCGTGAGGGACCAATTGTGCAGATTGGTGCTTCTTTTGGATCGACTGTGGGGCAATGGTTCAAATTGCCTGATGAATGGGTGAAGATGCTGGTACTCTGTGGGGCAGCAGGAGGTATCTCAGCTACCTTCAACGCTCCTATTGGTGGAGTCTTCTTCGCCCTTGAGGTTATTCAAAGGCGATTCATGACTCCCAATCTTGGCTTCATAGTAATTGGTTCGATTACAGCAGACTTTGTTGCCCATATCTTCTTAGGGGCACATCCTTCCTTTAGTATACCTTCCTACAGCATGGCAAGCTATTGGGAAATACTGCCTTATATTTTGCTGGGTATCGTCTCAGCCTTTGCTGCTCTCGGTTTTATTCGCTTTTTCTATAAATGTGAAGATTTGTTTAACGCCTTAAAGATTCCCGAATATCTCAAGCCAGTTATTGGTGGTGTCATTGTCGGCTTTATTGGTCTGTATTGTTTTGATGTTTTTGGAGTGGGTTACGGGGGAAGTTACGGGATAGGCGGGGCTTTCGTGGAGAGGGGAGGAGTTGATAAGGTTCTAGCTGGTGAAATTGGTCTTGCTACTCTTCTCATAATGACGATTCTGAAGATAGTTGCTACCTCAGCCACTCTCGGCAGTGGAGGCAGTGGAGGGGTATTTGCCCCATCACTTTTTATCGGTTCAGTATTAGGTGGAGCTTTTGGAATAATAATCCATAGTCTATTTCCTGCAATTACAGCTTCCTCAGTGGGTGATGTTTCAGGAGCCTATGCTTTAGTAGGAATGGGAGCATTTTTTGCTGCAGCAGTGCGAGGACCAATTACTGCAGTTGCTCTTTTGTTTGAAATGACAAGAAATTATAACCTTATTTTACCCTTAATGACTGCTGTTGTTGTTAGCACTTTTCTTGCCAGCGTTTTCAACCGGGAGTCTATTTATACTCTTCGACTGGTGCGACGTGGCATTGATATTCACAAGCAGGAAGAGGCTGATATCCTAAGTACTATTTTTGTAAAAGATGTAATGACAAGAGAAGTGGAAACTGTATTTGAAAATATGTCTCTAAAAGAGTTGTTGAAATTTACCCTTTTAAGTAAACATCTGGGTTTTCCTGTGGTTGACAGTAATGGATTACTTGCCGGGATAATAACAATTGAAGATTTCAAAGAGATCCTCTTTGAAGAGGAACTTGGACATCTCGTAGTAGTAAAAGAGCTTTTAACGATGAATGTTATTACTATTACCGAAAATGAAGATTTGGGTAGTGCTCTAAAGAAAATAGGGTTCAAGAATATAGAACAACTACCGGTAGTTGAGGAAAATAATCCAAGAAAGATAATAGGAATTCTTTCAAGGAGAGACATCTTTACTGCCTATAATAAGGCGTTGATAGACAGGTCGTTAACTGAGGGTTCAAGGACCAAAGACTGAAAATAATAGCACATAAGTTTTGAAATTCGTGTCCTTTGTCAAGGAGCGAGCTGCGCAGCGGAATTTGCTGCCATGTATGGAAATCCTTTTTGGTAAGGCGTTATAGCTGTAGCACAGAGCTTTACCACTTCACGAGCAAACAGATGAAAATAGACAATTTATTATTGAAAAATAACGTGTTTTTGGCGCCGATGGCGGGAATTACAGATCTCGTCTTCAGATTGCTTGTCAGGAAGTTCGGACCATCTCTGTGCTTCACCGAGATGGTCAGCGCTAACGGTCTGGTCAGGGGGACAGAAAACAGCTATCGCTATCTTGAATCCATGCCCGGTGATAAGCCTCTCGGCGTACAGATATTTGGTTCTGACCCCGGTGTACTTTCCGAAGCTGCGAAAATAGTGACAGACAGGGGTGCCGATCTTGTGGATATTAATATGGGCTGTCCCGTAAAAAAGGTTTTAAAGACCGGAGCAGGGGGTATCTTGATGAGGGATCCTTCTAAGGTTGCAGTTATACTGCAGAGCATTAGGGAAGCAACATCCCTGCCAGTAACGGTTAAGATACGTTCTGGGTGGAGTAACGAGGAAATAAATGTCCTGGAGATAGCCCGCGTTGTTCAGGATTGTGGTGTCGATGCCGTGGTTCTGCATCCCCGTACAGTGAATCAGGGATTTGGGGGCAGGGCGGACTGGAGACTTATAGCGCGTGTAAAAAAGTGTTTGAATATACCTGTTGTGGGGAGTGGGGATGTAAGAAGGCCCGAAGATGCCCAGAGGATGCTCGATATGACGGGGTGTGACGGTGTGATGATAGGGAGAGGGGTTTTGGGTAACCCATGGATTGTAAGGGATGTAGTGGGATATCTTAAAAATAAAAACGGCTTTTCACCACCTGCTTTGGAAGAAAGAGAAGATATAATCAATCACCACCTGAACATGAGTGTAAGATTTTTTGGTGAAAAGGCTGGATTGAGAAAATTCCGTAAACATCTGTTGTGGTATACAAAAGGCTTGAAAGGAAGTTCCCGGTTCAGGGAAACGGTCGTCAAAATAGATGGGAAAGAATCTCTCCTGACTATGGTTCACGATTATTTTCAATCTATCAGTGAAAATGAAGAAACCGGCCGGTGTCTGTAAAAACAAAAGTGAAAAATCTCTCAACGTTAAAACTTAATACTGAATGAATGAACCAGTATTGAACTGAACAGCGAGCGCATTCCCCGCTGCTTGCGGCGGGGTTAGCGAGCAAATAAAATCAACAATTTTCCTTACCCCGATAAACGGGATAAGTGCGTTAACGAAATTATTTTCTGGTAGAAAATAATTTCTAACTTACTAAACAGTCGGAGATTCCCCGCAGCTTGCTGCGGGGAGTTTCAATGTACCGGTGGCAAACCTGTCTATGCCGGAATGGCAGACAGACTGCAGTGAAGTTGTTTCTCGGGATACTTGGGAGCTTAACGCTTGACGAAAAAAATAAGGTCTTGACTTTCACGGGTTGAATTGGCATAATTCTAACTGTCTGATTGAGATTTTTTGTTTTAAAAAATATAAAAAGGTTGGTTTAATAGGGAGAGGTCAAGCGTTGGAATTGGCGAAGTTTGATGAACTTGAGGAAAAAATTAAAGGAATAGTAGAGGAATGTTCGTTCCTGAAGAAGAGAAATCAGGAATTGGAGGGATTATTTAAAGATAAGGATGTAGAGATAGAAGAGGCAAACAGAAAGATAAGAGAGTTAAATGAGGAATGGGATGCTGTTCGCGCAAAGGTGGATTCACTTCTTGGTATGCTCAAGGATATAAGTGTAACATAACAAAGATTAATATAATGAAGTTGAAAAAACGCTTTAACATCCAGATTCTAGAGCAAAAGTTTTCGGTTTTAAGTGACTCAGGGGATGAGCACGTAACAAAAACAGTTCGGTATGTTAATGACAAGGCTAAGGAAATAGAAAGTGCTTCGGGAAACATTTCAACATTGCATGTTGCTATATTGGTTGCTTTAAACATTGCTGATGAGTTTTTTAAGTTTAAAAAAGAAAAAGAAGACGCTTATAATCAGTTGGAAAACAGAACTGAAAGATTAATTAACTGGATAGAGGAAACAAAACACACGATCCCCTGCGATGTGCGTGATTAGCGTAAAGACTTTTTGAACCAACACCTAAGAACCGGGAGACTTTCCTTGTTAGCCGTGTGCATGTCTGCCAGTATCCTGTAATAAAGGGAGGCAGAAAGCCTGAAGCAACAATAAGACTCCCACTTTTTGAAACGGTTCAAAATGGTGATTGTTAACACGGCAAAGTGGGGGATTTTTACTTGTTTTGCTTGAAATTTACTTTCACCGTGTTTTGCGAATATAGATTAAATTAAAACTGACCCGGACATTTGTTGAAAGCCGGGTTGCCTCTCCAAGTAACTTCTATAGTCCTTACCTTTTTACGGTTTAAACTTTCAATCACATTAAATTAAGAGAAAGGGACATATTTATTTTAGACTGTACCTGTATCTTAATCCTTGTTTTATGATTTACGTGCCCTTTATTGGCAATGATATTAAGCTTTTATTATTATTTGAGGAGGTGAATAGGGTTTGCTGCATTATAGTATGATTGTATTGATGATACTTGGATCCATTACTGTAGGAGTGGTGTTGGGATATATTCTGAGAGAAGGGGTTTCCAGGAAAAGATTGGAATCCTCAAAAAAACTGTCGGAAAGAATAATTAGTGAGTCAAAGAAAGAAGCAGAAACTATAAAAAAGGAATCTGTTCTGCAGGCTAAGGAGAATCTTCTTAAGGCAAAGGCTGAATTCGATAAAGATACCAGGGATAGAAATATAGAACTTGATAATCTGGAGAAAAAGGTCCGTTTTAAGGAGGAAAATCTGGACAAAAGAATAGAACTTCTATCTCAAAAAGAAGCGAATTTGGAAAACAGGGAAAAGACTATTATCAGTAGGGAGGCTCTTGTAAATAAAAAGCATAGTGAGTTAGATGGTATCATTGATGAACAGAAGAGGAAATTGGAGAAAATTGCGGGAATTTCATCTGAAGAGGCAAAAAAATATCTTATTCAATCCATGGAAGATGAAGCAAAGCATGAAGCAGCCGTGACTATAAGAAAAATAGAAGATGAAACTAAACGTACTTCTGATAAAAAGTCGCGAGAGATCATCGCTTATGCTATTCAAAGATATGCTGGTGATTTTGTGGCTGAGAATACCGTGTCAGTAGTGAACTTACCTACAGATGAAATGAAAGGAAGGATTATCGGTAGAGAGGGGAGAAATATCAGGGCGATAGAGGCTGCAACGGGTATAGATTTGATTATTGATGATACTCCCGAAGCTGTAGTCCTTTCAAGCTTTGATCCAGTACGGCGGGAAGTAGCAAAGATATCCCTGGAAAGACTGATAAGTGATGGCAGAATTCATCCGGGGAGAATTGAAGATGTTGTCAGTAAGGTCAGCTCCGAGGTGGAGACGATTATTAGAGAAACGGGTGAAAGAGTGTCATTTGATGTTGGTGTTCATGATGTTCATCTGGAATTAATCAATCTTCTTGGAAGACTAAAATACCGGACAAGTTTTTCCCAGAATGTTCTTCAACATTCCGTAGAAGTTGCTCATCTGATGGGTATGATGGCTGCTGAATTGGGTATGGATGTGAAAGAGGCCAAGAGAGCTGGATTACTGCATGATATAGGAAAGGCCGTTGACCGTGAGATTGAAGGGACGCATGCCTCTATCGGCGCAGATTATGCTAAAAGATTTGGTGAGTCGGAAAGGATTGTTCAGGCTATTGCCTGTCACCATGATGACGGTCGGACCAATACACTGCTTGGAGTTCTTATCCAGGCAGCAGATACTCTTTCTGCCTCGAGGCCGGGGGCTCGTCGTGAAATGTTGGAAACTTATGTAAAACGCCTGGAAGAACTGGAAAGAATAGCCAATTCTTTTAGTGGTATTGATAAATGTTACGCGATTCAGGCAGGAAGAGAAATACGCATACTTGTTGAGAATGAAAAAATATCTGACGATGATGCAGTAATGTTATGTAGAGATATTGTTAAGAAAATTGAATCTGAATTAACTTATCCTGGTCAAATAAAAGTTACCGTAATAAGGGAAACCAGGGTTTTAGATTTTGCGAAGTAGAAAGGAAAATGGATATTTGAAGATATTACTTATAGGGGATATAATTGGTAAGCCGGGCAGAAGAGTTGTTAAGCGGCTTATTCCTGATGCGGTTTATCAATATGAAATAGATTTAGTCATTGCTAATTGTGAAAATGCAGCAGGGGGATTTGGTGTAACAAGAGAGGTGGTCGAGGAACTTTATAGAAACAATATCGATGTATTAACATCAGGAAATCATATATGGAGCAAAAAGGAAACTATTGAATTCATTGAAGATTATGAAACACTTCTTAGACCTGCAAACTATCCTGAAGGTTTGCCAGGAAGAGGGAGTGTATTAGTACGCAGCTCTTCGGGAGGTTTGGTTGGTGTTATCAATTTGATGGGTAGGGTATTTATGCGGCCATTGGATTGTCCCTTCAAAGCAGCAGAAAGAGAAATCGAAAAACTGAAAGGCAAAACCAGTATAATAATAGTAGACATACATGCGGAGGCTACCTCGGAGAAACAGGCTATCGGCTGGTTTTTAGATGGTCGGGTAAGCGCAGTTTTGGGGACCCATACGCATGTTCAAACAGCGGATGAGAGGATATTGCCTGGCGGAACAGCTTACATCACAGATGTAGGAATGACTGGACCTTTTGATTCTATCATAGGGATAAAAAAAGATATTATTTTGGAAAGATTCTTGACAGGTGTCCCAAACAAGTTTGATGTGGCTAACCGAAATGTATGGCTTAAGGGTGCAATAGTGGATGTTGATGAAGATAGTGGAAAAAGTGTGAGCATTGAAAGATTGAGCATAAAACTGGAAAATTAGAGACAAAAACTTTTGATTCTTGTCCTAAGCCTATTTTAATGTGGAGGCTTGTAATTTGAAGAACGTGTATGACGTGCTTTCTGAAAGAGGATTTATAGAACAGGTAACTGACGAGGAATTGATAAGCAAACTTCTGGGAGAGAACAGCGCTACCTGCTATATTGGCTTTGATCCTACCGCAACGAGTTTGCACGTGGGAAGCCTTGTTCCTATAATGGCTCTGGCCCATATGCAAAGACATGGTCATAGGCCGATAGCCCTTATAGGTGGGGGAACTGCCCTAATTGGTGATCCCAGTGGAAAGACAGAAATGCGACAGCTTCTTACTCGAAAGCAAATTGACGAAAATGCGAAGTATTTGAAAAAACAGCTTTCGAGGTATGTTGATTTTAATGATGGGGACGCCATTTTGTTAAATAATGCAGACTGGTTGACCCAACTCAATTATATTGAATTCCTAAGGGACATTGGACGTTATTTCAGTGTCAACAGGATGCTGGCCGCAGAAAGCTACAAAATACGTCTCGAAACAAGTCTCAACTTCATTGAATTCAACTATATGCTTCTGCAGGCCTATGATTTTTGGCATCTATTTAAGCACTATAATTGTGCCCTCCAGATGGGAGGGAATGACCAGTGGGGTAACATTTTGGCTGGGACTGATCTTATAAGAAGGATCGAAGGTGAAACAGCATTCGGTATGACATTTCCTCTTATAATAACATCCTTGGGGCACAAGATGGGGAAGACAGAAAAAGGGACTGTATGGCTGGATTCGGAACTAACTGGGCCATATGATTATTTTCAATACTGGATCAACACTGACGATAAAGACGTGGAAAAATTTTTGGCCCTGTTTACCTTTTTGCCGATGGAAGAAGTTGCGCAGGCGGGTGAGCTGAGCGGATCTCAATTAAATATGGCCAAGGCTATGTTAGCCTTTGAAACAACAAAAATAACGCATGGTGAACAAGCAGCCGTATCTGCGTGGAGAGCATCAGCCAGTACTTTCAATTTAAAACCGGTTGATCCGGCTCTCTTTAAATCAAGCTCCATTCCGAGGGCTGAAGTTTCTCAAGATGTGTCTGCGATAGCTACTTTTGAGAAATCAAGGGAAGAAATCGTAACGATTTCCATACCTGAACTGTTTGAAGAAACTAAATTGTGTGCTTCAAGAGGTGAAACAAGAAGGCTAATCGCCCAGGGAGGCATTTATATAGACGAGAAGCGGGTTCAATCGATTGATGAAAAAATAACCAATGGTGACATTAAACAGAGCAATGAGATCCGTCTTCGAAAGGGTAAGAAAAAATATGCAATAATCAGGGTGGTGTAAAATGAAAGTAGAGGTAAAATGCTGATTTTAAATGTTATTTTTAAATTGCTTGTTTTTTTGTAAAATAAAGCTTGACACCCTGGTAAAGAAATTATAAATACGCCGTTCATTTCGATTGAAAAGGCGTTTCGTGTTAAATTTTCAAAAGAAATAACTCTTGACAAAAAGTATGGTTTTCGTTAACATAAAATTTCGTCTTTTTAAAAAGCTCTTTGACAGTTGAATAGTGAGATAGATAATTTGTGGGTCCTTTTATTTTTGAAAAAGTTAGAGATTTATCTCTCTAAGAAAGAATTTAAAATTGGAGAGTTTGATCCTGGCTCAGAACAAACGCTGGCGGCGTGCCTAACACATGCAAGTCGTACGAGAAAGTTCGCTTCGGCGGATGAGTAAAGTGGCGAACGGGTGAGTAACGCGTGGATAATCTGCCCTTTAGTTGGGGATAACTCATCGAAAGATGGGCTAATACCCGATGATACTATATTTACTGCGGTGAATACAGTCAAAGGAGGCTTCTGTTTACATGCTTTTGCTAAAGGATGAGTCCGCGTACCATTAGCTAGTTGGTAGGGTAATGGCCTACCAAGGCAACGATGGTTAGCTGGTCTGAGAGGATGATCAGCCACACTGGA
>CAYVXX010000005.1:0-55840 GCA_964454305.1 uncultured Syntrophales bacterium | reverse complement strand
ATGGAAGAAGTTCAGGAAATGCTCCGGGCCGTTTTCATGACGAACAATCATTTTACAATCCCCATTTCGGGAACGGGAAGTGCCGGTATGGAAGCCGCTTTGGTAAATATGATCGAAGAGGGTGATCATGTACTCGTCTGCGTCAACGGTGTTTTTGGCGAACGTATGAGTGATATCGTCGGACGGTGTGGAGGTATCCTTAAAAGGGTTGAAGCAATATGGGGGACTCCGATTAATCCTGATGACGTTACCGCCGCGCTTCAGGATTTTCCAGCAACAATTGTGGCCATAGTCCACGCTGAAACATCTACCGGCGTGTTGCAGCCTCTTGAAGAAATCTCAAAGATTGTCCACGAAAAAGGTGCTCTTCTGTTAGTGGATGCAGTTACGTCTCTCGGCGGCGCTCCCGTCAAGATAGATGAGTGGAACATTGATATCTGTTATTCGGGAACCCAGAAATGTCTCAGTTGCCCGCCAGGACTTGCTCCTATTACATTCAGTGAGCCGGCCATTGAAAGGCTGAGAAATCGCTCTCAAAAGGTGCAGTCCTGGTATCTGGATATGACCATGCTGGAAAAATACTGGGGGCCGGATAGAGTGTACCATCATACGGCGCCGATCAGCATGATTTACGCATTGAGAGAATCATTGCGGATTGTGTTGGAAGAAGGTCTGGCGAACAGATGGGAAAGGCATACCAGGCACCACCGCGAGCTAGTTGCAGGTCTCGAAAAGCTGGGGTTAAATATGCTCGTGGAAGAATCATACCGGACACCGATGCTCAATTCCGTAGTTTTTCCATCGGATGTTGATGATGCGGCAGTTCGGAAAAGGCTTCTCGAAGAATATAGCATTGAAATCGGCAGTGGCCTTGGACCCCTTAAAGGGAAAATCTGGCGAATCGGACTGATGGGACATTCCTGCAGTCAGGAAAATGTGGAACACATATTGAATGCCTTGAAGGCCTTGCTCTAACTCTGAATAGCGGCAAATCAGTATCAGTGTAAGGTGGATGCTTATTAACCGAGGGTGGAGTGTGTACACTCCCGGTCAGTTTTTGTCACCCTGAACAATACCACAGTCACCCTGAACGTGTTTCAGGGTCTCCTGAGATTCTGAGCGAGATTCTGAAATAAATTCAGAATGACAAGAGTGGATACTGAAACAAGTGAGATCCTGAAATGAGTTCAGGATGACAAAAGACACATTTTGAGACTTTTTACGAGACTGTCGACTAAAGTCCGTCTTATAAAAGATATCTGTATTTAGAATAATTTTCACTTAATATCGGCATGATAGGCTTGGAGGGATTTAACTTCACTGTCCCCCTGTCGAAAAGCCTCAATGCCCCTGATTGCGGCAGTAGCAGCAGCTACTGTCGTGATGTAAGGAATTTTATACTTGATTGCTGCTTTCCGTATGTAAGAATCGTCATACTTTCCCAGCTTTCCAATCGGTGTATTGATCACAAGTTGGATTTCCCCATTCTTTATAGCATCCACGATATTAGGACGGCCTTCTTGCATTTTGTAGACAGGTTCTGATTGAATTTCATTTTCAGACAGAAATTGACATGTTCCATGGGTTGCCATAATTTTAAAACCAAGGTCTTTAAAACGCCTGGCGACATCGAGGATCATCGATTTTTCTCGATCTGTGACAGTTATGAGGACCGTTCCTTCAGCAGGAAGCCGTTGCTGGGCCGCCTCCTGTGACTTATAAAAAGCAAATCCAAACGAATCCGCCATCCCCAGAACTTCCCCCGTGGATCGCATTTCAGGACCCAAAACCGGGTCTACTTCAGGAAACATATTGAAGGGGAAGACCGCTTCTTTTACCCCATAGTGGGGGATCGATTTCGGTTTTAAATTTAGGTCGGGAAGCTTTTTGCCCAGCATGATCCGGGTAGCAATGCGTGCCATAGAAATACTGCAGACTTTGGACACTAAAGGCACCGTCCTGGAAGCTCGCGGGTTGGCCTCGAGTATGTAAACCGTATCGTTGCAAATAGCGTACTGGATATTCATAAGACCCACAACATCAAGTTCCACCGCTATCTTTCTTGTATATTCATAAATGGTTTTCAGGTGTTTCTTGGGGATGCTGATCGGTGGAATCACACAGGCCGAGTCTCCCGAATGAATCCCGGCAAGTTCAATATGTTCCATTACAGCGGGGACGAAAGCATCGGTTCCGTCGGTAATGGCATCTGCTTCCGCCTCAATGGCGTTTTCCAGAAACTTATCGATCAGAATCGGACGGTCCGGGGTTACCCCTGTGGCAGCGGTTACATAGTGTTCGAGCATCTCCTCATCATGAACCACCTCCATACCACGTCCCCCAAGAACATAGGACGGCCTCACCATAAGCGGATAACCGATTCTTTCTGCCACCTCAAGGGCCTCCGGAAGATTGCTGGCCATACCCGATTCAGGCATTGGAATACCCAGCTTTTCCATCATTTGGCGAAACCTGTCGCGATCCTCGGCAAGGTCGATCGCTTCAGGGGACGTGCCGAGGATTTTTACGCCCGCCTCGGCCAGTTCGCTGGCAATATTTAAGGGAGTCTGACCGCCGAACTGAACGATGACACCTTCTGGTTTTTCCTTTTCATAGATTGACAGAACATCTTCCACAGTCAGGGGCTCAAAATATAATTTGTCCGACGTATCGTAATCTGTAGATACCGTCTCCGGGTTGCAGTTGACCATAATGGATTCAAATCCTTCATCCCGGAGGGCGAACGCGGCGTGGACACAGCAGTAATCAAATTCGATACCCTGACCAATCCGGTTTGGTCCTCCACCAAGTACCATAATCTTCTTTCTCTCACTGGTAGGAACGCTATCCGGGGCATTATAAGTGGAATAATAATAGGCCGCATTTTCTACTCCACTCACGGGAACAGAATGCCAACCTTCAACAACTCCCAATTTAATGCGGCGCTTCCGAATCTCCATCTCGGGAATTCTTAAAAGCTGTGAAAGATATCTATCTGCGAAACCGTCCTTTTTGGCCTGAATCAAAAGATCATCAGGTAAGGATTGTCCCCCGTACTGAAGGATTTTCTCCTCCAGTTCAACGAGTTCCTTCATCTGCTCAATGAACCATGATTTAATGTACGTCTTGGCAAACAGTTCTTCCACGGTTGCCCCTTTTCTAAGTGCCTCATACATTATAAACTGACGTTCACTGGACGGTTCAACCAGAAGTTCCATCAACTCGTCGAGGGTTTTTTCATGAAAATCTCGGGCAAAACCGAGTCCATACCGGCCGATTTCGAGAGACCTGATAGATTTCTGGAAGGCCTCCTTGTAGGTCTTTCCGATGCTCATCACCTCACCCACGGCACGCATCTGCGTTCCGAGTTTATCTTCGGCCCCTTCGAACTTCTCGAAAGCCCACCGTGCGAACTTGACCACCACGTAATCACCCCAGGGTGTATACTTCTCAAGCGTTCCCTCTCTCCAATACGGTATTTCATCAAGGGTCAGTCCGGAGGCCAGTTTTGCCGAAATGAGGGCAATGGGGAAACCGGTAGCCTTGGAAGCGAGAGCGGAAGAACGCGAGGTTCTCGGATTGATTTCAATCACCACCACTCTGTCCGTTTTGGGATCATGGGCAAACTGAATGTTGGTCCCCCCAACCACCTGAATCGCCTCTACAATGTCGTAAGAATATCTCTGTAGGCGTTTCTGGAGTTCAGGATCGATGGTAAGCATAGGCGCCGTGCAATAGGAATCACCTGTATGAACTCCCATCGCATCGACGTTTTCAATGAAACAGACTGTGATCATCTGGTTTTTTGCGTCCCGTACCACTTCCAGTTCTAACTCTTCCCATCCCAGGACAGACTCTTCCACCAGTATCTGACCGACAAGGCTTGCTGAAATGCCTCGACTGGCAATTACATTCAATTCTTCTATATTGTATACGAGCCCGCCTCCTGTTCCTCCAAGTGTGTAAGCAGGACGTATTACTACAGGATAGCCAAGTTCAGCGGCGATTTTTTCCGCTTCCTCAACACTGAAAGCCGGCTCACTTCTGGGCATATCGATGCCAAGACTTTCCATTGTTGCCTTGAAGGCGATCCGGTCTTCCCCACGCTCGATGGCATCCAGCTCTACCCCGATGATTTTGACACCGTATTCATCGAGTACGCCCCTCTTGGCGAGTTGAGCCGTGAGATTCAGTCCCGTCTGTCCACCCAGATTCGGCAGTATGGCATCAGGCCTCTCCTTTTCTATAATCTTTTTCATAACTTCAAAGGTGAGCGGTTCCAGGTATGTTACATCCGCCGTATCAGGATCGGTCATAATGGTCGCCGGATTAGAGTTTACCAGGACAATTTCATAACCCTGTTCTCGAAGTGCTTTACACGCCTGAGTTCCGGAATAATCAAACTCGCAAGCCTGGCCTATGATAATAGGACCAGACCCTATAATCATTACTTTTTTTATTTCATCTCGTCGTGGCATGTTCAGTTATCCTTCCCTTTCAATCGCCAGTCCACCCAGTAGGAACAGTAAAATTTTAGAGCATAAATTTGCTCTGATGTTGCTACCAGTTAAACCAAATATTGTCAATATATCTGTCATTAAAATATTCTTTCTTTGGGGAAAAGGCCCGACGGAATTCTTTTTTCAGAATCGAGTTTGTGATATAAGAAATAAAGGCACAGAGGCACAAAGTACCAAAGGCACAATGAAAGAAAAGATTGCAGGTTGGGTTGAGCTTGCGAAACCCAACAACTCGGAACTTTCATGTAAACGAAGAAGAAAACGAAAAGAGGAAGGGGGCTTCGAACAAATAATGTTTCTCTTTAAAAAAATTTTCGCACCTTTACTTTTCCCGGTATCGGTATGTCTGGAGATTATGATACTGGGCCTGTACCTGCTTTTTTTTACAAAAAAACAGAAGACTGGGAAATTTATCATGTTGATAGGGGTGCTATTGTTTGCATCACTCAGCTATGATGCTGTTTCAGACAGATTGTTAAAGCCCCTGGAGTATCAATACCCACCGCTTGCTTTAAATTCAGTATCTGACATTTCGTCTTCAGCAAAGTGGATTGTCGTTCTGGGTGGAGGACACACATCCGATCCCCGGATCCCTGTCACCAGTCAAATTTCAGATGAGTCTCTGGTTCGTCTCATAGAAGCGATCCGCCTTTTCAAAGAACTGCCGGGATGCAAGCTTATCCTCTCAGGCGGAAGGTGTTTTGATCCGGTTCCCGAGGCTGAGACTATGGCGAGTGTCGCCCAGGCAATCGGTATAAACCGGCAGGATCTGGTTTTAGAAATGGTTTCCAGGGACACAAAAGATCAGGCCGAAAATATCAGGTCAATCGTCGGAAACAACAAATTTATCCTGGTAACTTCCGCATCACATATGCCGCGAACAATCGCTCTTTTCAAAAAACTGGGAATGGACCCAATTCCGGCCCCTACCGCTCATCGAGTAAAAGAGAAGCACTATATAAGCCCACACGACTTTTACCCTGGCTCCGGCGCATTGAGTAAGGCGGAAAGGGCTGTATACGAGTACCTGGGAATTGCCTGGGCAAAGCTGAGGGATCAGATATAAAGGCTGCAATCAATTAGTCTAATTGAAGGAATTAAATCACAGAGGGTATCCATCGATAAACCGGTGCCAGGTATTTTGCCACCTGTTCTTTTCGCGGAATCATAAAGATGAAACACTTTTTCTGATCAGGAACGATTGCGATATGCCTGATAACACCCGGGTCAGGATTACTATCCATAAATTTCATAAAGTTATCGAGCATCTTTACGCTTTTGTAATACAGATAAAACTTATAGTTTCCCCACTTCACATCTTCTCTATTTAACAGATGCGCGTTTGTTATTTTCGACCGCCGAAACCCGTCATATTTCGCTTCAATCAGATGACCTTCCTCGGAAGGACCGTGCCTCAGGTACAACGTTATAAATAATCTATCATATCTCTTTATGAGCTTTGATATAGGGAAATAAAGTAATGAATGCCTCGGAAGGAAGGTGACGGTAACATCAACGCGAGAGATGGGGCTTTTCTTTTTAATGAAGAAATTAGCATGATAGCCGATTGCACCTCCGATATTGGTGAAGGTTTGATCATCCGGCTTGATAACATCTGTGATGTCGTTAAATACTGAAAGAGATAACGCTTTGTTCTTTTTTCTACCCCAGAAATAGACAAGCGTAAGGAAAAATGAGAAGGCAATGAAAAGCAAGAAAACGGGCTGCGTCGCAATCTGCTCATTATCGAACATTTTTTATCTTTCCTGAAGTTGGGTTATGATAATTTCCGGTATATTGTATAGACTCCCATGTCCCCCGTCAAGGAGTGTCTTCGACAGGGAAACACGCTCGAACGGAATATCTTTGGCTATCCTGCTTATACTTTTTTCAGTCTCTGCGGCCAGTTCACTGTTTTCTTCCGTTATCTTATTGTTTATGAAGAGGCGAACTGGCAGGTTCAGATCATGAAGACCTTCAATCAATCTCTCGGACTCCTTCAGGGAAAGAACATCGGAATTAAAAACCACAACAACGGAACAATCCTTTCCCTGCAGGGTTTTGTTCAAAGCATTATAGTTTTCACTTAACCTCCTTAGCTTTTTCATAACATTATCGTCTTCTTCATCGTAATCGAGCACCGTCTCTTCTTTACTTAAAGTGCCTCTTATTCTATATATAGTATAGCGTTTTTTCAGAATCTGTTTTCTGATCCGGGTCAGCTGGTCAATCCAGGTTATTGTAATCCTTGGCAAGGCAAGAAACCTGAGTGTCAGCCCGGTCGGTGGTGTATCGAATATGATGTAGTCAAAATCTTTTTCATTCCTTATCGTCTCTTCGATGCTGGTCAGCAGCGCGTACTCTTCTATGCCGGGTGAATATTTCAGTACGGAAAAGTAATTATCGAGATTCAGTGCTTGAAGATATTTATAAGTGTCTGAAAAGACATTTATTTCCCTCTGAAGATAATCTCGTGAAAGTTTCTGAATGTTGACCTCTTCAAGAAAAAGGTTTTCTGTAAACTGCTTTTTTTTGTTCTTCAGTGTTATCCCAAAGATGTCTCCCAGGTTATGTGCCGGATCCAGAGAAACGATTAATACACGGTTTTTTTGAGAAAACTGCCATGCCGCAGCAGCCGCCATGGTGGATTTACCCACCCCCCCTTTTCCCGTAAAAAAAATTATCTTCATTTAATCTATGCCCAGTGTTCCGCACATCTCCGCCAGCATATCGTTGGCCTGCCCTGCCCTTCTATTTAAAACCCTCAGTTCCTTTTCCATAAACGGCAGAAGCTCGACAGCCAGAAATGTTGGTGGCGAGGGAAATCCGACAAAGGAACCCAAAAGAAGAAGTGCAAAGATGTTTTCGAGCTCCTCCATTTCAACAATGGTGAGAGCAACGGTTTTTTCACGATGCGATGTATGCAGGCCGGATAAGACGTGACGGAAAAAACTAACGATTGATGGATTCATCGAGATAACTTCTGGAATTGCATTTGGTTGAGCCGGTGCATGGGGCTTTTACACCGTGCACCGGCTACATTTGATTTGCTGCTTTATTCTACCTTGTATGCCTTCGATTTAATGAAATCTACGAAGAAGACAAAATTCAGTATCAGCATTATAGCCAAGATAATCGTCACTGTCCATCCAGGAACGGGCTTCGCCGCTATGGCACCCGGCTGAACAACCGCAAGGAACCAGATGATAGCGCAGGTAACGGTAATCCAGAGCAGCCAGGCCGGAATTACGGCGATATTAGCAAACGGCGATTTCAGTTTTTTTGCAATAAAGGCCGCGCCGGTCATAAGGGCGATGGATGCGACCAACTGATTTGCCGCACCGAAGGACCCCCAGATGATAAGCCAGTTTCCTGTTGCGGCCAGCCAGATTCCGATCGCTGCCGGAATAATGGAGGCAATCCAGCGGTTCGTCAGGAATGTGAAAACCCCGCTGGCGCTGTCTTTCAGCGGAGCAGCCATTTCGGACAGGCAGTAGCGGGCCAGACGGTTGGTGGTGTCAAGGGTCGTCATGGCAAAGGAGGCAACCCACATGCCGGCGATTACCTTGACGTATTTAGCCGGGATAACTCCCAGCCAGGTCGAGGCAACCATATCCGAGTAAGACTGGACGAAAAGATTTGCCGCAGACAGCTTAACGGAAGCGGATACCTTTGTAAACATGGCACCCCAGTTGCCGTAATTTAACATCTCTGTTGTCACTCCTGCGTTTTTAAGGGCTGTGTATCCGAAACCGGCGATGGAAACCACGACGACAGTGGACAGAAACCCCTCGGTAAACATGGCGCCGTACCCTATGAACAAACCGTCACTTTCTTTTTCGAGCTGTTTCGATGTTGTACCGGAAGCGACAAGAGAGTGGAACCCCGAGAGGGAACCGCAGGCGATAACCAGCGGTATCGCAGGCCAGAAAGGCGTCGGTTTGCCTCCCATCAGAATGGGAGCAAAGCTGGAAAATGCAGGGACTTCAAATCCCTTAAATGCAAAGACGGCTGCTATAAAGCCCAGGACCAGTCCAAAATAAAGAAGCCATGAATTGAGATAATCCCTCGGTTGCAGGAGTATATTAACGGGAATAGCAGCGGCAATAACAATATAGAAGAAGAATACCCACATCCAGTTCATGTAGCTTAATTTTATAGGGGTTACCGTGCCCAGCCAGATGGCGATTGTCAGCATAATGATGCCGATAATGGTAGCAAGGCCAAAATTCATCTTCACCCGGTATAAAAGTACACCAAGGATGAGAGCGGCAAGTATCTTCCATAAATATGCCGATGCAATGGCCGGAGTCCGGACAAACATACCGCCGACAATAGCTGCAAAGGCCGCCACAACCAGGATGAGAAGGAAGAAAACAATCCAGTAGAATGCCACCCCTGTTCTCTTTCCAATGAGATCGGAGGCGACAAACTGAACTGATTTACCGTCATAGCGGATCGATGCCATTAACGCAAGATAGTCATGAACGGCTCCAATGAAGATGTTCCCGAACCAGACCCAGAGAAGTGCGGGAAGCCAGCCCCAGCATATCGCTATTGCGGGGCCGATTATCGGCGCGGCACCGGCAATTGACGCAAAATGATGCCCGAAGAGAACCTCTTTCCTCGCCGGGATATAATCCACCCCGTCATAGAGGCGCTTGGAGGGCGCATCTATGACATCCGACGCTCCTACGACATCTTTTTCTATCTTTTTGCCGTAGGTAAAATAAAGTGTTAAATAAATCAAAAAACCGGCAAGAATAATTAAACTTGTCATTTTTTACCCCCTTTCTAATATGAAATTAGAGATCATAAAAATGTCCTTTCTTTAACACTTTTTAAAGTGTTACTCCTCGTGAAACATAAAGTCAAACACTTTTCAGCTTCTTTTTAATCGGCTCTCTTTAATGGCCGTGCTCAAATGAAGGCAGTGCTAAAAATAATAATCTTGACAAACCCGACTCCTGACGTATGATTCATATTTAGAATATTAGTGTTTTTACCAAAAACATTACAATCTGTCCCGTCTTTGAGGTGACAAAATGACACAAAACGAAGGTATCAAATCGGGAGCCGTAAAGGGATTTAAAATTGGCGGCAAGGTAAGAGAACTCAGGGAAAAAAGACATTACACCATGAAGGACCTGTCTATAAAAACCGATCTGTCAAAAACTCTTTTATCTGAAATAGAAAATGATGAGGTTATTCCACCCGTGGCAACTCTGCTCAAGCTGGCCAAAGCTCTTGGTGTAGGAATGACTTTTTTCTTTGAGGACGTGGAAATCAGTGAAAAAATTTCTGTTACCCGTCCTGGTGAGCGGATACAGCTCAAACGCAGACCGCATCAACATGAAGGGGAAGTCGATTACGTTTACGAAATCCTTGAAACGAAAAAACCTGACAAGCGTATGTTGCCCTTGCTGGTAGAGTTTCAGCCCATGGACAGAAGTGACATGATCTTCACGAACCACGAGGGAGAAGAGTTCTTATATCTCATCGAAGGAACACTTGAATTTCGCACCGACGATCGGATAGAGGTACTCCAGCCTGGTGATTCCCTCTATTTTGAATCGGATATAAATCACAGTTGCCGCTCCCTCGATGAAAAACCGGCTAAGGCTGTCGTTGTGGTCTGGAGTAAAACATGACGGCTTCATAAAAAGTCTTTTTTGTCACCCTGAATTTATTTCAGGGTCTCTAACTTGTTGAAATGGTTAGATGCTGAAACAAGTTCAGCATGACAAATGGTGTACTTTATGATTTTTTACTTTGCCGTCGAATCTTGGCTTATTAAAAGACTGCTGAATATAAAAAGGAGCTGATAATTATGCTCGAAATCCGTTTTCATGGACGTGGTGGACAGGGAACCGTTGTAGCCACAATCCTGCTGGCCAAGGCCTTTTTTGAGGCAGGTTATCAAGTCCAAAGCTTCCCTTTTTTTGGAATAGAAAGAAGGGGAGCTCCGGTCGAAGCATATTTAAGGCTGAGCAAAAAAGATATTCTAATCAGAACCAATGTCTACAATCCCGATCACGTCGTTGTTCAGGACCGAACTCTTGTCCAGAGCATTGATTTTACAAGAGGACTTCAGCCGGGAGGATGGATTCTGATCAACAGTCCGGCTCCCCCTGCTAATCTGACCCCCTTTGCGGGTTTTCGGTTGGCTTTCGTCGATGCCAGTCATATTGCAAGAAATCATAAACTGGGCACCCGTACCTCTCCTATCGTTAACACATCGATGATTGGTGCTTTTGCCGGCATTTTAGACATGCCACCGATGGAATCTGTCGTTTCCGCCATAAGGGAAGAAATTACGATTGAGGCCGAACGGAACGTCCAGGCAGCGGAAGATGCATACAGGGAAGTCCGAATTCTCGGAATGATCGAGCAAGGATCAGAAAAGTGACAGAAAAGAAGAAAATTATTGAAGCAATTCCATTGTTAGTACCACACTCCTATCTGACTACGGAAAGCAACAAGACGGGTTCGTGGCGCTTTCTAAAACCCCGTTATGAAGAAAAGACTTCTCCATGCAGCACTGCCTGTCCTGCCGGTGAGGACATCGGACGGATTGAAATGCTGACGACCCGGGGATTGTTCAAGGAGGCCTGGGAAACCATACTCAGAGAAAACCCCTTCCCCGGTGTCTGTGGACGAGTCTGCTATCATCCCTGTGAAAAAATATGTAATCGAGAAGAATTCGATAAAGCTATTGCCATTCATAGTATCGAGCGTTTTCTCGCCGATAATGCCATCCGGAACAATTTTAAACACCTCCTGGAACGGAATCCTGCCAGGGAGCAGAAAATAGCTATAATAGGTGCCGGTCCCAGCGGCCTTGCGGCGGCCTATTTCTTGACCCTCCTCGGTTATACCTGCGATGTCTTCGAGGCTATGCCTGAACCGGGTGGAATTCTCCGGTGGGGAATACCACTTTACCGCCTTCCCCCTTCCGTTCTTCAAAACGAAATTACCCGGATTGAAGATCATGGCGTCCGGATACATACCGGGAAACAGATCTCACGGCACTTTCTGGAAGAGGCCAGAAATCATTACGATGCTATATTTATAGGTTGCGGACATTCCCGCGCGGTCCGGTTGAACATCCCGGGAGAAGATATCGACGGTGTCGAAGACGGTCTCAAATTTCTGCTAAGTATCCGTCAGAATAAAAACCCTTCATCCAATGGAACGGTAGCTGTTATTGGAGGTGGCAACACAGCTATTGATGTAGCTCGGAGTATCGTGCGGCTTGGCGGAAAGGTCATTATAATATACAGACGCAGGCGTCAGGATATGCCTGCCTTCGAACAGGATGTACGGATGGCACTTGAAGAAGGAGTTGAGATTAAAGAACTTCTTACACCCGCAAAGATCATATATGATAATGAAGAGCTTGTTTTGACTTTACGGCAGATGAAAGTTGTTGGTGAAGATATTCAGGGAAGAGCTTTGGTTGAACCCGACGGTAAAACCCCTGAAGAAATCAGGGTTAAACGAATTTTCAAGGCCATTGGTGAAGAAACAGCCGAGCCCTGGCATAGTCCCCCAGAAAAAGGGGAAGGAATTTTGAGCATGAACAACTCTGTCCTGGCATACCGGCATCAAGGTCCCGCCCTCGTGTTTGGGGGCGACCTGACAAATGAGACAAAGAGTGTTGTGCATGCCGTGGCTTCCGGCAAGGAGGCAGCTATAGCTCTTGATATATTTTTCAGGGAAGGATTTGATGCCATAAGGTCGACGCTGAAGACCTGTAAGGTGGGAGATGGCCCTTCCCCCCTCTCCATGGAGATTTACATGGGGGGGGCTCGCCGTTCAAGAAGTCCCCATGTTGTCACTTATGAAGAAATTAATACCGATTACTTTCAGCTCACCGCCAGAGTCTCTCAACCACGTCTTTTAAGAGAAGAGCGCCTCAGGACATTTGAAGAAGTAGACCTCAAAATTTCGGCGCATCTGGCCACCAGAGAGGCAGGACGCTGCTTTAACTGCGGTCTCTGCAGTCAGTGCGAGAACTGCTTTATTTTCTGTCCGGACATAGCAGTGATTCGGGATAACAGTTCCCAGGGACGTCATATCAATTATGATTATTGCAAGGGGTGCGGTGTCTGTGTGGTCGAATGCCCCCGCAACGCCATGGTACTTGAGGAGGAAAATTATGAAGAAAGTCCTGGAGGGAAGTCAGGCAGTAGCTGAAGCAGTTCGCCTGGCAAAAGTCAGCGTTATTTCCGCTTATCCTATCACACCACAAACCCATATCGTTGAGTTCCTTTCAGAGTATTGTTCAGATGGCAGATTGAGCGCACGTTTTTTACGTGTGGAGAGTGAACACTCTGCCCTGGCTGCTCTGATCGGGGCAGCGAGCAGCGGAGTGAGGACATTTACCGCCACTTCTTCACAGGGCCTGGCCCTGATGCACGAGCTCCTACACTGGACTTCCGGTGCAAGGCTTCCGGTTGTAATGGTCGAAGTCAATCGAGCGCTTGCTCCCGGCTGGAACATCTGGACCGACCAGACTGACAGCCTGGCACAACGAGATACGGGCTGGATACAGCTCTATTGTGAAAACAGTCAGGAAACTCTGGATACCACTCTTCAGGCTTTCCGTTTGGCAGAGCTGGTTAATCTGCCGGTCATGGTGGTTTTAGATGCGTTTTATCTCTCACACACTTATGAACCGGTTGATATACCCGAACAGGAACTGGTCGACCTCTTCCTCCCTCCTTACGACCCAAAATTTCAGGTTGACACAAAAAATCCCTGTGCGTTCGGTTCATTAGTTCTGCCGAATGCTTACATGGAAATGCGCCATAATATTGCAATGGCGATGGAGGAAGTCCTGTCTCGATTCCCGGAAATCGAGGAAGAGTTTGCCGGAATCTTTGGGCGTCGTTATGGCCCGGTAGAACCGATTGCCTGTGATGATGCGGAAATCATTTTGGTAACGTCCGGAACTGTCACGAGTACGAGCCGTCAGGTAATTCAAGACTTGCGTGCAAGGGGAGAAAAAGTCGGACTCCTTAAAGTAAAACTTTTCCGGCCCTTCCCCTCTGAGATGTTCCGCCGGATACTCGGACCGGCAAAAAAAGTTGCCGTGATTGACCGCAATTTCTCATTCGGGGCAAGTGGTATATTTGCCCAGGAAGTGCGAGCCGCTCTCTGCAACCTTCCCAGCCATCCCCCGATCTTCGGTTATATTGCGGGAATCGGCGGACGCGACGTGACAACGGACACACTTGAGGAGATATACTGGCAAACCAAAAAAGATGAAGTTCCGGGAAAAGAAAGTATATGGATCGGACTTCAGGAGGTGGATCATGCAACTGGAAGTTCCTGAACGCGAGTACATGTACCCGGGACATGTGGCCTGTCCCGGATGCGGGGCCGCAATTGCCATGAGATTGTTTATGAAGGTCATGGGTGAAAAGACCATAATTGTTCTTCCTGCCTGTTGCTGGTCCATTATAGCTGGCGCCTATCCTCAGTCTACATTGCAGGTTCCGATAATCCATAGCGCCTTTGAAACCGGAGGCGCCGTGGCCAGTGGTGTGCGTGCGGCACTGGATATTAAGGGAGATACCGAAACCACCGTCGTTACATGGGCCGGTGACGGAGGAACTTTTGATATCGGCTTTCAGGCGCTCAGCGGCGCCGTTGAGCGTAATGAAGATTTTATCTATGTATGCTATGATAATGAAGCCTATATGAATACCGGCATCCAGCGCAGTTCTTCCACTCCTTACGGTGCGTGGACTACCACGACGCCGGGACAGGAGTGGAAAAAGATGCGGAAAAAAAACATTGTAGAGGCTCTGGTAGCCCATCGCATTCCTTATGCTGCCACGGCTAACATCGCCTTCCCGGAAGATATGATGCGAAAAGTTCAAAAAGCCAAAGAAATAAAGGGAGCGCGATTTCTCCATGTTTTCGCCAGCTGCCCTACCGGCTGGCGTATTCCATCTGAAATATCCGTCAAGATTGCCCGAATGGCTGTCCAGACCAACATTTTTCCCCTTTATGAAGTCGAAGGCGGCGTAAAATACACGATAAACCACACTCCCAAGGAGTATCCGGTAAGAGAGTATTTCAAACTCCAGGGTCGATTCAAGCATTTGACTGACAGTGACTTAGCGCAGATTCAGGAAATGGTAAATGAAGACTGGGAACTCCTGCTCCGTAAGGCGGGTAAACATTCCTGAAAAATGCATAGCGAGCGTACTTCCTTAATTTGCCGTAGTGTTGACACTTCGCTGCCTTTTCGTCAAACAGTTTTTTAAATGGGATTAAATATTGGGAAACTGTATGACTTTGCTTCTTTATCCTTGACAATTAACAATCACAGGGGCAATATTATTTTAACAATATGAAAGGAGGATACCATGAAAATTAAATGGAAATGTTTGTTTGTTTTAACCTTTGTTGTTTCTGTTTTGGCAATGGGTTCGGTACTGTACCACTCCCAGGCAATCGCAAAATCCAAACCTATACAGCTTATTTTCTCAACATACTGGCCTACTTCCTACACATACTTTGTTGAACCGATAGAAAACTTTGCCAAAAAAGTAGAGGAACGAACCAACGGACGTGTAAAAATCAAGATATTCCATAGTGGACAGCTATTTAAGGGTAAGGAGGAGTTTGCTGCCTGTGAACGGGGAGATATCGATATGACGGCACCTCTTGATATCTATATGACGGGAATCATTCCTGAATTGGGTATCAGCAGTTTGCCTTTCCTTTTTTCAGACAACGAAAGATTCCAGAAGTGTCTCGATGCCGGGCTGTGGGATCTGGGTATCAAGAAAAAACTTCTCGAACACAATCTTGTTTTTCTGGGAGTAGCAACCGGTGGTGGATATCAGGTATATTCAAAAAAATCACCAGTCTATCTTCCCAAAGATTTTGAAGGAAAAGCCTGGGGAGTTTCAGGAAGTACTGCCAGTAAGGCATGTGCCCTCCTGGGCGGTTCCCCCACAACCATGAGCTCGGGCGAGCTTTATATGGCCCTCCAGAGAGGAACTATCGACGGATGCACCCGCCCCCTTATTACCGGTCTTGGCAGAAAGCTTTATGAAACAGTCAAATATCTCACCGTAACCAACATGTACTATTATACAAGTTTTCTTATCATAAATAAGAAAACTTGGGATAAGCTGCCGAAAGACGTACAAAAAATAATGATACAGGCTGGCAAGGAAAGAGACAAGGAACAATTACAAAAGCTGATAGCTTACGAGAAGAACGCTGTTAAGACATACCAGGAAAAGGGAGTTGCGGTTCATATTCCCACCCCCAAAGAATTTGCAGAATTCAAAAAGGCAATCATGCCGGTCTACGATTGGTGGTATGGTTTGGTACCTGATGGAAAAAAATACACCGACTTTGCAAAACCCTACCAATAAATATCATAAAAACCCAATCTTGTCGTGATCCATGAGGGGATGTTAACATCCCCTCATGGATGCAGCTATGGAGCATAAAAATGCGCAAAACGCTGCGAGCAATCATCTTATCAATAAATGCCGTAACCAGGTTTGCTGAGATATTATCTGAAATCGGTCTTGCTTTCCTGATGATCATGGTCTTCAGGGAAGTGGTATGGAGATACATTTTTAAAACTCCCAGTATTTTTTCCGTCGAATTGAGTGAGTATCTTCTAGTGCTTATCACCTTTATGTCAGCAGCCTGGGTACTGCATGAAGATCGACATGTAAATATGACGGCCCTTATTGATTACTTACCCAAAAAACCACGGCTTTACCTGGATATCATAACCTCTATCCTTGTCATGGTTTTTTGTTCGGTTTTAATCTGGAAAGGATACAAAACCGTGATTATGGCTTATACCGGGGGCTATCATTCAAGCTCTCTGGTAAATTTTCCATTGTGGATCTCTTATTCAATTATCCCTTTAGGTACTCTCATACTGTTATCACAGTACATTATCAGAATAGGTAACAACATAAAAATGCTCATAGATCTTAATAGGACATGATTAATATGGATCCCGGTACTATAACCATAATAATAATTGTGCTTTTTTTTGTTTTCCTGGCAATGGGGATGCCTGTTTTTGGAGCCCTGGGCATTTCAAGTGTCATCGGTATCTACCTGCTGTTAGGGCCGAGAGGGTTAGGCGCTGTACCGGGCGTCATATATGACCGCCTGAACAGCTTCACCCTTGTAGCCGTTCCCCTCTTCATACTTATGGGTGAAATCATCTTCGTAACCGATATAGGCTCCGATATCTTTACAGCGGCAAGCCTGTGGCTGAATCGCCTGACGGGGGGGTTAGCCATGGCCAGTGTTGTTTCCGCCGCCATTTTCGGGGCCTTATGTGGAGTCAGCATAGCCGGTGCCGCCACTATCGGCAGTTTCGCCATTCCCGAAATGCTAAAAAGGGGATACAGTAAATCGATGGCTACAGGACCTGTTACGGCAGCGGGGGCATTGGCTCTTCTCATTCCTCCCAGCCTCGCCTTCATCCTTTACGGCGAGGTCGCCGATGAATCGGTCGGAAAGCTTTTCATAGGCGGAATTGTCCCGGGAATAACTCTGGCCTTTATGATGATCATCTATATCGGCATTGTTTGCAAACTGAACCCTAAACTTGCCCCGAAATTAACCGATGTTGTTACCTGGAAAATGCGCTTCCGGTCTCTCGTTCGTATCTGGCCATCTCTCGTCCTCATTTTTCTCGTTTTAGGCGGTATATATTTTGGCGTTTGCACACCGACGGAGGCGGCAGCAGTGGGATGTGTGGGAAGCTTTTTGATTAATCTTCACCGCAGGACACTTAACTGGACGGTTATTCAGGGAATATTTATGAAAACGATTCTCACCAGCGGAATGATCCTCTTCATATTTACCTCTGCTCTCCTTTTCGGCTATGTCCTGACACTCCTTGAGGCCCCTCAAAATTTGATCATGATTCTGGAAAAGGCACACCTGTCTCACTGGATGACGCTAACGTTTGCCATTGGTGTCCTTATCCTGATGGGAATGTTTATGGATATTGTATCGGTAATATTGATCAGCACACCTCTTCTTCTACCCATCATCTTGAACTTAGGCTACAATAGCTTGTGGTATGGCATCATCGTGGGTATTACCTGCGAAATGGCAGTCATCACACCTCCGGTAGGGCTCAATCTCTACATAATCAAGGGTGTATCGCCGGATTATATATCTCTCAACGATATTATAGCCGGCGCTTTACCATTTGTGTTTGTGGAGCTTGCCTGTCTAATTATCTTCATAGCTTTTCCGGAACTATGCCTCTGGTTACCCGGAAAAATGGGATAATAGCGTTTAAAGATGCATCCTGTTAAATAATTAAAAAATGATATAACTTTTGAAAGGGCTCGGACATGCCAAAGTTAGTTGAAAGGTTTTTGGAGACCGATGTTCTCGTTATAGGTGCCGGTGGTGCGGGGTTGCGCGCCTCAATCGAAGCTCGTAACATGGGTGTCGATGTTCTTGTCGTTTCTAAGGGGGATTTTCCGTCCGGTTGTACAACGGCCCGAGCAATGGGCGTAATGTTGGCCCATTTCAACAAAGAGGACAGCACTGCACGTCATTTTGAAGACACACTTCGCGAAGGCAGCTACCTGAATAACCCGAAGCTGGTAAGGTTGCTTGTGAACCATGCAGTCGAAAGGACCAGGGATATCGATCACTACGGAACCAAATTTGACCAGAAAGACGGAAATTTCAACCTTTTTCCCCTTACAGGAAGCTCTGTCAACCGTGGTGTCATTGCGGAAGATCGTTACCGTGGCGGATTTTTTAAAGGACTCGTTAACGAGGCTAAAAGACTGGGAATCGAAATATTGGATAATGTAATGATTGTCGATCTGATAAAAGATCGTAACGCTGTAGTAGGCGCCGTCGGTCTGGAATTTGAAAAAGAGAATATCTTGATTATAAGTGCCAAAGCTGTAATTCTCGCCACCGGCGGAGCGGGGAATCTTTATTCTCTTACAACCAACCCACCGGGGATAACAGGTGACGGATATGCCCTCGCCTACAGGACAGGTGCCAGATTATCGGATATGGAATTCGTGCAGGGAAGAGTATGTATGATCTTTCCTGAAGCCATGCGCGGAACGCCACCTCCCGCGGATGGTTGTGTTACCCTGGGAGGGAGATTCTATAACGGTTTATATGAACGTTACATGAGGAAGTATAACCCTGAGAAAATGGAGCTCGTCACCCGCGCGGAAATGGCAAAATGTGCCCAGAAGGAGATAACAGAAGGACGTCATTCACCCCATGGAGGGGTTTTTGGTGATCTTTCAGGTATTCCAGAAGGTGAATTATCCAAGTTTAAGAGCTTCCTGGAGTCCTGTGCCGCGGAAAACTTTGACCCCTCATGGCAGCCATACGAATGGGCTCCCGGCACCCATTACTTTATAGGGGGTATCGTAATCAATGAGCAATGCGAAACCGACATTAAAGGGCTTTATGCCGCGGGCGAAGTCGAATCGGGGATCATGGGAGCCAATCGTTTGACGGGAAACGCTCTGACTGAAACACAGGTATTTGGAGCGATAGCGGGCAGGTATGCGGCAAAATGGGCTTCTTTTGCCTCAAGAATTCCCATATTACCAGACCGGGTTAATTCTTTAAAAACCCGACTGGAAAATATTTTAAAACGCGACAGTGGGTCAGATTACCTGGAGGTAAGAGATGAAATTACAAAAATTATGAGTCTCTATGTGGGAGTCTTAAGGAACGAAGATGGGCTTCGGAAGGCAATCACTTTACTGGATAAAATAAGAAAGGGAAAAATAGAAAATCTCTGTATCGTCGGCAACCGATCATATAAAACGCTTACCGAACTTTTAGAGGTTGAGAATTTCATTACTATTGGCCCTATCATTGCCGCGGCTGCAATGATGAGAACAGAAACAAGGGGAACACATAACAGGGAAGATTATCCGGAATTGGATGAAACATGGACGAAAAATATCGTCATTCAATTGAGAAATAATCAGATGACAATGGACACGAAACCTACAGAACAATTTTAGAAATGTATCCTCTGAAAACAACCATTTGTACACACATCGGTCATTGAAAAAATTTAATCATGATTCGTATTACACCCACCATAGAAATTGATGAGAGTGAAATTCAACTGGATTTCATACGTGCCTCCGGGCCGGGCGGGCAGAATGTCAACAAAGTCGCCACGGCCGTTCAGCTCCGCTTCGATGTGAACAATTCACCTTCTCTGCCGGACGAAGTTCGCGAACGTCTGATTCATATGGCAGGCCGGCGAGCTACAGGAGATGGAGTGCTGATTATCGATGCCCGCCGGTTCCGTACACAGGAGCGAAACCGGCAGGATGCAATTACGAAATTGATTGATTTAATCCGAACGGCGGCTGTAAAACCCAAACCCCGCCGCGGGACAAGACCAACTCTCGCATCAAAAAAACGGAGGCTTGAGATCAAGCGTCGTCACGGCACGATCAAGCACCTTCGACGGTCGGTCACGCATTCTGAAGATTAGACCTCATAGAAATATAAAGCAAAACACCTTGCAATGTGCCGAAGGTCCCGTGGCAGTTTTCACCCCTTAATATAGCGGGCTACCAAATCCCCTATCTCACGCGTTCCGAAACCCATTTTACCCGCATCGAGACTCTTGATGTCGTTTTTTACGACTTTCTTGATCGCTTCAAGTAAGTTTTTCGACGCCGTTTCTTCTTCAAGATATTCGAGCATCATCTGCGCCGCACCTATTGCCGCCAGGGGATTTATTACATTCATTCCCGTATATTTTGGGGCGGACCCCCCTATAGGTTCAAACATTGCTATATTGCCCGGGTTTATATTGCCGCCGGCAGCAATACCCATCCCACCCTGTATCATTGCTCCCAGATCAGTAATAATATCCCCGAACATGTTATCGGTCACAATTACATCAAAATATTCAGGATTCTTTATCATCCACATACAGGTGGCATCGACGTTTGCGTAATCCGTTTTTATGTCAGGATATTCACTGCCGCATTCGTTGAAAACCCTTTCCCACAGACCGAATGCGTAGGTAAGTGCGTTTGTTTTTCCGCACAGGGTCAGTTTCTTTTCTTTATTTCTTTTCCTGCAATATTCGAAAGCATAACGGACACAGCGTTCAACACCCATTCTCGTATTTATCGATTCTTGAATCGCCACTTCATCCGGAGTACCTTTCCTTAAAAAACCGCCGCTCCCCGCATAAAGCCCCTCGGTGTTTTCCCTGACGACAACAAAGTCTATGTCCTCGGGTTTCTTGTCTTTAAGAGGTGTATACGCACCGGGGAAGAGAACAACAGGTCTCAAGTTTATATAAAGGTCCAGTTCAAAGCGCATCTTTAAGAGAATTTCTCTTTCAAGTATTCCCGGTTCAACTTCCGGATGACCGATAGCACCCAGGAGAATAGCATCCATCTCTCTCAATTCAGACAGAACGGAGTCCGGAAGAAGTTCTCCTTTGCTGAGGTATCTTTCTCCGCCGATGTCATAATCGGTAAAATTAAATTGAGGCCCTCCAGTCTCCGAAAGAGCATTCAATGCCTTAACGGCCTCTACGGTCACCTCGAGCCCTGTTCCATCTCCGGGTACTACGCCAATATCATACGTCTTCATGGTTTCTTTTCACCTCTCCTTATGTACTCCACCAATCCTCCCGCTTTTATAAGTTTCCTCATAAAATCAGGAATTGGGCGCGCCGTGTAAATTTTTCCGCTGTCGATACTTTTACACTCACCGCTGGCAAGATTAACGGCTACCTGTTCTCCTTCCAGTATGCCTTCGGCCGCTTCTTCCGATTCAAGCAGCGGCAACCCTATATTAAACGCATTCCGGTAAAATATTCTCGCAAAACTTTTAGCTATGATCACGCTGACACCGGCTTCTCTAATAGCGAGC
Source organism: uncultured Syntrophales bacterium (assembly GCA_964454305.1). Lineage (GTDB taxonomy): Bacteria > Desulfobacterota > Syntrophia > Syntrophales > JADFWA01 > JAUSPI01. The sequence goes on along the minus strand of CAYVXX010000005.1, from coordinate 34,394 downwards.
GGAGCATGCTCACGAGATGAACCACAACCGAAGTTTCTGCCCGCAACGAGGATATCTCCGGAAGAGACATCTTTCGCAAAATCCGGTCTGATATCAGCAAAACAGTATTTAGCTAACTCAGGCCCATCTGAAATATTGAGATACCTTGCCGGAATAATCAGGTCAGTATCAATGTTGTCGCCAAATTTCCAGACCTTTCCTTGAAGTTCCATTTTATTTACCCTCACCCCAGTCCTCTCCCATCGAGGGAGAGGGAGATTTAATACACCTTTAGCCTTTTACCTTTTGCCTCAATTATAGCTCATCCGGGGTGCCAATCCTGCCCAAAACAGCAGATGCAGCCGCAATCAGAGGATTCGATAGATATACCTCACTCTTCGGATGACCCATTCTTCCTATAAAGTTTCTATTAGTTGTTGATAGTGCCTTTTCACCTTCAGCCAGGACACCCATGTGTCCTCCCAGGCAGGGACCACAGCAGGGGGGGCCGATCACGGCGCCGGCATCGAGGAGCGCTTCAATAATTCCTTCCTGTATCGCTTTCTTGTATATCCAGGGAGACCCCGGTATAACTATAAGCCTCAAGCCGCGGGCAACTTTTCTTCCCTTTAAAATGCTTGCCGCATCACGCAAGTCTTCCAACCGGCCGTTCGTACAAGATCCAATAAATACCTGATCGAGCTGTATGTGACCCGCCTCTGAAACAGGACGAACATTTGCCGGTGAATGGGGAAATGCAATCTGCGGCTCAATTTTATCCACCATTATCTTCACTACTTTTTCATACTTTGCATCACTATCACCTTTCAAAATCAGGGGTTTTGAAGAAGATCTTTCAGCAACGTATTTTAGCGTTATTTCGTCCGGTTCTATGATTCCGTTTTTCCCCCCGGCCTCCACAGCCATATTGGCCATTGTAAACCTTTGAAACATTGGAAGTTTTTTAATTACTTCACCCGCAAACTCGAGCGCACAGTAACGAGCACCTTCCACACCCAATAAACCGATAGTATAGAGGATCAAATCTTTTCCTCTTAAACCTGCCGGTAGATTTCCTTTATATTCTATCTTGATGGTTGGCGGGACTTTTAACCATATCTCGCCCGTTGCCATAACAGCACCAAGGTCCGTGCTCCCAACTCCTGTTGAAAATGCGCCCAGAGCTCCATATGTACACGTATGGCTATCAGCACCGACGACCACCTGCCCCGGTAAAACAAGGCCTTTCTCGGGAAGTATCACATGTTCAATTCCCGATTCACCACCATCAAAGTGATATTTGATATCATGTTCCCTGGCAAATTCCCGCATAAGCTTTACCTGCTCTGCCGACTGGATATCCTTATTCGGCACAAAATGGTCGGCTACCAGAGCTATTTTTTCATTATCGAAGACTTTTTTTGTTCCAATCTTCTCGAATGTTTCGATTGCAAGGGGGGCTGTAACATCATTGGCAAGCGCCATGTCGACTTTTACTTCTATTAAATCTCCAGGAGAAACCTCTTCTACCCCTGCATGGAGCGCCAGAATTTTTTCTGTAATCGTCATAGGCATGTCTGAATCCTTCTCTCCTGTTTATTTTTATGAAGATTCGACTCACATATCAGAAGGTTGAAAAAAGTCAAATACTTTTAAACGTTAGGGGAAAATATTCTTTACTCAACTTCAATTTTTTTATGGCCATATGCTTTCAGAGACTCAAGTCTGTTTAAAGCGTTTATATAGGCCTTGGCGGATGCCACAAGGACATCGGGGTCTGTACCACGTCCCACGACTGAACGTCCATTGTATTTGAGTTGAACAGTAACCACTCCCTGGGCATCTGTTCCCCCTGTTATCGCATTTACCGCGTATCTGAGAAGAGGGTGGCTCGTCTTCGTGATTTTCCTGATGGCGGCGATGGCCGCATCAACAGGGCCCACCCCGAAACCCGCCTCCTGTATCACCTCTCCGTCTATCTCCATCTGAACAGTCGCCGTCGGAATTGCCGTATTGCCACTTACGACATTTAGGTAAACCAGCCTGTATTTGTCAGGTTTTCTGAAGACATCATCAGAGATAATGGCCTCAATGTCCTCATCAAATATTTCTTTCTTGACGTCTGCAAGTTCTTTGAATCGTTTAAAAACTTTGTCAACTTCCTCGTCGGAAAAGCTATATCCCATCTTCTTTAGGTGTTCTTTCATCGCGTGGCGACCCGAGTGTTTTCCAAGGACGATATGCGTATCCGAAACTCCTACTAATTGCGGGGTCATAATTTCATAAGTCGCCTTTTCCTTGATCAGGCCGTCCTGATGAATACCGGACTCATGGGCAAAGGCATTTGCTCCCACAATTGCCTTGTTCGGCTGAACAGGTATACCGGTTATATCTACTAACAGCCTTGACGAGTGATAGATTTGCTCGGTCTTGATATTCGTATAAAGTCCGAAGAGGTCTTTCCTCGTTTCCAGGGCCATAACAACCTCTTCGAGGGAAGCGTTTCCTGCCCGCTCCCCTATACCGTTTACCGCACACTCTACCTGCCTTGCCCCGTGCTTCAGAGCAGACAGCGAATTCGCAACCGCCATACCGAGATCATTATGGCAGTGAACCGATATGATTGCATTGCTAATATTTTTTACATTCTGAAAAAGATATGCCATTAATTCGCCGAATTCATCGGGCATGGTATATCCAACAGTATCGGGAATATTAACTGTGGTAGCTCCTGCAGCAATAACAGTTTCCACCATCTCACAAAGATAGCTTTTATCCGTTCTTGTTGCATCCATAGCCGAAAATTCTACGTTTTTCGTAAAGGCACGGGCGTATTCCACGGCGGCACGCGCATCCTTCAGGACCTGCTCACGTGTCTTTTTTAACTGATACTCGAGATGTATGTCAGATGAAGATATGAATGTATGAATTCTGGGATTCGCCGCATCTTTAACTGCTTCCCATGCCCTATCAATATCCGCAAGATGTGTTCTGGCAAGCGCAGCAACCTGAAGGCCTCTGATCTCCCGGGCAATTTGCTGAACTGACGCAAAGTCCCCTTCCGAGGCAACCGGAAATCCAGCTTCAATAATATCTACACCGAGCCTTTCTAATTGCCTGGCAAATCTGAGTTTCTCCTCCATATTCATACTGAAACCAGGGGACTGTTCTCCATCTCTGAGAGTCGTATCGAATATGAAAACTTTATTTTTGTCCGATTTCATTATTTTTACCTCCATCTAAAAATAAAAAGGCCATGGGCTTTGCCGCCCATGGCCTCTTAGCACTGTCTTATTTATTGGTTCATCCTCTTATACAAACGGCGGGCGGCGGGTATAAGAAACCTGTAAGGCTCAACAAGCACAAAAGCAGAAGGCCGTTTAAGTTAGATAGGTCTCTCTTCACACCACACATCATCTTATAAAAATCCCCCGACATAAAAGTCTTAGTAGATTAAAATAAAAGAATATGGATGTCAATTGTTTTTTTTACTTTTTTCCCTTACTCAATTTATATTGTATGCTGTCCACAAGGGCATGCCAGCTCGCCTCAATAATGTTTGAGGAGACCCCGATTGTGTTCCAGATTTCCTCTTCATCCCTCGACTCCACCAGAACCCTTACTTTTGCCGCCGTTCCATCGGTTCCTTCCAGGATCCTCACCTTGAAATCCACCAGGTGCATCTTGTCAATTTCAGGATAAAATTTTCTTAACGCTTTCCTCAGGGCACTATCAAGAGCATTTACAGGACCATTTCCCTCTGCGGCTGTTATCTCTTCCTTTTCTCCAACCGATATCTTAATCATTGCCTGAGATTTGGATGAGCTTTCTTTTGTTTTTTCGTCGATGACACGGAAGGACTCCAGGACAAAAGGTTCCTTAAATTCACCCGTTGCTTTTCTCATCAGAAGTGCAAGCGAACCTTCGGCAGCTTCAAACTGATATCCCTGATCTTCCATGTTCTTTATCTCCTGAACAATTTTATTGCCATTGGAGACATTTTCTCCCAAAGAGATTTTCAGCTCTCTCGATTTATATTCTATATTGCTCCTTCCGGAGAGGTCTGAAATTAATACCCTCCGGTGGTTTCCCACGAGTTCAGGTTCAATATGTTCATAGGCTACAGGATTTTTTGAAATGGCGCTTACATGAATACCGCCTTTATGAGCGAATGCGCTTTTACCGACAAAAGGGCTTGAGTTAAGAGGAGGAATGTTTGCCACATCACTTACATAACGTGAGAGATTCGTAAGCTGTCTGATCGACGTCTCAGGTAGACACCTCTTCTTCATTTTCAACTCGAGGTTGCTGATTATAGAGATCAAGTCTGCATTCCCACACCTTTCTCCATAACCGTTTATCGTTCCCTGGACCATTCTCACCCCTGTTTCAACGGCCGACAGGGAATTGGCCACCGCAAGGTCGCAATCATTATGTACATGAATGCCTAAAAGGTGAGGAGGGATGGACGAGACAACTTCACTTATTATTTTAACCAATTCTCTATTAAGGGTACCTCCATTGGTATCGCACAGGACAACTATATCGGCACCGGCAGAGAGAGCCACTTGAACGGTCTTGAGGGTATATTCAGAGTTATTTTTATATCCATCAAAGAAATGCTCGGCATCGTAGATTACTTCTTTTCCTTTCGATTTCAGATATTCAATGGTTTCTTGTATCATTAAAAGATTTTCCTTTAACGATACCCCGAGAATCTCAGTTGCGTGAAGATCCCAGCTTTTTCCAACAATTGCGACAGCCGGTGTTTCCGCGTGAAGCAGGGCTTTCAGGTTGGGACAATCCTCAGGAGAGGAATTGACCTTCCTGGTACTTCCAAAAGCCGTAAGACGGGCATTTTTAAATTCCACATCCCGCGCAAGCTGAAAAAAGCGCATATCTTTCGGATTTGACCCCGGCCATCCACCTTCGATATAATGAAAGCCCATATCATCCAGTCTCCGGGCGATCCGCAATTTATCCTTTGCGGAAAAGTGGACGTTTTCTCCCTGCGCTCCGTCTCTCAAGGTTGTATCATAAATCAGCACATCCCATTTTTTCATTGGTAGTAACCTCCCTCAAACTAAAAAATCCGTTACCAGTGAACCTGATAACGGATTTTTATGCTGAACAGTTAAAACACTACACCATTATCAGGTCCCCCCCCCAAGCATCGGGCCTAATTATCCCGCATATGATAATAGCGATAGTATTTTTAAACATGTTTTTTTTATCCTCTGCTTCTAAATGTATTTCATAGTATAATTTCATTTTCCGTTTGTCAAACAAAAAGATGTTCTCCATATACTCCTCTACCGAATTTTCAATACTTTCTCATGTAAGTGGAAAAAGTTGAAATCGGCTTAATATTATAATACACAGATAATTCCCTGTCAAAGAGGTGAACATTATGAAAGAATTTACGGTAAGCAGAACTAAAGTCTTAAAGGAAAATCTTTATTGTGACAACTGTGGCACGTGGATATATTGCCCTGAGATGAATGCCACGGCAAAAAACGAAGAAGGTGGAATAATAGAACGAATCGGGGAAGGCTGTCTACATCAGGATGCTAAAGGGGATTTTCTGGAGTGCCCTGATTGTAAGAGCCGTTATTATCTGATTGAGTAACCCCTGAATTTCCCTCTGAATTTCATTCCTCTACTCCGATGCCGTATTTTTGTAATAATTTAGATTCGATAAGAGATACTATGAAAAAAAACACAATACCCCCTGCACTGAGAGCAATTAGTGAAGCAAACATCGTGGCTGTTTCCAGATAGTAGAAATGTGTAAGAATCAAAAATCCCAAACCTTCATTCGAACCTACGAATTCTGCCACTACTGCACCTACTGTAGAAAGAGCTGTTGCTATTTTCAGCCCGGAAAATAAATAAGGAATTGAATTAGGTAATTTCAGTTTCATAAATGTCTGTCGTTTTGTTGCAGAAAATGATTTCATCATCTCCAGACATTCTGGTCTGATCTCCCTGAGTCCCCTTGTTGTATCGACAACTATTGGGAAAATCGCCATGATTGCAGCTGCTATAATTTTTGAAACAGGCCCAACACCAAACCACAAGATCAGGAATGGCACCATTGCAATTATCGGTGTAACCTTGAGTGCTACAATGTAAGGATAAAAGCTCCATTCAGCAAACTTGGAATAGCTGAATAAGACAGCTATTGGTACACCTATCAGAACAGCTGTTAAAAAACCGAGAACAGCCTCAGACATTGTAACACAGAAATGATAGGCTATAGAATGTGCAGAATCGATTAAATGCACGACGATGGCAGAAGGTGATGGTAAGATGAATTCCCTTATACCAAACAAAGCTACCAGAAACTCCCATAGAATTACAATTATTACAAAAACAATCACCGGATAAAGATATTTTCTGTTCATGCCTCAGTCAGCCCCCGAAGTTCTTTTTTAAGGCTGACAAACTCCCTGCTATCTCTCAAAGCAATACTCCTCGGTCTTTCCAGTTTCACGTCCACAATTGCTTTTATTCTTCCTGGTCTTTTGGTCAGAACAATGATCCTGTCCGATAAAAATATAGCTTCAATAATATTATGGGTCACAAAGACTATCATCGACAGTTCTGTTTTGCCACTCTGCCACAAATCGATCAATTCTAAATTCATCTTGTGTCGCGTTATTTCATCCAATGCTCCAAAAGGCTCGTCCATTAACAGTATCGACGGTTTAAACACAAGCGCTCTGGCTATAGCAACTCTTTCCTGCATACCTCCAGAGAGCTGGCGGGGGTAGCTTTCCTCAAATCCTTTCAGACCTATCAAATCAAACAAATGAGTGACGTCAGTTTTTTTACCCATTAGTTCCAAAGGTAAATTAATATTCTCTTTTGCTGTCCGCCATCTCATTAAAACCGGACTCTGGAATACAATTCCTATTTTCCTTTCTTGAAGGACTTTCTCACTTTCTTGGTTATTTATTAACACCTGTCCCGTTGTGGGTTTTAAAATTCCACCTATAATTTTTAGCAAGGTTGTCTTGCCGCATCCGGACGGGCCAATGATAGAAACAAATTCTTCTTTGCCGACTTCAACATCAATTTTTTCCAATACAAGCAGGTCGCCGGTTTTTGAAGGATATATCTTAGATATATTTTCCAATTTTAGTGCTGGGGTCATAAAAATGATCCTATTCTATTCCATAAATTTTTTTCAAAAACTTGTTGGTATACACATCATCCAGATTTACAGGCTCATCTATTATGCCCTGCTCAAGCATGTTGTGCATCATCTCTTCCCATACTTCTCTTTCCATCCAACCCAGAGGCGTATCCGAATCTTCGGGTAAAATAAACTCTTTTCGCGCTTTTAGTGCTTTCAATTGTGGTGTCCCTTCCAAGAGTTTGTTTTCAGCCAAGACATATTTTACGCATTCATCGGGATTTTCCAGAGCATATCTCCATCCCTTCAAGGTCGCTCTGAGATATCGCTCAACAAGTTCAGGGTTTTTCTGAATTATTTCATCTGTAGTAAATATAGCATATCCATAAGATTTGATGCCGAAATCGGTAGGTCTTATTGCGTTGAGTTCTATACCTTCTTTTTTGGCTTCCTCCTCTGCAAATATCAAATCTGCTATAAATCCTGGCTGGACATCATATACACCTGTAAATAGAAGAACATTAGAAGGAATTTTCTTTACTTCTGTTATTTTTGTTGTATCAACACCCTCTTTACTAAGCAATATTCTGTAAACTATCTCAAGAGGTCTGCCAAAGGAAACTCCCACAATTTTACCTTCAAAATCTTTTGGGCTTGTGATGTTCTTTTTGCGTAATGAAAAATATACATAGGGGCTCTTTTTGTCCAAAATTGCTATCGCCTTTATTGGGATATTTTTTGCTCTGGCCGAGATCATAGTTTCTGATCCTGACTGAACGCCAAAATCATCGTTACCGGAAGCTACAAGCTGTATGGATGGGAAATCTACGCCACCTGGATGGTTGGTCACATTCAGTCCCTCTTCAGTATAAAATCCCTTCGCAACAGATGTCAAAAACCCTGTCTGGTTGGCATTTATAAGCCAGCTCAGCCTTACGGATATCTCTCCTTTTTCCGTGGATTTTCGAGTGAGAAATACAATCGTAATCACTATGATAATCAAAACAAATATGCCAATAACTATTTTGTTTTTCATCTTATCATCCTTTCATCGAAATTATTTCCCCAGTATTATGTTGCTTCTTAGTTAATTTCGTCCATATTTCCGAACATAGAATTATCTAAACTGAATTGCCCTCGTTTATAAGATGAAGGTTTCAAGAAAAATCGGTTTTAAGAGAAGTCGGTTTCAAATGACCAATTTGGGGAACGGTTAGCTTAACTTATTTGATTAAATCCTTTTTCCCTGATGCTACACGTTAAAGTTTGTTCGTTATAACAACCTTCTGGTCCCGAAGTATTGCAATAACATGACTACTGTATATCAAATTCTTTCTGTCATTACATTACAATAATTACGAATAAGTGGTAACCTGTTTTCTCATGGTTTTAATATCTTCATTATTCATTGTTTTTGAAATAGCGGCTGACGATGCGCTTAACCGGACGCGGCTTTTTACATGATGTTCCCCTCAAAAAGTGGACTATTATTTGTATTAACTTACCTGTTGCTCAAATTCAACCGGAGAAGGGTACCCTGATTCACCATCAAAAAAAGTAAAAAACCTCGTTGATCCTGTAAAAACAGGGTGATAGAGTAGTTTTGGCACAACGAAACTATCATCAACGTGGTGTAAGTACTATGGCACAAGGCATTCTTCCTTTCGGTTCACTTTTGTTCCCTGTCCTTGCCAAGACCCTCAATAGACGGGAGAAAAGTCGAATTAATTAACTTCCGATGTAAACCGAAAAACCATCCGGCCATACGGTCATGACAGCCGAATTTACAATAACGAAAAAATGTTCAAAAGATTAAGCACAGAATATCAGCTAAGTCAAAAAACAAGAATGATGTCCCCGGAATACCCTTTTAAATTACGCGCTGGCTTCAGAAAATCCAAGGTCTCTAAGCTTCTTGCCTTTTTTCAGATTCATCTCAATCTCTTCGAGTGAAACGCCTTTGGTCTCAGGAGTATACCCTCCTATCAGCACAAAACCGAGAAGACAGAAGAGCGCGAAGAAAAAGAACAGAGTAGATCCACCCCATTTTTCCATAATGCTTAACGAGAACCTGACAACAAAGTAATTGCCGATCCAGTTGGCCATTGTTGTAACAGTAATACCGAAATCTCTGGCTTCCAACGGGAAAATTTCCGCGCAGATTACCCAGATCAGCGGCCCTAAAGAGAAACCGAATGCGAGCAGATAAACAAGACAGGAACCGAGTATAACCGTCTGTCCCAATCTGTATATCTGCATTCCTCTTTCAATTCTGATAAATTCAGTACCCAGAAACAGCAACGTAATAATCATCAGGATCAGTCCCATATAAATAATAGGTTTTCTTCCCCATTTGTCGCAGAAGAAAATAGCGATCAGAGTAGCAAGCATATTAACTAGCCCGCAGGCTACTGTGGCCACACTGGCATTCTCAAATCCGGCCTTCTCGAAAATTATTGTGGAATAGTAAATTACACAGTTGATCCCGCTAAGTTGCTGCAGTAGCTGAAGAAGGATACCGAGAATAATTATTTTAGCAAAATAAGATTTGCCGAGCATAGCAACCGCACTCACCTTCTCCGAGCCTTCCTCATGTTTAAGGTTTTCTTTGATTTCCGCCAATTCATTTTTAATCTCGGCTTCAGTTTCTCTGGTTTTAGTAAGGACTTCTTCCGCTTCTTTTTCTCTGCCTTTGAGCATCAGCCATCTTGGAGATTTAGGAATAGTAAGCACGGAAATCAGCATTATAATGGCCGGTATGCAGATAATAAAAAGCATCAATCTCCATGGATCATCGCTGCTCGAAGCCTTGCCTATCAAAATATTGCTTACATAAATAACAAATATGCCGATAGTAATGGTAAACTGATAAAGGGAGATATAACCGCCCCTGAGCTTAGCGGGGGCAATTTCAGAAAGGTAGAGCGGTACTACAAAGGAAGCGCATCCTACAGCAAGCCCCAGGCACACTCTGGTAAAGTAAAGAACAGTCTGTGAGTCTGTGCTTGAACCCCAGACAGTGAATACTGAAAAAAACAGCGCCGCTAAAATGAGCGTGTTTTTACGTCCAATGGCTTTTGAAATAAAACCGCTCAAGAATGCACCGATTATCGCGCCTATCAGAATAATACTCGCGAATGATTCACCCTGGGATGTTGTCCAATTGAAGGTTTTCTGAATAAAGCCCAGAGACCCGTTGATAAACCCCTGGTCCAAGCCAAAAAGCAGTCCGCCAAGGGAAGCTATCAGGCAGACCCAGAAAACTTTTGTTTTTGCTTTTGTGTTTACCGCCATTTAGTTTCTCCTCGTTTTCAGTATTTCTGTTTGTTAATATCTTTTGCTATATCACGTTTTATTTTTCTCAGACGACGCGGCTACGGCAGCTATGATGGCTGCGCCCTTGCCGGAGCCGTCTTTGGAATGAACCAGTATTATTTTTTCCGCTTTTTCGCCGTATAGTTTTTTGAATACATCCGTTATTTTAGCTCCAAATCCGGGGTATTTCCCAAAGAGTGAACCGTCAACGGCAACGGTGTGCATGTCATCAAGTTCCGGATCCATCCAGGTAATTACCGCACAGATAGCCGCCGCGCCAAGTCTGGCCGCTCGGGCTGATACAAATTCACACAGACGTTTTAATAGTGTCCTATCGTGAAGAGTAGTATTTGTAATTCCACTGTTGTTAAGAAATTGTTCCGTTTCGCCAAGATTTTCTGTTTCATCCCCTTCAATCAGGGACATATGCTCTGTCTTCAACGAATCCTTTTTCTTAAAACTTTCAGCGGCGTCGGGTTCATTTAAAAACATGAGATCTCTCTTTATCAAATCTATTACAATAAGCCGTGTGACCTCGCCCAGATACATGCCGGATACCATTTTCTCAAGGTACATGGCGCCTGGATTAACAGAAGCCTCGTCCAACTGTTTATCGTAACGTGTCAGCCTGAGTTTATCAAAATTGCCCCATTCCATATTGACAATCATATACCCTTCAGGATCCGGTCCTCTCAATTTTGGTATATTCGAGAGCTTTTCCCGATAACACGCATTAGTTCCGGTACCCATTATAACGCCCAGGTCACAAGTGGGGTCGGTATAGCTTCTGGCAGCCAGAGTACCCACAGTATCATTGGCAAGGGCCGCAACTTTAATACAGCTAATATTCTTCCTGCTCAACGCTTCATTCAACAGTATTATGACATCTTCGCCTTCAACTCCTTTCGCTGTAAAACCTTTTGTCCAGACGATAAGCGAACCAGAGACAATGTTTGTCTGTTTTACGGGAAAAGAAAACGTAAACGCGAGGTCATAGAAGTTTTTTCTGTCAATATTGTTTTCAGTCAGGAAGGAATCAATACAGTCGGCAATAAAATCAAAAAGCTGCTCCCCTGTTCCCTCCATGTCTTTTTTCGGAATGGCAAATTTGCTGACAGCCGAAACAATTGAGTTTCCCACACCGTCGAGTTCGACCGCAAGCACTCTAAAGTTTGTGCCGCCAAGATCAAGCGCGATAAACTTACCCTTTTCATTTCCCTTCGGCCTGTCAACAAATGAAGGTATCATCTTCAGGGAACTTTCATGACCGGAAAGGCCTTTGCGCATTTCCGCGTGAAAGCCCGTAATAATCACTTTGATATCGTTCAGTGAGATTGTAAAAAGCTTTTCTAAAGATGAAACAAATTCTTCACAGGCAGAAGGCGTGGACTTAATCATTGATTCCTGCATTTCTGAAATTAATTTTACACCGACTCAACATTTAACGGTTGCCTACCTCGGTTGGCAAGCAACCGGCCACACAACACGCGTGCCCGGCGGCCAGATATGACCATCGGTGGTCATGTACGGGATTGTAACCGTTTTTTTGCGGGATGGCGTATCAGCTGATTCCTTGAGCTTGGAACCAGCTTCGTGGTAAATCATAAGGTAGCCCCCGAATCGAAATTCCGGCCGTCGATTGCCATCGTAGCGGGTTTGCGATCCATATGGTGAGGCAATCTCCATACAACGAATTTTATCCGGGAAAACAGGCTGTAAACCGCTTGGCTTCTCCATCTTACCCGTCCGACTCGGCGCCCTGGCAAACGCATTGAAAACTAAAAAAATACACTTATTACAGATAGAAATAAAAAAGAAGGTCTGGTTGAGCGCATATTATTTCATCCTTCTATCCTAAATTTAGGGGACAGTATGTCTATGTCCCGAAGAAAAGAAACAATAATATGTTTACTGTTCCTCGAATACCCGGAACTGTTACGACATAGCAGCCCTTTTAAACTGTAAAATTTACGACGATGTTACGATATTAATTCCCTGTATGCAATTTATGGGAATAAATAAAGATGAGTCAAGAGCAGATTTGACCCCCATTGTCTTCGAAGTACACCTCAGCCATAACCACAATCTCCAAATATAAACCATACCCCTCGTGGAGCCTCACCTCTGCCTCCACATGAGGAGACATTCCCTGTCAGGTGTTTCCCCGAAACAGAATTGCTGGTGCTCTCTGTGAGAATCCAGCCAGTCGCACCGAATGGCCAGGTTGGGAGCCCGTCCGTCTTCGCTTTTCAGAATTTTTACGATACCGCGTAACCCCCTGAGAAATTGTCTACAATAGGGGTCGAAGAAGTACATCCAATCCTCCTCAATTTTAATGGCCAATATATAATGCCACTCGCGGTGACCCAGGTAGATATTACAAAGGGCGACGCCTCCTTCTTCGAGGCAGGATATGATGGGGCTTTCTTCTCGAAGATGTATCTGGTCTTCCAATAGATACTCGGTTGAAACTGAAAAAGTTTTGGTTTTATAGGAATTAAGCCAGTTTCCGATAAGGCGAATCGCGTAAGGGCTCGTCCCCCCTCTTCCGAGTTTTCCACCTTTTGCAACCGTATCCAGACTGTAAATGTAAATACGCTGGATCACAAGAGGGGGAATTGATTGGCGATCAAAGAGGTAAGTAATTGCATTTACAAAGGTGATGGGTACGCAGTCATACTCCGAAACCTGATACTGTAGGGGAACATACATTTTTCAAACTACCTTTCGTTTTGCCCGCTATGCCCGCAGGAAGATGCGGAATCAGATAAGATGGTTACTCTATGGACTCAATGATATCACTTTAAACGTAAATAAATCAATAATTTCTAAATTTCATAATAGAATTGTATCGGTCAGCTCGTCAACTCTCAAAGTATGAAAAGCGATCTTTTATCAATATTTCACTTTCTTATCAAAGTGGCTTGCCAGGTCAACGGCCTCCCAGTCCGATGTAGCGGGCGTTTTCACCCAGAGTTTCAGGTTTTTCGGCACAAAGATCGTCTCATAGATGTTATGTGATCTTTGAGCTCCGCCCTTGCTGTAAGGCGTATCGAGGACGTCCATCATAACCTTTACGCTGAACTTGCCCTTGTATTTTTCGCCGAGCGCAAGAAGGTTGGTGCGACGGGAAAGAGTCTGAAATATGTCTCCCGAAGAATGGGCAATGCCCCAAGACGGATCGACGAAATGATTGGTTGAGACCAGAAGCCCCGGTTTATCCGGAACCCTTCGCCTTATGCCGAATGTCGGCAATTCGTACGAATAGGCAACATTTTCGTCCGCGACATTAAAAAGCATAGAAAACGACGGCTGAGAGGAAGACACCGCCGCGTCGAGCTGTGTCATATCGGACGAATTGAAGAGAAAATCGAGGTTCTGTATGAAATTTAGGGTCCTGTTTTCCATAATTATGTTTCCACCCGATGGAGTGCCGTCATTAACCTCTGCAAAAAGGCCGCTCCGGTTCATCACCGTGACCGCCTCAATGCTTCCCAAAAACCCCACCGTTGCGGTCGGGATACTGCCGTCAGTGGGGTTAAAGACCGTTACCGTCATAAAGTCAGCGAATTTGTTGAAGAACTCGGGATAATCGAAGTGCCGTCCCGTAATCATTGTCCCGTCCGTCGAGTAATCGCCCCATGTCGCGATAAAGGAACAGTGCACATCTTCTCCCATAATATGAGCCAGGGTGACAAGCTCATTCAAGACAAGCAGCTTTTCAAACTCCATGCCGGATGTTTCCGCAATCCCGTATAAAATTTCCCTGAAGCGTTGCGGACACCTCTTAAAAATCTCTTCCGACACATATTTCGCCACTTTGTAATCAAGGTGTTTTCCCTTTATGAAGGCATCAACGATGGCAAGCTTGTAGAATCTCTTCAGGTCATCCTTCAGCAGATAACCATACTGCCTTCCCATCTGGCGAAAATTGCCGTGAAGCTCGACAACATTAAATTTCCCGGCCTTGTAAAGCGAGGCCCCATCATACTCTGCAATCGGTTTAAGGCCCGGCTCTCCAGCCACCGCCTGCGTTATTCCAAACGCCAAGCCGACCAGTAGAAGCATGCTCAAAACCAAAACGCTTCTTGTTTTCATATTTGCTCCTCCTTTTTGCCCCATGTTTACAACTAACATGCTATAATTTTTGATATTTGATAGTGGAATTAAAGAAATAGTATACCTATTTCTCGAAGAAAAGTAACAACAATATGTGTACTGTTTCCAGAAAATACAAAACTGCTACGATATATCAGCTGTCGACACTTTGATAATTCATTCCGTTGTTTCGATATGTGATTCATACCTTGAGGATTAGTACAGTTAAGAGCAATGGTAATTATCTGAAACTTTCTAAGGGAAAAGCAAAGCACAATATGTGGGGTGTTTCTTCCTGAAAGCATTGATTTTTTGCTTTTTCCAATTCATGCAACATTTGAAATGGAAATCAACAGTCGCATTTTTTATTAACCCTTGACTTTAAATATCCACTGATTTATTATTATCATTCGTCCATGGTTGCATGGGTACTGGAAACCGGGCGGCAAACTGGGAAAAACAAACCTTGAACGGCAGGGTGATATCCGGCCGATCTTGCGACGCGACTCAATAAATATAGAGGAGATCCTTGTGATATCTTGTTAAAAAACAAACAGGCGCTTCTTTTTGCCAGGGTGACTGAGGTTTGAGGAAAAATGAAACCAAGAAATAACAAAAAAGAATTATTCCTTGATACCCTTAACAAGGTTCATCTTGCCATAAATAGCACCGGTGTTTATCCAGAAGACCATCCCATCACTATCGAGATAATAAATAATTCCTATGAAGCGTTAGTAAATCATCTTAAAACCAAAAAAATATTAACGTTAAGTGTAAATGGCAGTAAATTATTGGTGGACGATATCCCAATCGAATCCAAAAATAATTTACCCGCCAATTTTTCTCTGGACCTCGATCAAAGGGCTATCGAAAGTATATCCTTTTATCGGGGACTGTCCCGGAGAGATTATATAATTTTCATAAAAGCAATGACTCAAAAACCACGGTCTAAAAGTAAAAATGGAGATGTCGCTGCGACTCTAAAAATTAACAGTGTTTCTAATATACGGCTCAATGAGGTCAAGTATAAGAAAGTGTCGGGAGATTTAAAGGAAGGTGAACACAGTCATATAATAAATGCTTTTGATATTGGTGATGAAAATCCATTAACACATGATGATACAAGTTCGAGTGAATTGGGGAAACACGATAATACAAACCACGTTGATAAGCCTATTTACAGGGAACCCCAAAACGAAGAAAGAAAAGTCAATGACTTGCAAAAAAAAGAGCTGCTCCCGGATGATGAGAAAAAGGTTAAAGAATATATAAACGATTTACTGTCTGGCGGGAAAAGCGATGAAATGGAAACCTTTATTGAAGATGTATCCTCAAAAATGGGTGATAAATACATTGCAATCAGAAAAAAAGTTGCTGAGAGTATTCAGGATATAACTTCAACCTTGGATGAATTCAATACGATAAAAGAAAATTTTCAGAAGACCTCGGATACGTTAACCAATTGGCTAAAAAAAGAAAATCATGTTGATACATATCTGGCTGTTACAAAGAGTTTACATAATATATGTTCTTCACTGAACAAGCTGGACCGTTATCTGATTAATGAAACGATCGGCTGTAGATTGTTCGAGTTCAAAAAATTATCTAAAGCAGAATTGCAGGAGGCTTTGAAAGCAAAAAAGAAAAATGGCAACAGTCTTCAATATAATCTTGGTGCTCTAAATTTAGTTGATGAAGCCGTTCTCACTCATTTCTTGGCTCAGCAATATAAAAACTGCCGGGTTGTTAACCTGTCATCAATTAAGAATCTAACTGAAAATATTCGGAATACTATACCTGAAAAGTATATCAAGCGTTATCAGGTTCTTCCCTTCAAATCAAAGGACGGGAAGCTATATACAGCCACGATGAATCCTAACGACTGGCAAATATTCAATGAAATCCAGTTTATAAGCGGTTATCCAGTTATTCCCCATCTTGCTGCAGAATACTACCTTATTAATTCGATCGAAAAATTTTATAACATTAAGGTCAATAAGTCGATCAACCATCAGGCGATGGGTAATATGCAAGATGGTGATTGGAATAGTGGCTTAGAACTTGTTGAGGAAAAGCAGGAATCCATTACTTACAATGAAGATCTGAAAGATTCAGACGCCCCAATTATTAAGCTTGCGAATGTGATTATAGCGGAGGCCATCAAACAAAAATCCAGCGATATCCATATAGAACCTTATGAAAATGAATTGAGAGTCCGCCTTAGGATTGATGGTACCCTGATAACTGCGCTAAACCCCTCCAAAAGTTATGCCAGTGGTTTAGCTTCGCGTATAAAAATAATGTCAGGACTGGACATCTCCGAAAAACGCCTTCCACAGGATGGCAGGTTTAAAATACGCAATGATGGGAACGTTGTGGATTTTCGTGTTTCTACATTTCCTGGAATCTTTGGAGAAAAGATTGTACTCCGTCTTTTAGATAATTCTAATCATTTATTAGATATAAACAAATTAGGATTAAATAACGATGATTTAACAATCTTTTTGTCTGCTATGTCTAAATCCAAAGGGATGATACTGGTTACCGGACCCACAGGAAGCGGGAAAACAACAACTATTTACTCTTTGCTTCGCGGCTTAAATGATGGGACCCTCAATATTTCAACTGCTGAAGATCCCATAGAATATAATTTGAAGGGCATTAACCAATTTCAGATGAACACCAGGATTGGTTTAAATTTTGCCCGTGCCCTGAGAACATTTTTGAGACAGGATCCTGATATAATCATGGTGGGAGAAATCAGGGATTTTGAAACTGCGGAAATTGCTTTTAAGGCCGCCCTGACAGGTCATCTTGTATTAAGCACACTGCATACAAATAATGCTCCCGAGACCATTACCAGGCTGATCAATATCGGCATAGAACCCTATATTATTACCTCTGCCATAAATCTTATTGTTGCTCAACGGTTGATTAGAAAAATTTGTGAAAATTGTAAGACTGAAGCTATTCCGACCGACTTACAAGCAAATGTTTTAATGAGTTATGGGTTCAATATTAACGACCATCATGTTGCCCAGGGAGAGGGATGTGAAGAATGTAGTAATACAGGCTACAAAGGAAGGATTGCCATATATGAGGTTATGCCGTTGTGGGACGAAATTAAAGAATTAATCATGGCTGGAAAATCAGCTTTTGAAATAAGAGCGAAAACAGAAGAACTGGGAATCATTTCCTTACAGGCACAGGGTTTCGATAAGGTCACCACAGGAATCACCTCACTTAATGAATGGATGAGAGTTCTTGCCTAATACAAAAACAACGCATAATAAAAAACACTAAATTATAAGTAAAACTTAGCTTGCCTTCTCCTGCGAATGCCGTAATTTCTGTACCTCCTGCCAGCACAAACGGGTCGTGGAATTCGGGGAGTGGCTCCGTGGGTTTCCATTGGTAATCGACAAACTTTAAAAGCTTTGATTCTGTTTAGTAGGTAGATCTACAAGAACTCGGCTTTATTCATATTTGATCAAGATCAGCCTTACGTATAGCCGATACAACAGCCAACCTCTATAAAGATGCAGGATTTCGACCAGTAATCAATGCGGTAGCTGCGAGTCGATGTCATGGTCGAGACGACGTGTCGAAAACGTTAAATTTCCCGGCCTTGTAAAGCAAGCCCCCTTCATACTCTGCAATCGGTTTAAGACCCGGCTCTCCGGCCACCGCCTGCGTTATTCCAAACGCCAAGCCGATAAGCAGAAGCATGCTCAAAACCAAAACGCTTCTTGTTTTCATATTTGCTCCTCCTTTTTGCCCCATGTTTACAACTAACATGCTATAATTTTTGATATTTGATAGTGGAATTAAAGAAATAGTATACCTATTTCCCGAAGAAAAGAAACAACAGATAGATAATGACCGGTTATCGAATATCAGTCAAGCACCCGGTGTTACGTACAGAAGGAAGTTATATGAACTTTAAAAATTGATAACAAAGTTGCGACATTAATTTCAGTTCAATCTTCTTTTTCGCCACCGGGCATAAGAGTGCGCAGGATATCCTCCTTGCCTATAATACCGACCAGCTTACCTTGATCCAGGACAGGTAAAGTGTGTATGTTGTTCTTCACCATCAGTGTGGCAATGTTTTCCAGGCTGGTCTCCGGATCAACCGTTATAGGATTAGGTGTCATGGCTTCTGTTACCGTGATGGCAGCCATTTTCTTTACTTCTTTCTCAATATTTTTATGGGAACTTAAAGGAATAACACTGTCGAGCAGAATGAAGAAAGAAGGCAGGGGAATCTCTCTTTGCTGGGCAATCAGGTCATCCTGACAAATAATTCCCACCAAACGATTACCTTCATCAACTACAGGTAAACCATTAAAGTGGTGTTTAAGCATCAACTTTGCGGCCTGAAGAATTCCCGTTTCGGGACGAACTGTAATTACCTCTTCTGTCATAAAATCCTTGGCTTTAAGCATTTATTCTCCCCCTTGCCATAAAAACAAATTTGAAGTCTATTTAAATAAAATTTACCTTTAATTTCTTATAAAGTCCACTGTTGATTTTACGAACAGAGCTGAGCTTGTCTTGAAGAAATGTTACTCCCGGCCCGATCGTAAATGACAAAGACAGCAAAACGTTTTCTTGCTTGACCACTGTTCATCTCTCCAATATACTTCGCGATTCAATATGTATATTTTATACTGCGCCTCCTCACCCCGCCTACAAGGCGGGGCTTGCGGGGTGCGCTCCCGGTCAACTTAAGAGGATTTACATGCTATACAGCTTCCCATTTATCACCATGTCCTTTGCCAACCTGTTTAACTTATCAAGCTTTGGCGCTTTCTTCCTCTTTCCTCTTTTCATTACGCACCATGGAGGTTCCAAGTCAGATATAGGGATTATTATGGGTGTCTTTGCCCTATCTGCCGTTCTTTGCCGTCCCTGGATTTCTGATATGGTTGACAGGATCGGCAGGAAAAAAAGTTATACCTTTGGATGCATCATCATGAGCATCGTTCCCATTATGTACCTCTTTTTCAGAGGGGACCTGTCCAGCTTTTATTTTCCACTTATTCTTGTACGAATTTTACACGGCGTGGGATCGGGCATCTGCTTCACAGCTTCATTCACCTACATAGCCGACATTGTCCCCGAAAAACGCTTAAACGAAGGCATCGGCATATTCGGAGCTACAGGACTCATGGGATTGGCCATCGGGCCTGCCGTCGGTGAGCTTATAATCCGGGACTTCGGCTTTTCCATCTTTTTTCTTGCCGCCACAGGAATGGCGATACTCGGTCTTTTGACCCAACTTGTTGTTCCCGAATCATTCGTGCACGTCCCACATGAACCGCGCCAGTCTTTTTCCTCTGTCCTGTTAAAGCGAAAGGTTTCAGTAATAGCATTGATTGCCCTTTTGTTCGGTGTCGGTCTTGCTGCCGTCGGGGGGTTTGTTTCCCCATTTGCCGAAGCACGAGGGATTGCTTTTATTTCCATTTACTACATCTCCTACTCGGGAGCGGCTATTTTGACAAGGTTTTTCGGGGGCAAAATCGCGGACAGAATTGGAGAAGACCGAATCATCCCCCACGCTCTGATACTGACCGGGGGCGGCCTTTTGACTTTGATTTTCCTGAAAGGAAACATGATTCTGATCCTTTCTGGTTTGGTGACAGGGTGTGGACATGGCCTTCTCTTCCCGTGCCTGAACTCACTGGCCATACGAAACGAACCTATCAACATCCGCGGCAAAATTACCGGTATCTTTACAGGTGGAATTGATACAGGGGCATTTATAGGATCTGTCATGCTGGGTTATATCGGTGAATGGGCAGGCTTTGGAGCTCTTTTCTTTGCGGCGGGCCTTGCTCTCTTAATAGGATTTGGCGTTTACAGGTTTGAAGCAAAGAGACTTAAAATTGATGGAGGAACAGTCAATTTAGGGGACAGCATATCTGTTTCTTGAAGAAAATAGGCGACAACATGTATGCTATCCCCCGAATTCCCCCCAAGGGATAAGAAAAGCAAAAATTAATGAAAACGTTATAGCTAATGCATCAGATTATTGACACACTACCATATTTGTTTTATCCTGCTAATGTAAGAAACTAAGAATTGTAAGGCTGTTGCATGATGAAAATTACTATCACAATGAAGTCAGGCAACCGCCCGGTGGTTCTTATTCTTCGAGAGAAGATAAGGGCTCATTCAATATGGAAAAAGTGAAGCTCCCCGCCCACAGGGCGGGGCTTCCCGGTAAGGAACAATTTAATTATATTGCGCCCCTTACCCCGCCTACAAGGCGGGGCTTGCGGGTGCGCTCCCGGTCAAAAAAACATACGGGGAGCGTTTTCTGGTTATCATGGAAGATCTTTATCAGACCGATGACTTACGGGTTCTTGACTACAACGGGCACAATATTTTTACCAACTTTTCCTTTGCAGAACTGGGAGAACCAGTTTATTACGAACCATAAATAAAGAAGCGTTTCCCCACTTCAGAGAGATGTAAAAAAAGCAGGCTGATATATTTTAGCCTGCTTTTTTCTGTTCAGGAAAACTCGTTTATTTTTGTCGATTTTTCTGATCTGTCATAACAGGTGAACCAAACAGCATATTTCCCCATCGCTCGTCTCTGTTGATATAGCAGATACATGAACTCAGAAAATCGACAGCGAAGTTTGGACAGAATAAAGCTGTATGCACTTTTGGATTTGATGGCATTGGTCAAGGCAAGGTATTGCACAGCTATTTAAAGAGTCCACGATGTGGTGTTATGTGACAGCTACCTACTTATCGGCAACTTGCGGTTTGTAATCAAAGTGAGGATTACCATTTGAACTGAACAGCGAGCGTATTCCCCGCTGCTTGCGGCGGGGTTAGCGAGCGAATAAGATCAACAATTTTCCTTAACAGTCGGAGATCCCCCGCAGCTTGCTGCGGGGAGCTTCAATTGTAGTCTCTAATAGTGTTTCAGAATCCATAGCACCGCACAACCTGCTCACCCCTTGTCCGGCATATAAGAACACATGGTGGTCAGCCGTTACACGGCAGGAAAGACCTTGTTGTTCTTGGATGTATAGGTGACCGTTGATGATTCCGGCACATAGGTCATCTTCTGTTGTGAGAAAACGAGGCACGGACAATGTGTCGCACCAGATTTTCTATTATCGTCTCATCTTTCGGCCGGATACGGTTTTCGCAGAACACGTGAAACCCGGAATGCCTCCAAGACGAGAGCATCCGGATCATCTCCTTTGTGATCTTTCCTTTGGCGAGGTAAAGCCTGAATACCTTGTGCCGGGAGATGGCCCCCAGTATTTTCACTTCCATTCGCCGATTAATATGAAAGGCGCCCAGAAGAAAGGGTGCTCGGTGCTGGTTTGAGTTTTCTTGTCCCGTCCGGCTATCTTCACGCCACGGCTAAGATCATCTGATATTAAACTTTGATTTTTTAATTCCTGCTTGGCCAGCCTGAGAGCCTCTTCCTTGGACCTTCCGTGTTGCAGATGAGAGTAGAAGCTCTTCATCATGACTGCCGTCGAATTCGATTCCACGCTCCAAAGGCTCACGATAACCGATTTGGCCCCTGCAAGCATGAATGCGCGGCTTAAGCCCACGATTCCCTCTCCGGCGATCTCTTTTCCCAGGGCTGTTTTGCAGGCCGACAGGACAACAGCGTCGGCGTTAAGCTTCAGTTCCAAAATCTCGCTCATTTTGAGGAAGCCGTCCTCGGGGTTGCGGTTTCCTGGTTGGCTTAGAACCAGCGCCGGTTCGAGGATGTAAGGAATGTCGCCGCTCAAAAGACCGTGGGTGGCAAAATGGATAAACCGGTAACGGCCGAGATCGGATTTCAGAAGTTCACTCTTGGAGGCGTCCATATCGAGCTTGATGTTCGGGTCATCGGCCTTGTACCCGAATAGTGCGCCGATTTCCAGTACCTCGTCTCGGGTCTCGGGCAGCCGGGGCAAAGAGAAACCGCTGCGGACCAGAGCACTGCGCAAATTGAGAGAGGGCGTTGGATCGACGGAGGCCAGGACGATGGTGCCGGACTTTCTCCGGCTGTAACGGACATCGGAATCCTCATAGACCGGATCGCCGAGCGCAAACAGGGGCTTGGATATTTTGGGACTTTCCTTGAACTGCCGCATGGTTGCCATTACCGAGGCGGAGGGATAATAGCTGATTTTGTATTTTTCTCCCAGGTATTGAATCGTATTTTTTGTTTTACCAACCGTTAATGCCTCGAAGGGAACCATGTTCAGAACGCCGTCGGGGGTGATGATGATATTTTTGTCCGAGTCTATCCGGCTGAGAGCCTCTTCCAGCAAGAGCCTGCCCAGAGCCTGCCCTTTCTCCAGGTCGTATGCTTCTAATCTGCCGGGGTTTTTGAGAAAACCCCTGAATTCTCCAACTTGCCGGATGAGTTCTTCCCTGCTCACGGCGATTTCGACGGCCGATGTTTTTTTGCCTTTTTCAATGATCCAGAGATAGGTGTTCTTGGGGTTAACCTTGTAGGCGAGGAGCACCTCATTGACACGCAGAGGAATATCCCCTGCCATAACCGGCTCCGGATAACGGATGGAGGCATAATCCGGATACTCTTTCCTAAATTTGGCGATCAACTCTTCGAGTTCGCGTTTCGATCTTTTCAGGAGCTCGCGCTGCGCCTCCGACTGGCTGCTTCTCGAGGACTGGATAGAGTCGATGGTGCTGAGCAGCCGCTGCTCCTGCACGGCCAGCTCGCGGGGAATCCGGTCGGCAAGGGCGCCCGTTCTGGCTTTGTAGAGCAGTTCGAGAAAAGATCTGGCCTTGGTACTTTCCGCGTAAAAGAAGGCCACTTCCACGGGTGTAAGTCCCGCTTTGGTAAATCGCGGTCCCATGCGGACGTCATACGGCATCCGACCGGCATCCGTGAGCAGGATGTCGATGGCATGCTCATAGGCGGCGATTTTATTGGCCAGGAACAAGGATCGGAACTCAGTTGAACTCAAGCTGCCTCGCAAATCCTCAATGTACTTGATAGCCGTGGTATAGTAGATCAGCGCCTGAACATTCTGGTGTTGCTCTTCATTCAACAGCCCCAGGCCGTAATTGGCGTACATCTGTTTTTCCGGGTATTGCAGGTTCATGACGTCTAAAAGTCCCAGCCCTTCCCGAAAGGACCTGGCGGCCTCGTCGTATTTTTTCAGCGACACCTGACAAAAGCCTATATTGTTGAGGATGTCCACGATATCGGGCGTGTTGTAACTTTTCCGGGCAAGTTCGAGGGCGCGTTGATAATGGGTGATCGCCTCCCGGTAACGGCCGAGGGCGAAAAGGGTCGTGCCCAGGGAGGAATAGACCGACTGTTTGAGCCTGTCGTCCTTGTAGCTGTCGATGTTAGAAAGGGATTTTGTAAAGATATCCAGTGCCTGGGATAAACGGCCTTGCTGTGCGAGAGCTTCCCCCATACTGAGCGCAATGAGCGGATGTTCGCCCTTTGCGGACTCACGATTGTCAGGCGGGGCCGTCGCCAGAATTTCCGTGGCCTTGTCGGTATCCCCGATTTTCTTGTAGCTATCGGCCAGTCCAACTGTTGCCAGGATAATCCCTTCCTGATAGCGGCTGCTTCTGGCAGAGGATAACGATTGGTCAAAATAGGACAGTGCCTTGTCGTATTCGTTTCGATCGAGATAGGCCTTTCCCATATAGCGGCCAATATCGGAGGTCTTCTCCCCGTTGCCGGTGTAAAACGTCAGAGCATCGCGCATTGAGGACAGAAACTTGTCGAAGGAACCTTCGCGAAGGTAGTCCCGACCTTCCTGAATGAGGATATCGCCCTTGTCCTTGGTTGCGATCAGGAAGAGTGGGTGGTAGTTGGCAAGTCCTTCGGACTGGGTTAACCCTCTACTGAGTCCGCAACCGCTGGTGCAGAGAACCAGGAAAATCAACAGCCATCGTTTTAAAATCATCGGGCACTCCTAATCTTAATCAATAAAATTCATCCAACTTCCGGGAAAATTCCTTCAGCAGGTTGTCTATGGCCTCGTTCACAGCGTAGTGAGCCATCTCATAGTTTGTTTCCATAATCAGTTGATTGATCATGTTCCTGCTCCCCTTTCCCTTGACGATGAAACTGCGCAGCCGCTGCCCGTTTCCGGCAAAGATTTCCGTTTCCAGTTCCGCATCGGCGGTATGAGAACTCAGCCCTGTGAAGGGGGGCGAATAGTTGAAGTATTTAATACGGGGAACGAAATAAACGGATACATCTTGGATTTCCCTTGCATCCTGAGCAATGGCGACGTTTCCGAATTTGCTGGAGACAATCCCGTAAAGGGCTTGGGATAAACTCTTGCCTACATCTATTTCTCCCTTCACGCTAGCCATCAAGAACAGCTGATTACCCGTTTTGAAGGTATATTTGAAGTTGGTGAACTTGTCGTCGAGCAGGAGCCCCGCTTTCAGAGAACTTTTCTTCATATTCTCGGTCGAGATTTTTGGCTCAACGGAAATTTTCCGCATGTCCATGGTGGCGCACCCGGAAAGGAACAACGCGATGAGGCATAACAGAAGCACAGCTTTTTTCATGAGAACCCTATTGAGTCGAGTAGACCGGTTTATCCCGATGCTACAGGTTGATGTATGTTTTTCCGTTTACCGCCTGGTTTCCGCCTGTGCAAGCATTTTCAAAAAGAATCCCCTTCCGACGGTGCGAAGTGTGGGGAAAGATATCTTTGTATCTTTTTCGTAATACTCCTAAAGCTCTCAAATTGCAAAGCGATTTTGATGTCCACTGAAAAACAAGATGGAAGGGGAGATCATCATTCCCATCTGTAATTAAGTAATTTGCGGCAAGACAGGTGGGTGTTGATTTAAGGAAGACATAAATAAATAAGGAAACGGGATAAATCCATTCCATAAATTACATACAGAAAATCAATATCATAACTCCACAGTCAATTTTAAAAGTGTAAACAGCTGCTTAAAGGCATCACCAATATCTTCGATACAAGGATGTTACATATCTTGCCTCTGTACGTAATTTAACATTTGCGACCCTTTATTCCTTTCGTAAACCGAAAGAGTTAATAGTATCACTCTACTCCCGCATCCATTTTTTTATTCTGGGTACTTCTTCAGAATCCCATTTGGGAGAGAGGCGTTTGTTGAGAAAGAAAGAAAAAAGCTTTTCCATCATCCCAAAAGCGGTTTCTGTGAGATAAATCCTTTCAAGGATCCTCCCCTCTTTATCCACCTCTTCCTCATTCATGTTCAATGTAGCGGGAAGCTTCATGGTTTGAATCTGAAAACTGTCTGCCTTGAATGTAAATTCACATTCATTAGATTCGATGCCGAGCTTTATCCGCGCTTCTTTTATCTTCTTGCCTTTCCGTAAGGCGGCTTTCCCCTCCTTGAGATCTGAAAATATTCCACTGCATGCTACTGTTTCTGAATATTGGCCTTCTCCGGACGCGAGAACCATTTTCTGGGCGAATACAATTCCGATATCCCCCACGTCCGGCACCATTACGGTCCCCCCTCTTTCCTCGCTTTTGAACCAGAGCCAGGTCAGAAATTCTCTCCCGAGAAACGTCAGGTCTGCTGTCGATGCGTTCATTTTCACCTCTAACGGTCAGATTATACAAGCTGTGTGCTGTTGATGGAAAGGATATGTTCTGCCATGTGTGAATTGATATATTTCGTATCCCATGGAACAAAGGGCCGCAAAGTCAGTTTAAAGGTGTCTTTGAACAGATCCTCAAAATCCTCTCTCACCTTTTCTGAAAGCGAGCCGAACAGAAGCCACCCCTTAGATACATTCCAGCAGATCTCATGAAATGATGGAACAGGCGGAGTTTGACGCACGAGGGAAAGATGCATTCTCTCTCTGATCTCGCTTCGCTCTTCCCGGTAAATCTTGCCCTTGCCTCTTTCCTCGATGAGCTGTCTTTCCGCTTCGAGGACTTTTAACTTTAGCAATGCCGGGGATACAACCTTACGGTCGATTCTGAGAGAGAAGATCAGATAATCGGCTATCAGATAATTTGCGTATTCGAACTTCGTGTCCAGAATATTTTCAAGACTTGTCCAGCCAAGAGATTTTTCGCTTTCCCCCATCGACAGGTCACGAAAGGCAAAACGCTTGATCTGCTCGTCGATGAAGTTTTTGAAATTGTCCGGCAGGCTGCCGATTACACGATATTTTGATACTGTTACAGTTCCTTTTATTAAACCCATAATTTCCTTCCATGCATTTGATTGAAGGGAGAACCTATCGCACTCGTAGTTTTCTTGTCAAGTTTATACGCTTTTTAAAATGTATTACTACCCTACTTTGGCATTGTACAGGCGGAGGCTGTTTGTTACTACGGAAATACTGCTGAATGCCATCGCGAACGCCGCCAGGATCGGATGAAGCTGCCTCAAGAAGCCCGGAAAAACATCGAAGGGGTATAAGATACCCGCGGCAACCGGAATGAGTACGATGTTGTAAAAAAAGGCCCAGAAGAGGTTCTGTTTGACCGTATTCATGGTTGCCCTGCTGAGCCTTATAGCCCTCGATACGCCGGTCAGATCACCGCTTGAAAGGATTACGTCCCCCGTCTCAATTGCTACATCCGTGCCTGTTCCTATCGCAATACCGACATCTGCCTGGGCAAGGGCGGGCGCATCATTAATCCCGTCTCCCACCATTCCCACAAGGCGGCCCTCTTCTTGAAGTTCCTTAACTTTGGATGACTTTGCTTCGGGGCGCACTTCTGCCAGGACATCATCTATATTAACCTCGGAAGCTATAGTCTTCGCGGTCTGAAGGTTATCTCCCGTCAGCATGATTACCTTGAGCTTTTGAGCGTGAAGCTCTTCTATAGCCTTTTTGGATTCAGGTCTCAGGGTGTCCGATACTGCGATCAGTCCCGACAACTTCTCCCCTTCTGTCAGAACCATGACCGTCTTGCCTCCTGACTGAAGGCGTCCGACTTCACGTTCCGCTTTTCCGATATCAATTCCGAGTTCCCGGAACCATTCGGGCTTTCCGAGTTTCACGTAATTACCGTTCAGCCGGGCCTCAACGCCAAGTCCGCTGTAGGCCTTAAAGTGTTCCGGATTCCGGAGGTCAATCTCTCTTCTCTTTGCTTCATTGACAATTGCCTTGCCGAGGGGGTGTTCCGAACCTTTTTCGACAGACGCCGCGAGTTTCAACAAATCATCTTCGGTCTTGAGGGACGGATCAAATAAAACGATGTCTGTTACCGACGGTTTCCCGACTGTAATGGTTCCGGTTTTGTCCAGCACAATTGTATCGAGCTTTGTTGCCATTTCAAGGGCTTCGCTGTTTTTAAAAAGTATCCCTCTTTCCGCGGCTTTCCCCGTTCCGGCCATTATCGCCGTGGGGGTCGCAAGACCGAGCGCACAGGGACAGGCGATAACAAGAACCGCTACCAGCCTTATCATGGAAGGGACAAATTCACCCGTTATAGTCCACCACAAGGCAAACGTTATGAAAGCTATCGCAATGACGGCCGGTACGAATACTGCGGCTACCCGGTCAGCAATTGCCTGTATCGGTGCTTTGCTCCCCTGGGCTTCCTGAACCAGCCGTATGATCTGTGCGAGAACGGTTTCTTTTCCGACACGATCCGCCCTGAACTTTAAAAGGCCCTCTCCATTTATCGTTCCCCCGACAACTTTATCGTTCACCTCCTTATCAACAGGCAGCGATTCACCTGTCAACATCGACTCGTCTACCGTGGATTCTCCTTCGAGAACGACACCATCAACGGGAACCCTCTCCCCGGGACGGACAATAATAATATCACCTACCTTGATCGCCGTTAAGGGGACCTCCTTTTCAATGTTATCATGGATAACCGTCGCGGTTTTCGGCTGAAGGCCTATAAGTTTTCGGATTGCACCACCCGTTTTGCCCTTTGTGCGGGCTTCGATCAGTTTACCAAGCTTGATCAGAGTAATGATGACGGCCGATGTTTCAAAATATACATGATCGCCGAGAAGCGGAAAGACTAAAACGAAAAGAGAATAGACATATGCAACCGTTGAGCCCATCGCTACAAGGACATCCATGTTTGCGCTTCTGTTTCGAAGACTCTTGAACCCGCCCACATAATAATCCCATCCCGTATAAAACTGAACAGGTGTGGCCAGCCCTAAAAAAAGCCAGTTTACCCATGCCGCGTGGCTCCACATGCCGAGCAGGTTAAAATCACGTCCCATGCTGAGAAGAAAGAGCGGGAGCGTGAACAAAATACCGACTGCAAACTTTAATGTTTGATCCTTAATCTCAGCATTCCGTGCAGCCTCCTCCGCATCCTCTTCTTCCAGAATATCATCAGGTGATATGGCACCATAGCCCGCCTTTTCGATTGCCGAGATGATATCGTCAACACTTGAAACCGAAGGAACGTATTCGACCGATAAACGCTCCGTGGCAAAATTAACCGATGCCTTAACAATACCGGGCACATTCCTGCCTACCGCCTTTTCAATGTTCATCGCGCAATTGGCACAGGTCATGCCGGTAACAGGAAACTCGACTTTTGCTGTCGGGACATTGTAACCAATGTCTTGTATTTTCTTGAGGATTTTCTGTTCAGGCATAGAAGGTACCTCCGGCTTCAACCACCACCCAATTATCTGGCTACTCTTTCTAAAAAGATCCGGAGAAGCTGGGTCTTAAGGTGGTATTGATCTCCGGCGTTATCGAATATGGCGACAGAGAAGTTGTATTCTTTGCCGGAAACGAACTGCACGTCTGTATTATGTCTTGTGTTCAGGGGGCGCTTTAATATTACTGTCCAGAAACCATCTTTGTATATGCCGTAAGCTTCAATATCTGCCCTGTCCCCTGTCGGGGTTTTCAGAACGTAGGCAGGCAATCTATCGCCGGACTTAAAGCGGCTATCGTTAAAGGGCTTTGCTTCCGAGGCAAACAAAAACGGAGAGGCTTCCGTACCATCTGCAAACATGAAGGCTGGCGAGGCACCCTGCTTTTCTTTGTTCTCTTTGTATGCCGATTCTCCGGGATCATCTTTGCGTTTTTCCTGATCCATATACTGGTCATCGGCAAAGCCTGCGGGGTTTGTCCGGACTGCCTTCCAATGCCAGACATCGGCGAGACCGCCGATATATCTGGTAGACATAATACCTTTGTAAGGATCTTTTGGATCCGGGTGACATAGTGCTATACAGCCCCTACCCTGGGAAAAGCCGATCATGGAATCACCAATTTCCCAGATAAAGCTGATCCTGTCCTCGTCATCCATAGAATGCTTCCACGAACCATCTTCTTGTTTCACCCACATTTTTTTGTTAACGCTTTTTGTGTAGTCCGGCCATGTAGCATAGATATAGATATTTTCATTTGTGTGCACCGATTTAAGTTCCAGGGTGTTGTGAATACCCATCAGCTCCGGTATGCCCATGGGCATCAACCTCACGTAAATGCCGCTTACTGAATACCAGGTGTCGTCAATGGTTTTTATCGATATCTCCTCGGGAATATATTTTGAAATTAAATCGTAATTGAAAGGGGCATAACGGCCCATCATTCCCGTTCCCCTGCCCCTCATTTGACCGAAACACGGAGCGGCAAGGTACATTATCATACCTGCGAGAATTACGAAAACAAGGATTGAAGTAAATTTTTTCATGATGTCCCTCCTGTTTTTAAAATCTTCTAAATTTTACATGAAGCGCGCTCATGCCGGTGACACTTCACAATTTCGGAGCTTAACTCTTTGGTGATAGTTACGATAGTCTCGGATTTCCCTCAGCGTAATGATCCACAAGAGTTTACCTTAAGAACGTTCGGTCAAAAACAAAGGACAAATCGAAAGCAGGATGAACGGTAGGAGTGACGGGTATCTCTGTTTCCAGTGATAGAATCATTTACAAGAACTTTTTTACGGAAAAATTATAGTGGATGACGTCTCGTGTGTCAATATAACAACGATACAAACAGCAGTGTATAACTTATTGTTTTTATGCGTGGCATTTTTATGGTTCAAGGATACTTACGTGAAAACTGTAAAACTACAGGACTTTGGCAGAAAAGCCCTGATGGGGTTAGGTTTGAGAAGGAATTTTTCTTTGAGACCGTAACAAAATTAAGCAAGCGGTTTGCCCTTGTTGAGCCTTTCGTATACTCTTATATATTTGGCAACCATATTCTGAAGATCGTGTTTTTCCCTCGTCTCCTTCATGATCATCTTCATTTGTTTCTCCCTTATTTTTTCAGGTTTTCTGTGGAATCGGACGCTTTTCTTGAGTCCATACCATAGCCCGTTTGGATTATAATCCCGGAACAGGAAACCATTCCCCACATCCTGAGGAGAACCATCAATCTTAAGTTTCAGTTCCCTTATTTTGTCATGATAGCCCCCAGTGTCACGATTGGTAGCCGTCGCCCCGAAAAGGTTTCCAATCTGGTCAATCTGACCGCACGGCTCATAAAGAGACGCCCCGAAAACGTCGGATGCCGCCGCGTAACCAAGCATGGAAAGTTCTTCACTGAAGTGATGACATACTATTTTCCCCTTGGAAGCCCAGGCGATTTTCCCTAAGATATCCTCATGGGTCCGTTCGTATCCTACACCGTCAGCCACGATAGCCATCTGTACATCACCATGCGCTATGACGAATTTCAGGGCGATGTCCTCGAGCAGTTCAACACCTTTCTGTGCCGGATCAAGCCTTGAGGGCCAGTATAAGAGGATTGCATCGGGATTAACGTCGAGACCCGTTCTCTTCTGGAATTCCACAAGGTTTTTCTTTTTCGCGGCAATGATATCATCATTGGGTCCGTATTTCTCGACGAGATGATTACACCTCTCAGGATACATGCCGGGAGATGGGGCATTGATGATAGACAGCGCAGAACCATGGTAATACTTTGCCTTCACCTCCTGTCTCACACTATTTGGAATAATATGCCTGTCTGAAAAATAATCGTTGACAACTTCTTCAAGAAATCTCTGCCCGACAAAATTAATTAACGTAGCATTCTTGATCGCAGTGGCCTGACAGTCGATGGATCTCGTTCCACTTTCATCGGAAAAGTAAAGGTGTTCCAACAGCTCATTCAAATTTATGCCAAGAAGCATATCAAGAGGTACGTGGCCGGTAAAAATATTATGAACCGTGTGCAGTAGCGGAAAGCCCCTGGATTTTGAATAGGCCGAAATAACGCCACCCGCCATCCAGTCGTGGCTGTGTAAAACAAGTTTTCCATGGCTTTTCGCCTTGACCGTTTTTATAATATGATTCACAACTTCTTTCTGGAATTCAGCAGCATTCAATCCCGGGTTTCCGGAGTATGCACCGGGTAAATCAGTGAAGACTGAGGAGGTGACGAGATGTACCTTATCTGGATCGACTGCATACCTGATTGCCCGCCACTGTTTTTCGTCAAGATGGCTTTCCCTTTGAAATCTTTTCTTCAAGTTCATCGTTGCCAGGTGACAATCGATACCACGCTCCGTAAGCCCTTCACATAATGCGGTTATTACTTCACCCAGCCCACCACTCTTGCCCGATATGAATTTTGCTAAAAGCCCCATGTCTTCCGGTAATCGCCCGGTTTCCGGGGCTATGATAAGCACTGCCGTTCTTTCACCCTTCTTCAGGATTTCAAATCTCTTAACGTCCGTTTCAAGATAGTCTATTTTGCGCGTTATGATACGGGCAGCCTGTGTTACGGAACCCCCATAGGGATTTAAATAGGAATGAGCCTTACGGTCTTCACCCATCCGTTCATGGAGAAAATATACATGATCGGAGGTTGTCATGTGCCGCCACTTCTTTAATAGTTCTCCCCCCGCTCTTTTAACGTCATCTTCAAGATTCTCAATATCTTTAAATAATTCGTACTGGGTGAGCGTCCCAAGACATCCGAATGTATCCCTGCTGACATTGGCTCGGTCGGAAATTTCCTTGCCGTGAATATCCAGAATAGGGCAATCAACATCCCTGAAACGCTCTGCCACCTCAGACGGATTGGCCAGGATGATACCGGGATGTCTGGCCAGCGCTTTGGGCAGACCCCTCCAGAATTCAAAGATTCCCTTATTCCTCCCGATGCGATCCCCCATGTGCTCGAGATAGAAACCGAGCATAACGCTGTCACCCTCAATCTTGGCTATATTTGCCGCATATTGTTCGGGTGAAACAGGGTTACTGGAAAAACGACGGGTAATATCGTCACTGAGATCGCTGTTCCTCGGAATGACTATAAGGTTATTACCCTTGGCAAGGAAGACGGTGTCGGATGGGATGGGATGTTTTTCGTTGGCAAACATGTCATCTCTCATCTCGCAGAGAACGGACTGATAACCCATATCGGCAACGGTTTCGGCAATAGCGTTATTGTATATAAGATCCGTATTCCTGAAAGATGCGGGTACGACTCCAAACAGGGTTATCATCTTATCCCTGTGAAGAGAAACCTGATCCCGGAATTCCTGCAGTTTCGGATCTGCAAAGAGGCTGACAAGGGAATGATAATATGTTTCATCCAGAAACTCGATCTGGTTTCCTTCATTACCGGCATTCAGTAGTTTCTGTAACGCCTTTACGACTTCCGGCTTGTAAAGCTCGGCCTGCTCCAAAAATGTCCCGGACAGACCAAGCGTAATTTTGAACCCGGGGTTTTCGGATATGAGCTCCTCCATCATACTGATGGCAGGCAAATAGCACTTTTCTGCAACCTTCAGAAAGGTTTTTCCGTTCATTTCCTCCCAGAAAAATTTGTCTCTTTCCGGATGTAGTCTGAAAGGCTGATGTAGCTGAAAATATATAGTTAGTACGGGCATTGTATTTCTTTCCATTTATTATATGCTATTAATTTAGCAATTAATTGTTGAATTTACAAGGGATTGTTATTTCTTTCAGTCAGAACCAGACATCGGTTCCCCAGGATTTATTGACCGGGAGAGCATCCCGCAAGCCCCGCCCTGTGGGTGAGAAGCTTCACAAAAAGTGTTTTAATGCCCGCTCGAAGGAATATTTCATCAAAGGGTCGTAAAAGAGAGGCCTTTTGCCAATGTCTCAGCATTATGATTTTTCAAGGAAATTTGTGCAATCAAGAGAGATGGTGTGAGGGATTATACAGTCGAAGATCGTTTTATACGTCGAGATAATTACCAATACGTTTATTGAAAATTTCTTGAAAACCGTCCTGCCTTCAGGACATCCCGTCCATCATTTATTCTTTAATGCAATCGTTTCTCCACAAACAATTGTGTTCTTCACATACGTCTTTTGTCTCGTAACACGGGATATATCCTTCCATTAATTGAATATCTCTAATGATATCCCGTTTGGAACGACCTACACGTGTATCAACTCCCCATTCTTTTGCAATTTCTCGCACTTTTTGCATTTTCATTTTAGTAATCCTCCATCAAAATTGTACTTAGTTGTTTGATTGTAGTCAGTGCGGATTGACCAAAAATTTTGAAAAAACACTGTGGCAATCAACCAGGATTTCACCTTACCGGGAAGGGACATGATAAAGGTACTCCCCCCCTATTCGACCCCTTAATTCTTTTAGTCTTTGGCGTTTTTCTCTTGTTTCCTGACAAGCAATACAGAATCTTGTAGTAGGCCTTGCCATGAGGCGTTTTTCCGGGATCTCCTCCTCGCAATCTGAGCAGACCCCATAGGTTCCATTATCGATGCGGGTTAGGGCATTTTTCAATTCTTTGATCATGATATCATATCTTACCTTGAAAGTGAAGCACCGTCTCCTTTCAATTAATTTCAACGGTTGCCTGGTCAATAATATCGACAGGCTGATCTACAGGCTCAGATAATTCTTCCTTAAATTTTGAGTCGTTGATGTATTCCGCCAACTCATCTGTAATGAGCTTCTTAAAGAATTCAAGTCGTTG
>CAYVXX010000004.1:0-62600 GCA_964454305.1 uncultured Syntrophales bacterium | reverse complement strand
GAAGCGCATCAAGGATAGCACCGGGCAGGTTATCAACGTCGTTGCGTTGTCCTGTCAAGATATTAACGGAGACAGGTCTTGAGCCGAAATCAGGGCACGCGCAGGCAAAATAGACAGACATATTTTTCTCAAAATCTTTCACGGTCTTTGAGGGACCGATCCAATAGGTTTTCTGCCTGGACATACGAAACATTGCAGCTGTCCTGCTTATCTCATTCCAGAAGTTCCTGTTAAACCTCACCTCATACCCGTTCTTCTTGCTGGGAACGTTCCAGGGAATATCAAGGCTGATTTTCACGCTGCTACCTCCCCCCTAACTTGCCGATAACGTTCTCTTCTGACATATACATGCCGTGTTCCCATACACTTTGCTGCTCTGGCGGCCCTGTGGGTTGTACCTGCCACATCACGAGACGTATAACGCCCCGGATTTAACAATTCTTGCCATACCTCCGTCTGCCTTGATGTCATAGTCTGTACGGTACCCCGCATACCTGCATCATCCTCGATTTCATTTTGTTTGTTTTCTAATTTAATCTCGCGGGAAAGTATGCGCAAAGAAGCATCTATTTCCTCATCGCAAACATATGTAGGAACAGATCTACTGGTCATTTTCTTTAATTCTGACCAGAAAGACCTCCAGAAGTGCTTTTTGAAATTCTTCCGGTCTCCTGGAAAATCTTCAACGACTTTCATAGCGGCACAGTAGGCTGTCTGGATAAAATCATCTGTGTCATAGGGTGATATCATTGATGCCCGAAAGGACTTTGATTTAATGCTGTTCTTGTTTTTAGCAATCCAGTCCATCGCATATTTAATATCCAAATTTTCGGAATCAGATTGACCGTTCATATCTATGCTTGCCTCCCCACTAAACGAAGTTTTTTCTTACCACCGCTACCGCCATCAATCATAGCGGGTACAAATTCAGATTTTTGCCTATCCTGGGCAAGCTGGTTATAGTACTCGACAAAACGTCTTCGATATATGTCGAGTTCGTATCCAAGGGATGCATAACCAACTTTATCTCGCCCCCCCACAGCAGATATCGCATCCCCGATATCGGGGTGACTAAAGTTATTATCACCTATCCCTCTTTGGATCCCCGTAAGCGCCTCTGTCCAGGCATCCTCCGCAAAGGGTCGTCCTTCCAGTTTCATTATCAGTCCACAGCTAACCCTGCGTATTTCGTTTATCGTTGGGAAGAAATCCTGTGTAAATAAAATAGTTTTTACTGTTTCATCCCACAGGTCATCAGGAATATCCTTGAGGCACTCGTAGTAGATTCGTGTCTTAGCTTCCACCTCTTCCATGTTCGCGTTCTTGTGCTTAAGTACCGCAAACATGACACTGAAGTTTTTACAAAAAACTTTTTCTTTCATCCTCGGTCCTCCCTTCTTCGTTTCTTTGTTTAATTTTCTCCATTGCGTTATAAACACCTTGAATCTGACCGGTTAAGCCGGTATTTTTCCCTTGCGATCCCCCTTCGTACTTACCCTCAAGAATCTTCGATATGTTTGTATCGTTACCAAACACGAAGTCTATATCTGCTCTCCACCCACGATCATTATTGCCCATCAGAAACGGAGTCTGGATAATTTTCCGGAATAGCCCCTCCCAGAATACCGGGTCGCTGCCGTATTCCCTGATACGTCTGGAAATATTACCGCTCCGCTGTTTAGTCAGCCTGACAACCTTGGGTAGTCCGGCAAGGCCGCAGATAGAGTTCCACAACTCAACTATTTCCTGTGGTGAGGCCGGACGCTTATCTTCTTTGTTAAGGGCAATAATGTTTTCTTTTTTGTCGGGGTCCAATATATCTTGAGATAAACTTTTGGTATGAGAGGGGGGAGATGACTCTTCTTCTTTAGAAGAAGTAGTATTTGTATTCTCTGTAGTAATCTTTGTATACGTCCTACGTTTAAAGTAAGGAGGTGTTAACTTTAAAGTAACCCCCTCTTTACTTTGAAGTAAGGAGGGGGTTACTTGGCGGGTGATATCTTCTATGGCTGCTGAGACTGGCTCGATGAAGCAAACATTGTTTATACACATGTCCTTTGTTTTGATGGTTCTAAACTCTATTTTCACCAGCCCTTTGCCTTTCAGTCTGTCCATTGCTCGCTTGACTTGTAGCTTCGAAACCCCGAACATATCGGCGAAGCTCTGATAACTTCTCTGGAGCTTATCCGCCTTGAACCTTTGTTTGTATCCAATCACCTTTCCCGTTGCTTCATCGCAAACCTCTACCAGCCTGTACCAGTAGACAACCTCCGCAAGAATATTAATTGCCAGTAGATCTGCCTTGCCAGAAGGGAATTTGATTGACTTGAACCAATTCTTTGGGATAATATTACCTGAGAAATTAATCTTGC
The DNA here is from genome assembly GCA_964454305.1 of uncultured Syntrophales bacterium. Classification (GTDB taxonomy): domain Bacteria; phylum Desulfobacterota; class Syntrophia; order Syntrophales; family JADFWA01; genus JAUSPI01. Next base: position 60,228 of record CAYVXX010000004.1, on the reverse strand, counting down.
TTATTTCCACGCATGCTCTACTCAATTCGCCCTGTATTGTGTCTCGGTTCTTTTTATCAGCCATACAATTACCGCTCCTTGAAATCAGGTCTCATGCGGAATATCTTAATAGTTCCCTTGCAGTTTTGACGTAAATTCCTATATATAGATTTCTGTGCGTCAGGTTTAGGTAACATAACAGGTTTTGTCGTCTAACCAGTGCCACGTGAGTTGCATATTTGATAACGATATAGGGGGGTTACGAAATTACCGGAATCGGTTGAATAGCTGTTAGGCCAGCCATTATTTAGAAGCAGCCCGCAATCATGGAGTACTCTTCCTCGATGAACTCCCGGAATTCAAAAAAAATGTTCTGGAGGTTCTAAGACAGCCTCTGGAAGATGGACAGGTTACCATAACAAGATCGTCTCTGACGGCAACATACCCGGCAAAGTTTATGCTGGTAGCGGCGATGAATCCGTGCCCCTGCGGCTACTATACCGATCCCCGCAAAGAGTGCAGGTGCACACCCCAGCAGATACGTCAATATCAGGCCAGAGTCTCCGGGCCCCTCCTTGACAGAATCGATATACATATAGATGTCCCATCCATAAGATACAGGGATTTAGCCGCAGAGTCCGGCGGAGAGGCGTCCACGTCAATCCGTGAACGGGTTAACAGGGCAAAAGACTTGCAGAAAAAGAGATTTAATAATGAAAATACCATGTGTAATGCCCGGATGTCCAACAGGCAAATCAAGGAATTTTGCCAGATTGACGAGGATTCAGAACGTTTGATTGAAATGGCGGTGGACAGACTGGGACTCAGCGCCAGGGCTTACACGAGGATTCTGAAAGTCGCACGAACCATCGCAGACCTCGAAGAAGAAAAAAATGTCCATTCTTACCATATCTCAGAAGCCATCCAGTACAGGAGCCTTGACAGGAGAATGATTTAACTCGGCACCAGGTCCGGCAAAAACCCCGTTAAATACAACCTCACCTAAATAGCGCCTTAATTACAAAGTCCAAGAACAACAGAAACTTATGCAAAAGCGACCAGCATGATACATATTGCCAGGACGAAACGATACCGATATAAGGTGAGCTTTATCCGATTCTGTGCTCGTACCATTTAAATTCCCTCGCCAATTCGCGTGCAACTTCTCTTTAAATTTAATCCAAACAAAAGATATGTTATAAACAATTCTTTATAAAATACAGCATGATAAGGGCGTAAGAATGTGAATCTCCCCGCCCACAGGGCGGGGCCTGCGGGTGCGTTCCCGGTCAAATAATTTGTTTCCCCATCACATGGGTTCAAAACGATATCCTGCTCGAAATACGTATCGGAGTGAGCATCGGCTGACATTCAACACTTTACATAAGTCTCCTGTTGTGTATATAGTCTTTGTCGCTTTGGCGAATCAAAAGGCTTTGCAGAACTTACCCAAGGCTCTTAATTTATGGCCCACACTGCAATAAATAAAAAAGGACCACCGAGGAGCTACATTTTATCTTTATATTACAAGGGAGGAAAACAGGTATGGAGATTAGTATTACACGAGTTGCCACTGAAAAAATGAAGGCAAAACCTGTCGATGAATCCAAATTGGGGTTTGGCAAAATATTCACCGATCATTTTTTCACCATGAAATTCAACCAGAAAAAGGGATGGCATGATGCTGCCATAGAACCCTACAGAATGCTCAGTCTCGATCCCTCGGCAATGTGTCTCCATTACGGACAGGAAATCTTTGAAGGCATGAAGGCATATCGCGCAAAAGACGATTCGATCTACCTCTTCAGGCCTGAAGAGAATTTTAAACGTCTCAACGCCTCTGCCGAGAGGCTATGCATGCCCGAAATGGAAATTGACGTTGTCATGGAAGCACTGAAGAAACTGGTTCTCCTGGATAAAAACTGGATACCTCATGGCAGCGGTACATCTTTATACATAAGGCCAACGATGATCGCTACCGAGGCGGCTATCGGTCTTCACACTTCCGGTGAATATCTCTTTTTTATTATTGTCGGACCCGTGGGGGCATATTACCCGGAGGGCTTCAGTCCGACCAAGATATATGTCAGTGAGGAATATGTCCGATCGGTTCGCGGTGGAATAGGATACTGCAAAGCGGCCGGCAATTACGCCGCCAGCCTGTATGCAAGTAAACTGGCAGGTGAAATGGGATATACACAGGTGCTGTGGCTCGATGCCGTTGAAAGAAAATATATTGAAGAGGTCGGGACAAGTAACATCTTCTTTGTGATAGACGACGAGCTGATAACCCCTCCCCTTTCAGGGTCTATCCTTCCCGGCGTTACAAGGGATTCCGTTATTCAGATAGCAAGGAACTGGGAATTCAATGTATCTGAAAAACAATTGTCTATTGATGAAATCATAGCGGCATCTGCCAACGGAAGTCTGAAGGAGGCCTTCGCCTCAGGAACCGCTGCGATTATCTCCCCTGTGGGACAAATATATTACAAAGGAAAAGAACATATCATCAATAACGGAAAAACAGGTCACCTGACCGAAAGGCTGTACAATGAGATACTTCAGATTCAATACGGGGAAAAGGAGGACCCATTTGGCTGGAGGATAAAGATATCATAGCTGCATCCACAGGTGTGTGGATATGATTGTTGATAACTTTGTTAACAAGGGGTGTAAGTGCTACATTCTTGCCATCTTATACCAGATTGCATGCGGTTTGAGCAAAACATAAGTTCAATTATTACAATAAGATATGTCGTTTTGCCCCTAACCACCATGTATTATTCCGGTTTTTAACCATACTTATTAACTGTTTGAAAAAAGTGTGCCATTTTCAGGGTTTTTACGATGATTTTTTCAAAAAAATTTGTGACAGCGGGATGGTTGCTCATATTTTTCCTTGTTTTACCGGCACATGCAGAATCCGTATCACTGAATGATCTGATAGAAAAACTACAGGAGAGGTATGAAAGGGCAGAGAATATTGAGGCAAAGTTCATTCAGAAAGCAACCATTAAATCTATCAGCAAGACTGAAACGGAAGAAGGAACAGTATATTTCAAAAAACCGAAAAGGATGCGCTGGGTTTACACTAAGCCGGACTTAAAAGAACTGGTAATAAATCCACAAATCGCGTGGTTCTATATTCCAGAGGACAGTCTTGTTTATATCCAGGACGCCAAAACAATTTTCAATTCAAAGCTGACAATAAGATTCCTTTCCGGCATAGGAAAACTCAAGGACGATTTTCAAGTCAACTTTTCCCAACCCACCGCGACCGATGAAGAAGGCAATTATATTCTTGACTTAATCCCCAGAGGTTTTGGGGCCGGTATTGAAAAGATACTGCTTGTCGTGAACAAAAGCAATTTTCAGATAATGGAGTTTTCTCTTACAGACATTTATGGAAATGTTACGCAAATCATATTCAAGAACATGAACACAAACACTAAGCTCCTGGATACTTTCTTTATATTCACGCCGCCGCCGGGAGTTGAAATCTATGACATGCGAAACAGATAAGAAATAAGCGTTCGGCTATCAGCCGTCAGATCTCAGGGAAAACAGAAGGTCGTGCGGGACATCCCTCGAAACGAGCTATGGTACCTGAAAATCGAACACTTACCCGTTGTCCTGCCGATAGCTTTCTTCCGACAGCCGGCCGGCTACAAGGATGCAGCCCGTCCATGTTATTCTGTCGTCATAGAATTTATTATCCAAACCAAACTTATCCAGCAAGGCAATAACATCAATCGCTATTGCCTCCAATGACACTCTTGCCTTATCGGGATACAAACACGGCCTGTCAAATCTGGCCTCACATTCACTACACAAATAACAACTTCCCCCCATCATCCCCCATACATCTTTTATCCCTTTGCCCCTTAAAAAGTCCTCCAGCTGAAGGATTTTATAGTGAAATTCCACTTTAGCTTTTTCCGCACTCTCACGATCTTTATTTACATTCAGAGGCTTAGAATATTGGAGTAATATGCCATGCTTATATTTTTTCAGTCGCTTTTTGTGTTCTTCTAATGAGCCGACATATGGCGGACACATATAATGCTTGCCAAAATTTTTACACTTATCCTCAGAGCAAAGGTCTCGAATCCTCTGTTCCGGAATGAGGATATCCGGGTTGAATTCCAAACAGGTCTCGAGCTCCAGTTGCTCCGCAACTTTCACCATGCTTTTCAAAAGCGATTTGTCTTCCCTTACTTTCATAAAGTGTCACTTCCCCCTGTCCGAACTCCCATAAGATCATCTTACATTTTCTCCACAATATGCCTGATTTTTTTACTTTCCACCAGTTCCAAGAATTGTTCGCCCAGCGGGGCAGAAAGATCAACGACACACCGCCAGTTCTTTATCCGGGTTTTAGGATCGTCGACAAATATTTCAAAGTCATCACGGTCCGGTATTTTTCCACCCGGTAATTTCCCGACGAAACCCTCGGATGGATAAACCATCACAACATTTTCCAGCATGCTCTCCGATGGCCTGCGATATTTGAGCTTTTTGTCGAGCCATCCGGGTATAATACGTTCCTGATGATGAAAAAAGAGGGTAATGTCCTCTTCTTTTGCTGCATACTTCTGGTTAAGATGATAATCGACCAACCCCCCATCCCGGTAAACACCGGTCGGTGCACCGTAAATATTTTTAATGCCGGCGATGACCATGGGAATAGCCCCCGATGCGAGGACGGCATACTTGAAATTAGCCTCATTGAGCAAAATGGCCTGCCCCTCAAAGTGATCCTGGAGACAAAAATATGGGGGTCGCGGACCGCTATAAAAGATCACTCGCTGAACAAGACCGCGTAACCAGGAACGGTTCATGGCATTGAGCAGAAAGGCCGCTCCAAACCCCGCCCTCTGTATCAGTCCTTCGCAGGCAAAAAGGTGCTTGGCTCGTGCCGTCGCAATCGCCAGACGATATCTTTTATCGGCCAGTGCAAATGGGATTGCATCGTCTTCAAGATACGTATTTACAACATTACTTATCGTTTTTTGAATAGTTAGAGGGGTATCTGTCCTGTCATACTTAATGGAAATGTATGCATCGATGAGTCTGCGGTAACTTTCAAGAGGTTCCGGTTGCACCCAGGCGGAAAAACGCCATGCACCGGCAGACGAACCGGCCAAAAGCACCGGCTTCAATCTCCCGAGTACCTCATTTTCCAGAAGGGCCAAATCAAGACCGCTGACGACAAGCCACCTCGGACCTACAGCAGGTCCAACACAGGTGGTAACATGGCTAAAATCAAAACCGCCATCTTTGATTATCTCGTACGCAGATCTTCCTGCTTTGATATAAATAGAGTCCATCATAGTTCAAAAGTTCTTGGAAGGTAGCAAAAAAAAGAAAGATTATCAAGAAATAAGAAACCATTGAATCGTCTTGACATAATCCCTTACCTTCGGTACATTCAACTTCCTAATCTCACTTGAAGGAAGGAAGGCCTATGAGCGTCAAGGAAAAGATTACCGAAATAGCAAGGAATGCCAGACGTGCCGGTAATAAACTGGCCAATATGTCATCCGATCTGAAAAACAGGGCACTCATACAAATGGCGGAAGAACTCGTCAGGCAGACCGATTATCTTGTTTCCGAAAATGCAAAGGACCTTGACTATGCTAACAAAAAGGGACTTTCAGCAGCAATGATAGACAGGCTCACCCTTAACGCCTTGACGATAAAGGGGGTCGCAGATGGTCTTATGGAAATCGCGGCCCTGCCGGATCCCGTGGGAAAGATAACTTCGATGTGGCGCAGACCCAATAATTTACTCGTGGGGAGGAAAAGAATTCCGCTTGGCGTTATAGGGATTATCTATGAATCTCGCCCGAACATTACAGCTGACGCTGCCGCGCTGTGCCTCAAGTCGGGAAATGCCGTCATCCTCAGAGGGGGCTCCGAAGCGATACATTCCAATGTAGCCATTACCGGATTACTTCAGAAGGTTTTGCGTGATGTCGGAATTCCCGAGGCAGCCATACAGGTTATATCGATCACCGACAGGGAGGCGGTAAATGTAATGCTTGAACTAGAGGAATACATAGATCTCATCATCCCTAGAGGCGGAGAAGAGCTGATCAGGGCCGTGGTGGAACAGTCAAAAATACCGGTTATCAAGCATTATAAAGGGGTCTGCCATATCTTTGTTGACGCCAGTGCGGATTTCGATATGGCCGAAAAGATATGCATGAACGCCAAGACCCAGAGACCCGGCGTCTGTAATGCCATGGAGACCCTTCTGGTCCACACGGATATCGCGGGGACATTCCTGCCGGTGATGGCGGAAAAATTCCGTGAGGCGGGGGTTGTGCTGAAAGGTTGCAAGGAGACCAGAGCAATTCTTCCGGATATCAAAGAGGCAGTCGAAGAGGACTGGTACGAAGAGTACCTGGACCTTATTTTATCGATACGTGTCGTTGAAGGCATTGATGAGGCAATGGCTCATATTGAAAAATACGGCTCTCTCCACACCGAATCAATTATAACCGGAGACTACACTAATTCTCAGCGTTTTTTGAACGAGGTCAATTCCTCGACCGTTCTGGTCAATGCCTCCACAAGATTCAGCGACGGTTTCGAACTTGGTCTAGGGGCGGAAATAGGAATAAGCACGACAAAACTTCATGCCTTCGGCCCGATGGGTCTTGAAGAGCTGACAACAACCAAGTTTATCATCTATGGTAACGGACAGGTAAGGACATGAAGTGGGGATTACTGGGAGGAACGTTCGATCCGATTCATCTCGGCCATCTGAGATGTACCGAGGAGATCCTCGAGATCTTTAAGCTTGAGAAGATAATATTTATCCCTGCCTCCAGACCACCCCTTAAAACACGCAGCAATATCGCCCCCTTTCATCACCGCATGGAGATGGTCAGGCTGGCCACCTCTGAAAACCGATCATTTTCAGTCTCTGACATAGAAGACAAGAAAAAAGGCACCTCTTACTCTATCGATACGGTAAAACACTTTCTTGAAGAACACGGCAAAGATCTGACACTCTTTTTCATCCTGGGGCAAGACGCCTTTCAGGGTATAAAGTTATGGAAAGACTGGAAAAAGTTATTGCTGTTGTGTAATTTCATAGTCATGACAAGACCGGGTTATTCGATAAAAAGGCTCGAAGGGCTTTTCCCTCTCGATTTTGCCTCTCAATTTAAATACAACAAGATCACATATGGATTCGAAGGTCCCACTGATTCCTCCATCTTTTTCAGAGAGGTCACCTTCCTGGATATATCATCCACTGACATAAGAAACAGGATTACAAAGGGAACGTCGATACGGTATATTGTACCGGAGCCGGTATGTGACTACATCTCAGACCATTCACTTTACAGGTAACTACAATGACTGGACTTTTCATCAGGTGGTTGATTTTGACGACAGCAATAATCTTTGCCTCCTATATTATGGATGGAATTCATGTGAGCGGTTTCTTTTCCGCTTTTTTCGCGGCCGCCATACTGGGCATACTGAATGCCGTTTTCCGTCCGATACTCATTATTCTCACGCTTCCCATCAATATATTAAGCCTCGGCCTTTTCACGTTCGTGATAAATGCACTCCTTCTGAAAATGGCCTCCGGTGTGATCTCTGGCTTTGATGTTCAAGGATTCTGGTCGGCAGTGTTTGGTTCCCTCATAATAAGTCTGGTAAGCTGGCTTCTCAGTTCATTCATCAATGAGCAGGGTCGTGTGGAGTACATCGACTTGAAGAAAAGAGATGACAACAGGTGGGAGTGATGAATCTTACCCCGGCCATGAAACAGTATGTGGAAATCAAGGAAAAGCATAATGATTGCATCCTCTTTTTCAGGATGGGCGACTTTTATGAGATGTTTTTTGATGATGCCGTTACCGCGTCGAGAGTCCTGGAGATTACCCTGACTTCGAGAAACAAGGGGAAGAAGGACAGTATCCCCCTGTGCGGTATCCCCTATCACGCAGCCTCATCTTACATAGCAAAGCTTATTGAGAAAGGGTTTAAAGTAGCGATCTGCGAACAGGTTGAAGACCCGAAAAAAGCAAAGGGAATAGTCAAAAGAGAGGTTGTCCGTGTTGTAACACCTGGGCTGGTCGTTGATTCTGAAAACCTCCAGGCCAAGGAAAATAATTTTCTGGCCGGGTTTTCAATAAGAGACGGCATCCTTGGACTCGCCTTTATTGATATATCTACCGGTGAATTCCGTGTAACTGAATCAAGTGACAGGGAGTTCTTTCTCAATGAAATCACCGGCCTTGATTTCAGGGAGATCGTTGCGGAAGAGAATTTAAAAGAAACCCGTCTTCTCAAGGCATTTTCGGGGTGCGTGGTAAATTATCTTCCTTCCGATTATTTTGCTCATAATACGGCAGTTGTCGTTCTCAGAGAGTATTTTTCCGAGGACGTTTTAACGAAAGTTAATGTCGAAGGACACCCGGCAATGGCAGAAGCGGCCGGTGCGGTTCTTCGGTATGTAACGGAAACACAAAGAGACCATCTCGTCCATATCAATGACATTACCTGGTATGACACCGCCAGCTATCTGGTGCTGGATGATATTGTCAGAAAAAACCTGGAACTGTTCACCACAATTTCCGATAACAGAAAAACCGGCTCTCTCTTCAATGTCCTTGATGAGACGGTTACCGCTATGGGCGGCAGGAGGCTCCGCTGGTGGTTTTCCTATCCCCTCGTTGATCCCGAGAAAATTAAAGAACGGCTGGTCGCTGTATCTGAGATAAAGGACCGTCATCTGTTGCGGGACGATCTGCGGAAAGCTTTTTCAGATGTTTACGATCTGGAGAGGCTGGGAAGCAGGATATCTATGAAGGTTGCCAATGGCCGGGATCTAGTTGCGCTTATGACCTCCCTTAAGGTACTGCCCGGCATCAGAAAATTAATTTCTGATACGGATTCTCCTCTGGTCTCTTCGATTTGCGAGGGTCTTGATGAGATGCAAGACATAGCTTCTCTTATAGAAAACTCTATCGTTTCTGATCCCCCTCCCACTATTCGTGATGGCGGCATTATAAAAGAGGGTTACGACAGCGAACTTGATGAGCTGATTTCGCTTACGAGGGACGGGAAAAGATGGATAGCCGCCCTTGAGGAAAAGGAGCGTAAACGTACGGGGATCAATTCTCTCAAGGTGGGATACAATAGTGTATTTGGATATTATATAGAGATCACAAAGGCCAATGCCGGTCTCGTTCCCGATGATTACATCAGAAAACAGACCCTGGTGAATGCCGAAAGATATATAAATCAGGAACTCAAAGGGTATGAATACACAGTTCTCAATGCCGAGGATAAGAAGAAGGAGAGAGAATATGATCTCTTTGTGAAGATAAGGGATCGGGCGGCTCAAGAGATCAAGAGGATTCAGAAGACCGCCTCATTGCTTGCTGATCTTGATGCCATTGTATCTCTCGCCGAGGTGGCTGAAAAATACAATTACTGCTGTCCCCATGTGGATGATCAAGACTCCATCGAAATACATGATGGCAGGCATCCGGTGGTAGAAAGGATGTCTTCGTCTGAGGGATTTGTGCCGAATGACACCTGCCTTGATTGCGATAAGAACCGCTTTTTCATTATCACCGGTCCTAATATGGCTGGAAAATCGACCTATATCAGACAGGTAGCACTTATAACACTGATGGCACAGATGGGCAGCTTTGTACCGGCATCCGAGGCAAGGATCGGCGTTGCCGACAGAATATTCACCCGTGTTGGAGCAACGGATAGTCTGGCCAGGGGACAGAGTACCTTTATGGTGGAGATGAACGAAGTGGCTCATATCCTGAAGAATGCCACAAAGAAAAGTTTAATTCTTCTCGATGAAGTAGGACGGGGAACAAGTACCTTTGACGGTCTCAGCATAGCATGGGCCGTGGCGGAACACATCCACGATTCCGGTCACATTGGTGCCCGCACCCTCTTTGCCACCCACTATCACCAGCTGACGGATATAGCCCTAACCGGAGAAGGGGTGAAGAATTTTCATGTTGCCGTGAAAGAGTGGGGTGAAAGGATAATATTCTTGAGGAAGATTGTGGCGGGGGGTACAAGCAGGAGTTATGGTATCCAGGTTGCCCGTCTTGCGGGGGTTCCTGAAGAGGTTATCTTGAGGGCAAGGGAAGTCCTTGAGAATCTGGAAAAGGGAGAGCTGGATGAGGTAGGAATGCCTAAAATAGCCCCTGGGAAAGACAAAGAAAAAAAAGGGCAGTTAAGCCTCTTCATGGATGACGAGGATCATGTCATAAATGAACTCAAGGGGCTTGATATTGCCAATCTAACCCCAATGGAAGCATTGCATATGATAAATGAATGGCAAACCAAGATAAAAGGTAAGGACTAATGCTTCGTAAAAAGTGGGCAAATCCATAAAATTATCGACCATATTAAAAGTGTAGAAGGTGTCCGGAGTGTCAAGTCTTTCCTGAAATCCATTAAGTAATCACCTCATACACACTCTGTATACCTGTTTAAAATCTGTAAAACCACCAATGGCTTTAAGTATTCCATCCTGAAGAAGGGTAGTCATGCCTTCGGAGATGGCTGTGTTACGTATTTCTTCAACCATTGCGTGTTTCTGAACCAATCTCTTGATACTGTCTGTTGCAATCAGCACTTCATGAAGGCCAATCCTGCCCTTGTATCCGCTATTATTACATTCACTGCAACCCTTCGGTCGGGATAATTTAAAGTCATCATTGTAGGGAATATTGAGTTTTGAGAATAGCTCTTCCCCATAACTGTTTGCTACTTCATCATACTCCTCTTTTGATGGATGATACCCTTCCTTGCATTTACAGAGCGTTCTAACCAGTCTTTGTGCAAGTATGCAAAGTAGAGAATCAGCAAAATTCAGAGGGTCTATCCCCATATCAAGAAGCCGGACAATCGTCTCCGGGGCACTATTTGTATGAAGGGTGGAAAAAACAAGATGTCCTGTGAGTGAGGCCTCAATACCAATTTTGGCGGTTTCGGAATCCCTCATTTCCCCTACCATAATAACATCCGGATCAGCCCTTAGAAAGCTGCGCATGGCGTGACTGAAGTCAAAGCCGATTTTGGGGTTGACCTGTACCTGGCGAAGACCGTACTGTGTGATTTCAACGGGATCTTCTGCTGTCCAGATCTTTTTTTCCGGTGTGTTGATATGATGTAGTGCAGCATGAAGGGTTGTTGTCTTACCTGACCCGGTAGGACCGACACAAAGAACCATCCCGTAGGGTTTTTGAATTGTTTCCAGAAAACCTTTATAATTATATGGCGACATATTCATTTTTTCGAGCGGCATCGTGTCACCTTTGGCAAGAATTCGCATTACAACATCCTCATGGCCACCTTGTGTGGGTATTGTTGCCACGCGCAGTTCTATTTCATCACCCTTTCCTCGTCTGAATTTTATCTTGCCATCCTGGGGAAGTCTACGTTCTGTTATATCAAGATTGGACATTATCTTGATCCTTGAAACAGCTGCTGCTCTGTAATTGTATGGAAGAGTTTGATAAACCGCACAATCACCATCAATCCTTAATCTTACTTCAACGTTCTTTTTTTCTGCATTGGCTTCAATATGAATATCGGATGCATTTTGCGTGTATGCGTCGTTTATAATCCTATTGACCAGCTGCATGATTACACTATCTGATTCTGTAACTACATCTCCTTCTTCATCCTCCAGAGATTCATCTCCATCGTCAAGCATCCCGAGGATATCGCTCATAGATGTAACATCCCCATGTGTCTGGAAGAAGTGGTTGATGAATTTCGATATATCTTCCTTTATGGCCACATTGTATTCAACCGATCTTGTTTTCAGGAGATTTTCGATCATATCCCTCTTTAAGATATTGTTAGGATCGTCAACAATCACCCTGATTTTTCCGTCTTTCTTTTCAAGGGGAACCCACAACTCGCGGCGGAGATATTCTCTCCTCAGGTTTCTCAGCAAATCTCCAGGTATCGAGTATTTATCGTTGAATTGCACGAACTTACAATGATAAAACTCTTCGAGGGATTTACCTATATCCTCTTTTGAAACCTTGTATTTTGTTGTCAGCAGACTTTCCACGGCTTCTTTATTTTTTCTGGCTTCATCCCAGGCACTTTCCAGATCCGCATCCTTTATAAGACCCTGGGCCACAAGGTAATCAAATTTCGTTTTCCTCTTCTTGGCTACCCTTTGTTGATTGTAAAAGGCAATCCCCAGAACATCAGCTATCTTCTCCAGAAAGCCCTGTTCCTCAATGGAAAATTTACCACCTCCTTTTTTATTGATTATCTGAATAACACCCATCGGGACACATTTATAAAGGATCGGGACAGCCAGTATTTGCGCTGTTCTGTAATCCGTTTTTTTATCCCAGCTGTCATCAAATGTCAGTTGTTCATCAATCTTTTTTAATTCTTCTGTGTCGTAAGCATCGGCAATATTGACGGCCCTTCTTGTATTGGCCACGTAGCCAGCAATGCTTTCATTGTTGATAGGTAACCTGATTTCTTTTAACGCAGATCCTGCAAGAAACATGGAGTAGATTTCATTTCTTGCCTGGTCCACCACATATATAGTAATTGAATAGGCATTAAAGAGGTTTAAAATGCCGTCTTTAAGGTCCACCAGTATCTGCCTTATATTCTCAGCGGCATTGATGCGATTGGTAATATCCTGCAGCGCTTTATGAAGGGAGAGCTTTTCGTGTAGTTCTTCTATCTCTTGATGTTTTACCTCTCGATGTTCCATTCTGTCTTCCATCTTCCTGTCTTCTTCGGCTTTTATAAACTTTATTATATTAAAGCAGATTTTAAATATTATCAACAGAAAATTGTACAAATTGAAGCTTCCCGCAACAAGTTGCGGGGAATCTCCGACTGTTTAGTAAGTTAGAAATTATTTTCTGCCAGAAAATAATTTCGTTAACGCATTTATCCCCTTTAGTGGGATTTATCCCCTTTAGCGGGACTTATCCCGTTTATCGGGGTAAGGAAATTGTTTGTTTTTTATTCGCTTGCTGTTCAGTTCAAAATTTTTATTATACTATTAAAATCACATCGCTCCTATCTTTGCAGTTTTTGTGTGTTCAGAATATCTATCTTCAAGGGTGAAGAAATATAAAAACTTGAATATGATTATTAATTTGCTAAAATGAACTGTTACGGAGGCGTTAGAATGTAAAGGGAAATACCTCAAGCTCCGTGAGGTAAATCCAAACACGTCTAAAATGATCAAATGATTGATAGCAATGAAAATACTATTTGTCTGTACCGGTAATATCTGTCGAAGCTTCATGGCAGAGCGAATCTTGAAGAAAAAACTTACAGAAAATAATTGCGGCGATATAGAGGTTTCCTCAGCAGGCGTCTACAATATTGAGGGAGTACCTGGCGATCCAAGGTCAATACAAATATTAACTGAAAATGGATTCAATGGCTATGGACATAAATCAAAGTTGTTAACGTATGATATGGTTGCAGATGCAGACAAGATAATTGTAATGGAAAATGCCCATAAAAAGATGATCATTGACAAATATCCCGATGCAGAAGGTAAAATCTTTCTTCTTAAATCATTTTCAGAAGATGACCACGAATTATATAAAGATATCAAGGATCCTTATGGGCTTTCGGATTACTTCTACAGGCTTTGCTTCGCGGAAATTTATATGACCATTGAAGGCTTGGTGAAAAAATGTATTAAGAATACCGGTGTAACATAAGTTTTCTTATGGAATTCAGCGGGAAGGGAAAATTTATAGAACTCAAGATTTTGAAGTTCCCCGCCCAAAGGGCGGAACCCCCCGGCACAGATTTTTTATCCTCAATGTCTTTACTTCCCTTTTTTCAACCATGCTTCTTGATAAAACCTTCCTATGCAGAGGAAAATAGCAAGCATGAATAATCCTAACATGAAGGAAGGTGCCGTATTTAGTTTACCATCCAACCAATACCCTACGTAGAGAAAGAGAAATGAAGAAATAACGATGACAAACCCCCATGCACTTAAAAGCAGTATCTGGGAATATGCCGATGTTTTATTTTTTGTGCTTTTTATTGTCAACATTTCTTCACTCCTCTCCCCAAAAATAAGGTTGAAAGCAAGTCCCACATCTTGCAGGATAAGAAATCTTCCTCTTAGCCTACAACAGTTCTGAGGACATTTATTACGGGTGAGGTAAAGAGAACAACAAGAACAGTATAGAGCGCAAAGGAACCGATTGCCTCACTCAGATACATTTTCTCATATTTGTGTTTAAGCGAGATGATTATCAGACCACCAACAACCAAACATCCCAGATGAAAATATGGAAAATTGTTAGTCCCGGTTGCTACATATTCGGCATATCCGAACGTAGCTGTAGTCAACACCACAAAACCCGCAATTAACATCGTAGAAATTGTCTTTTTCATAACCTATGTCTCCTTTTTTTGTTTTCTGTTTTCTGTCTTTGTCTATCTATTAATGAAAATATCGTGCCAACTTGAACATTTTTTGTTAAATGGCCTATAACTCTATAATATTTAAGTAATTTCTACTAATCGCAAGAACCTGTTTATAGGAAAATTTATAGTAAAAAGGTGGGGGATTTAAAGAAATGTTAAACGACTTTTAATGGTATGTTAAACTTATGTTTGGCAATATAGGCCATAAAAAACCAAAAAACCGCTGTCAACTGTGCAGTTTGAGCAATACTGAAACAAGTTTAGCAGAACTTTCAGAATCTCTCGAAACCTTAAACCCAGTTGAGGACTAAACAAGCGGTACAGCAAGGATTTTTGAGCTTCAGCAGGTAGGTAGTTGCTGTAAATCCTGAGTTAAAGACAAGCACTTATAATAAAATCATTGATTTGAGCATACTTCATTGACAAGATACTATTATCTCGTTATTCTGATTTTATTAAGGAATCTCTTGAAGGTAATATTAACACGACATCATAATTCGTAAAATACGAAAAAGCATACCAGTTGGAATATCTATACGATGCGTAAAACCGGAATTTCTACGAAAAAAAGGGTAAAAACAAAGATCAACGTAAAGCATGACCTTTGTCTATTCTTGTTGGTTTTCTGGATACTTATCCTGCTAATACATTTCATGCCGCCGCCTTCAGTGAGCGGGGAACTTGCAGAACCTTCAAATAAAAATCTCGACATACAAATAGGCCAGATGTTAATGGTCGGGTTCCGGGGACTTGCAGCAGACAATCAAAGTCCAGTAATTCAGGACATCAAAAAGAGAAATATAGGCGGTGTCATCCTCTTTGATTACGACGTCCCATTAAAATCACCTATCAGAAATATAAAGTCCCCAAAACAGGTCAAAGCCTTAACTACTGCTCTGCAAAAAGCTTCTTTAATTCCCCTTTTTATTGCGATTGATCAGGAAGGCGGAAAGGTTAATAGGTTGAAAGAAAAGTTCGGATTCCCTCCCTCCGTATCGGAACAATATCTCGGATCAATTGACAACCCCAGCACAACAGAAAGGTTCGCAAAAATAACAGCAAAAACTCTTGCTAATCTTGGAATTAACCTTAATTTCGCACCAGTAGTTGATCTCAATATAAATCCAGATAATCCCATAATCGGAAAGTTAGAACGGAGCTTTTCCGCTGATCCGGATATTGTGGTTAAACATTCGCTTATATTCATCGATGCCTTACACGATTTTGGAGTGCTCTCAGCAATAAAACATTTCCCTGGACATGGCAGTTCATTGAACGATTCCCATAAAGGCTTCGTAGATGTAACGAACAGCTGGTCTCCAAATGAACTCAAACCTTTTGAGGTTATTATAAAATCCGGGAAATGCGATATGATAATGACAGCCCACATTTTTAATGGAAAAATCGATCCAGAGTGGCCAGCTACCCTCTCATCCAGAACTGTCAAGGGGATACTCCGTAATGATCTTAAATATAGAGGTATTGTCATCTCTGACGATATGCAGATGAAGGCAATCAGGTCATTTTACGGCCTTGAAACTGCTATAAAAATGGCAATCTCTTCCGGTGTCGACATCCTGCTTTTTGCCAATAATTCGGTCTTTGAAGAGGATATCTCAACACGCGCCCTTGCAATAATAAAAAAATTGTTGTCCCGTGGTGAAATCAGTCCAGAACGGATCAATGAATCATACATGAGAATCATGAAGCTTAAGGAGAAATTGAACTGAACAGTGAGCGAATAAAAAATAAATATTTTCCTTAACAGTCGGAGCTCCCCCGTAACTTGTTGCGGGGGAACTTCAATTACTTCATTCCCTGCTGCTTGCGGCGGGGAGATTCAATTAGAGAAATCTTCGATTACAGATCAACCTTGATAAAGTTCCGTCTACGACTTATCTGAGCCCGACCCATAACCAGACCTAAAATCCACCCCAGAAGCAAAACACCGGCTCCACTAACAAACCAGAGTTTATTTGTCTGTTTATTGAGCTGCCTGTTTTCTTTCAGAAGGTTGTTCACCCGACTTTCAAGGTTTTTATTTCTGTTTTCCAAATTGTCTTTCAGCTCTTTTACCTCAATATAATCGACTGCCCCTGATCTTAATTTCTCATAATTTCTTTTTACCGCTGTCAACTCTTTTTCCTGGGACAATAGATTAGATTTTAGTTCCAAATTTGATTTTTCCAGCTGTTTTTTACTTTCTCCAAGACTATTAATTTCATCCTTTAACTCTTCAACCTTCTCCTCAAGCCCAACAATTACAGAAAATTTTGGTGCTTCTGAGGTCAAGAAACGCCTCAGGACATAACCTTCTTTCCCATTTTTCAGCCGAACACGAACCCAATCATCCCCTTTTTCGAGTATTTCAAGCTCCTGATTCGACTTTAGCATGGCAATAACTTTATTTTCATTAGACGGACCTGTCCGTAAGGTGATCTTAAATGAATCAGTAACAAACATGGTTTCAGCAAAAGCGGAAGCCGTAAGCAGCATACTAAAAAATACCATTGAAAATAAGGATTTGGGAAACATTTTTTCTACCTCCTCATATATGATTCCATCAATTTGGTACCATAAAAACCAGTGTTTGTCAAAAGTTCTCCCTTAAGCTCATCCCCCAATAAAACAGTGAGTTTAAGGAAAAATCTTGTATTTCACAAACTATGTGCATTTTGGCTTGACAAGATACATATAGTATTGTCCTATTCAGAAAAATATCAAAGTATAATTAAGTTTTTTTTAAGTAAAACCGATTATTAATTAACAAAAAGATTGAAGCTCCCCGCAGCAAGCTGCGTGGAATCTCCGACTGTTAATGAAATTTGTTGATTTTATTCGCTCGCTGTTCAGTTCAAAGGGCAATTCATGAAAAAGATAACTGTGAAGACCGGGTCAAAGTTTGAAATGATCGATATTACCCATCAGGTCAGGAAGATGGTGAGTGAAAGGCAGATTAAAAGCGGCATCTGTCATATTTTTACACCCCATACTACTGCAGCTATTACAATAAACGAAAATGCCGATCCTAACGTGCCAAGGGATATCATAATGGAGCTGAATAAGATTATACCGCCCAATGACAACTACAGTCATATTGAGGGAAACTCTGCCGCCCACATCAAGTCCTCCCTGATTGGGGCTTCCGAAACGGTATTCATAGAAGATGGCAAGCTTATACTCGGTACATGGCAATCTATATTCTTCTGTGAATTTGATGGTCCCAGGACAAGAAAGGTTCTTATAAGACTGTTTTCAACAAAATGAGAAGATAATGGGCACCGTGAAAGTAACCATACTCGGCTCAGGAACATGCGTCCCTTCTTTAAGGAGGAGTTCCTGTTCCATCCTTATGGATATAAATGATACAAAGCTTTTATTTGACTTGGGGGCTGGTACCATGAGACGATTACTGGAGGCCGGCACAACGATATCACAGATATCATACCTTTTCTTTAGCCATCTTCATCCCGATCATACTGGTGAATTTGTCCCATTTCTCTTTGCTACCAAATATCCCGAAACATATCGCAGACGAACACCTTTCACGGTAGCCGGTGCCGTAGGTCTTAAGAGCTTTTATGATGGGTTGAAGAAAGTATACGGACACTGGATTGAATTAGAAGGCAACCTGTTAAACTTAATAGAATTTGACAATACTGCACCTGATGGCCTTTCACTCAAACTTTTCGATGTTGAAACAATGCCGATGGAGCATATAGAGAGCAGCATCGGCTTTCGAATTACAACACCGGAAGGAACATCTGTAGTCTATACCGGAGATATCGATCTTTGTGACAATGTTGTTACACTTGCCAGAAATGCTGACCTTTTAATATGTGAAGCTTCTCTTCCCGAGGGTATGAAGGTTCCAGGACACCTTACACCTTCGCTGGCAGGTGAAATTGCCGCTCAGGCTAACGCTAAGCGGCTTGTTCTCACGCATTTTTATCCCGAATGTGATATGGTTGACGTTGAAGCCGAATGCCGTAAAACCTATCAAGGACATCTCATTCTGGCAGAAGATCTATTACAGATTGAAGTAGGCATCTCAACGTGAAGCTCTTCGTCGAAAGTCGGAGCTTGCTAAGTGTGTTCCTCGGTAAGATCAAGTCCGCACAGCAAGTCGCGGAAAACACGCTCGTAATTTATTTTCAGGAGGTATAGATGATTACATTCACCACAATTAAAAACATAGGATTTGTTCTAACAAGGTTTAAGGGCACAGATGGAGTAACTCTTGAAACTAAGAAGTGGATGCATGTATTAACGACAATGGGTTACAATTGTTATTTCTTTGTGGGAATATCCGATTCTCAACCGGAAAGGACCATGATAGTACCAGAGGCATTCTTTGACCATCCTGATATACGAAGAATTCAGGAAAAATGTTTCGGCATTCCCACAAGGACATCACAGATCACCGATCAAATACACTGCTTGAGAAAAAAACTAAAAAATGATTTATACAGCTTCATCGAAAAATTTTCAATTGACATGCTCATTGCTGAAAATGCCCTCACCATTCCGATGAATATCCCCTTAGGACTGGCCATCACCGAATTGATAGCCGAAATGGGCATTCCCACTATAGCTCATCACCATGATTTTTATTGGGAAAGGGAACGGTTCATGGTCAATTGCGTTCAGGACTTTCTTTCGATGGCCTTCCCTCCCAATCTTCCGTCAATACATCACGCGGTGATCAATTCACAGGCCGACAGTAACTTGAGCTACCGCACCGGAATATCTCCTTACATTATTCCTAATGTTTTTCAATACTCGGCAAGCGCACCATTTATTGATGACTTCAATAAAGACGTAAGAAAAGACTTGGGACTGGAAGAAGACGATCTCTTTTTCTTGCAACCCACACGAATAGTCGCAAGAAAAGGAATCGAACATTCCATTGAGGTCGTCAACAGGATGAATGACCCAAAAGTCAAACTTGTGATCACCCATTCTGCAGGCGACGAAGGCGATGAATACCACGAAAGAATAATCAGTTATGCAAAGCTTCTGAATGTACCCCTGATTATCAAACCTGAGATTATCGAAAGCAAGAGAAGGATAACTACGGATGGAAAGAAAATATATACTATCTGGGATATGTATCCCCATGCAGATTTTGTCACCTACCCTTCACTGTACGAAGGGTTTGGGAATGCATTCCTTGAAGCGATTTTCTTTAAAAAACCGATCCTCGTTAACAGATACTCGATTTTCAATCAGGATATTGAGCCGATAGGGTTTCATGTTGTCAGTATGGACGGATATGTAACCGATGAGGTTATCAAAAAAATAAAGCACATATTAAAACACCCGGAAGAAAGGAGAAGGCTGGTAAATAATAATTATACGCTTGCATCCCGCTTTTTCTCCTATGAAGTACTGGAACAAAAACTGAGAACAATA
This sequence comes from uncultured Syntrophales bacterium, assembly GCA_964454305.1. Lineage (GTDB taxonomy): Bacteria > Desulfobacterota > Syntrophia > Syntrophales > JADFWA01 > JAUSPI01. Next base: position 40,380 of record CAYVXX010000004.1, on the reverse strand, counting down.
ATATCGAATATTGAAGGCATTTCAAATGAGAGGCGGGATCCCGCGAAATGGCAGCATCTCTCCCTGCTTTCAGACGATTGATTTTAATAATTTCGTAAAAGATAAATTTACAGGTATTTGAACAATCTTTGGCGAAGCAGCTCAAGCTGAGCTTTCTCTTGGGCAAGACAATATGTTTCCCCATCTTTGAACAATGTTTCTACATCTATGAGAAATTCTATGGCATTTTGATAGTTTGATTTAGAAAGGGCTTCCGCTCTTAATACCTCTCCTTTTTTATGCATTCTTACTCCCAATCTCTGAATCTCTTTGATTAAATCCTTGCCCGATTTCCCCCCTTTTTTGAGATAGGAACACCCTCTGATTACTACCCAGTAAGATTCGATATAATTGTGTATAAGGCCGGCAAAAGGCCTCAAGTTTGTTCTTCCCTTCCCTTTTACTTCGATCCACGCCTCATTGCCCCGTTCCTCACCAACAATCATGCCCCTATCATGGATATATGATAAAATGCTGTTGACCTCATCAACATCATCCTTCCTGTAATCAAAAACAAACTCATGATGGAAAATTCCTTTAAAAAACTTGTAATCTTCCATGATTTGATAAAGAGGTATAGTATCCTCACTGCTTGACAGAATGGAGGTGGCAACAAAGGAGAGGGAAAGAAAAAAATGGAGGATATTATTTTTGTAATACTCCAGGTTCAATCTCTTGTCATCCACAAGTGAATAGACAATTTCTCTAAATTCTTCTTCCTCATCTGCTTCTGCTCCCATCTTTGATATGAGTCCGGATGATTCGAATAAGTTGAGGGCATCCTCAACAGCTTTCTTCCTGTTGGCAAAAGAAAAGCTTACGTTTCTAAAGACGAGATAGTCATAAAGTTCGTTTACTATACCCATCAAGTCATCGTGGGATATGCCCCTTTTGTAATGACTGAGAAGTCCTAAGGCAATAAGAGAAAAAGGCGTTACCACAGACACTTCACTTATTTCACTGACAATATCATATCCTATCTTTCTGTATAAACTCTGTCTCTCGTAAACAGACATGTCATCAAAAGATTTTTCATGAGAAGCAAGATAAGACTTGAGCAATATAGGCTCAGCAATATTAATATAGACCCTGCCGTGGCGTTTTTTGAGAAACTTTCTGCCTTTGATGATTGTCGACATTTTTTCTTTTTCTTTAGGGGCACCACCCAGTTCTGCCATATATGATTTCTCTTCCAAAACCCTGTCATATCCTATAAATACAGGAATTATGGCCAGATCATCACAGGCACCTTCTTTATAGGCCTGGATTATCATAGAGAGCAAACCGTACTTTGGCATAACCATCTTGCCTGTCCGGCTTCTCCCACCCTCTATAAAAAACTCGAGGGGAAGTCCCTCTTTCAACAGTACTTTCAAATACTTAGCAAAGATTTCTCCGTAAAAAGGGTTTCCTTTGAAACTTCTCCGCATAAAAAAGGCACCGGATTTCCTTAAAATATGACCGAAAGGCCCAAACATCATATTAGTTCCAGCGGCAATAAATGGCATCTGGATATTATGCTTGTAAAAGATATAAGACAAAAGGAGATAATCCATATGACTCCGATGACAGGGGATTATAATAAAAGGCATCTTCCTCGAAACATCTCTTATTTTTACAAGTTCTTTCCTGTCAACAACAATACCGTCATATATATTGTTCCACAGCCAGGTCAGTACTTTATACCAAATCTCTATGTAAGCTTCATTGTAATCAGCTGCTATTTCACGTAGGTGCTTCTCTGCCTCCTTAACAACCCTGCTATAATCTTTCTTCTTTTCTGCCGCCACATCTTTCATGAACCCGACAAGTTCATTGTCCCTCAGAACCATTCCGATAATTTCTTCCCTGGATTTCAAAACCGGCCCTACAATCGCTCTTTTTTCCTCATCGATTCTTTCAATAAGCTCCCTCCTCAAGCGATAGGAAACATTTTCCATGGAAAGCCCTCTGTTTTCCTTGATAAACTCAGCTAAATTGATCGGTCTGGCAGATATTACAGACGCCTTTTTAGAGTTTCTCAGGAAAGTTATCAATCTTCTCAACGCACAAGGATTTTCTTTTTGCCCAAATAATATATTTATCAGTGTTTTATACTTTTTTTCCCTTCTTCTGCCGTATGCAACCAGTTCCGGTACCAGATAGATTGGAACATCCAGATCCTTTTGTGCACTTATCAGCTGGACAATAGGACTTCCATATCTGCTGCCTATAAATCCCGAATCACGAAGATATATGATAGAGCTGTTTTTATCTGCCGTTACACGTTTTAAATATTCTGTTTTATCTGGATTAAGGATAGTGCCTTTGAAGATGAAATGAAAAAAATGGGCAAGAAAAACCCTGGCAACCAAAGATAAAGGCTGCCATATGATCATGTTAATTCCATGACAATAGACGGGTCTTTGAATACCTTTTCTGAATGAAAGTTCCCGGAGGATCAGGCAGTTTAGCTGGCTCCTGTTCTTAAGGACGTAAACCGTAATTCCCTTCTTTGAAAGATCCTTTAGCTCTTCAACATGCTCTTCAGCTAACTTTACTCCGCATAGCCTTCCCCTGAATAATCCGAACAATGAAAATCTGTTTTGCTCGTTCAGAGATCCACAGTAATATTCCCCGATTTCGGTGGTCCATGATTTGATTTTTGACTTGATTGACATGGATTCCTATGGACAAACTGAGGAACTACTGCCCTTGTCTGATCAATCTGCTTCTTATTTCCTGCTTAATGTCACTGTTCGTTTATCGGAAAATCTTCCGGAAATCGTTGAGTCATATAGTTTCTCACAAACTCCTCAGTTTCAGCCGCCGTGGAAAAAGTCATTACTTTCTTTAAAAGCTCTTTGGCTTCCCACAAACTGGATTCGCGTATGATCTTCTTTACATGCGGTATTGCCAGGGGATTCATGCTCAACTCGTCCAGTTGAAGACCGAGAAGAATCATCGTATAAGCAGTCTCTCCTGCCATCTCCCCGCACATGGCAACCTTTATTCCGGCTTTATGCCCTGCATCAACAATATGTTTTATCAACTTCAACACGGCGGGATGAAGAGGTTCATACAAATAAGAAACCCGCTCATTACCCCTGTCAATTGCCAGAACATACTGAATGAGATCGTTTGTGCCGATGCTGAAGAAATCCGCCTCTCTTGCCAATTCATCAACAACCATGGCAGCAGACGGAATCTCTATCATTATACCGAGCTCAATGCCCTTAGCAAACGGAATTCCCTCTGCCAAAAGATCATCCTTCACTCCGTTAAAAATTTTCTTAGCATCCCGAAACTCTCCTACACCTGAAATCATGGGGAACATGACTCTTGTCTTACCATAGGCACTTGCACGCAAAATAGCCCGCAACTGTATTTTAAACAATTCGACTTCCCTGAGACAAAACCTTATAGCCCTTAATCCCATCTGCGGGTTTGTCTCCATGACCAATTTGGAATCGGAAAAGAATTTATCACCTCCGAGATCGAATGTTCTGATGGTTGACTCTTTAATACCCTTGCCCTCTATTACACTTTTGTAACTGAGGAAATGTTCCTCTTCAGTAGGGAGCTGTTTTTTATTAATATAAATGTATTCAGTCCTGAACAAACCAACCTCCTCTGCTCCATGAGCAACAGCCGATGGAATCTCTTCAACAAACTCAATATTTGCGCCTATTCCTACCCTATAATTATCCTTCGTCAGAGCAGGAAGAGCTGCATATTGAAGGAGGCTTTCTTCAATAACCTGGTAATGCTTCTTTTTGTCTTGGTATCGTCTTAATATGTCAGGATCCGGATTGATAATTACGAAGCCGGAAATACCATCAATAATAATCTCATCATCGTTCCTAACCTCACTGACAACCTTTTCTAATCCAACCACCGCAGGGATTTCGATTGACTTTGCCACAATGGCCGTATGGGACGTCTTGCCCCCGACATCCGTAGCAAAACCCAAAACTTTTTCGACTTTCATCTGGGCTATATCGGTCGGAGAAAGGTCTCTCGCAACAATCACAACATCTTCACCAATATTGGAAATCACTTCATGCTTTTTTCCTGCAAGGTTTGTCAAAATTCTCTGTCCTACATACTCTACATCACTAATTCTCTCCCTGAGATAGTCATCTTCCACCATGTTAAATATTTCTCTATACTTATCGATAGTCATTCTGAGTGCCCACTCTGAATTGATACACTTATCTTTTATGTTCCGTATCGTATCTTTAATCAACATCCGATCCTTGAGAATCATGATATGTACATCAATAATATAAAATGACTCTATTCCCTTATAATCGCCAAGTTTTTTCTTGATTTCTAAAAGCTGTTTTTCCGATTCCTTCAAGGCCTTCCTGAATCTTCTTGTTTCTTTGGCAACTAACCTGCTGTCATCTAATCTATAACGGGACACCTTCCTTTCATCCAGGCGATCAAGCACACAGGCCTTTCCGATGGCTATACCTGGAGATACGCCGATGCCTTTAAGTATAGTTGTTCTTTTTTCTTCGTTAACGCTGCTCATCAATTTTCTCCGAACTTATCTTCTATCAGAATTCCAAGACCCTCAACGGCACCACGTGCATCTTCTCCTTCCGCTCTGATCGTTATCTTGCTCCCCTTTGGGCAGGCAAGTGTCAGGATTTCCAAGAGGCTTTTCCCATTAACTTCCATCCCATCTCTTTCAAAAAAAATTTTTGATTTAAATCTGCCCGACTCACGAGCCAGTATGGCTGCAACCCTCGCATGAAGACCTAATTCATTTTTTATTGTAAAGGTTTTTGTTTCTATCGTTTTACCCATAATATAACAAAAGTATTATGATATCACAAAAGATAGGATTGTTACCCCATAAAGTATATTCAGAGGTGATATTCCTTTTTTTATCATAAAAAAAACAAGGCCGACAACAATCAATATCAAGACCCTTTCCATTACTTCAAAATAAAATACACTGGAATATGAATGAGTTGTAGAGGCAAGATATGTAAGGATTCCAAGTGAAATTACCGATAACCATCGTATTTTTCTATACATTCGAGGAAGATCTGTCATTCTGATAAAATCAACGCCTTCCCTTCCTTTCCTATACCCCTCAACAAATCCCTTTAATCTGACCCATATATGAAAAGGATTATAAATCAGAAGAAAAATCAGAGGAGCCAGAAGGAATCCTTTGATCGCCAGGGCAACCCCTACAACGGCTGAAAAGGGTTTCAGAGAACCCCAGAAAAAAGAGTCCCCCACCGCCGCATAGGGTCCCATAAGGGCATTCTTTAACTTATCCGCTTCCGGACAATTACCATCTTCAAAAAAATCTTCCTCTAATCTCAACACAGACCCAATAACCGGCCCAGACATATAGGGATTAGTATTAAAAAACTGTAGATATCTGGTCAGCATGTTGGAAACCTGATGTCTGTCTTTCCCCAATTTTTTGACAAGAGGAATTGCGGAAAATACAAACCCAAGATTATGCATTCTCCAGAAATTTAACGAACACTGGATAAGAAGAGATCTCAAAAAAACTCTCACCATAACGCTATTGAGTTTTTTTGGCCTTATCTTTTCATCAATACGCGATATTTCGTTCTCCACTCTCTAAACCCCTGCTCTCGGTACACCATCAATTCAACCGCACTGGCGTAACATGATTATTATATCAAGTCAATCCCTCACCGTGCAATATCTATCGAAATTTTTTCTTGACATAAAACATTTTTTTTTGTTAAGAAGCCTCACCGGTTTTAAAATGATATATTAGCCGGTATTTTTTTTGCGTTCAAACATTCGAGAAAGGGGGTGGTTAAAATGGTTTGTCAAAGTATAAAGATCGGATTTGAGTGTGCTTTTATGAGTAAGAAGGGGTGTGGATTTAATGGAGGTAGTTGTCATCCAATCATTGATAAGTGTGAAGGTTGCTCAAAGATTATAGAGTGTCCTACTGGAAAATACTGCATGATTTATCCTGATCCTGTAAGCAAATGGGCTATCGGCGGATGTCCTATGGCATCACACCTTGATAAAGGTACAATAGTAGCTGCACAAAAAATTAATCCGTTAAAAGCCTCAAAGAGATCAAAAAGATAATTACAAGCATTCAGCATTCAGCATTCAGCATTCAGCGATCAGCAAAATAAAAAAGTAGGGGTAACCATACGGGGCTACCCCTATCCGATTGATCTTTTGTTTTTTTTGCTGAAAGCTGGCGGCTGATAGCTGAATGCTCTTTAGCTTACCATCTCTCTTATTTTCAACAATTCTTTCTTGATACGTACCAACCGATCCCTGTAGCTATCCTCGGATACACTGATATCTTCCCTCTTCAGCCTGGATAACTTCTTCTTTGCACCAGCTATAGTAAACTGTTCAGAGTATAAGAGATTCCTGATCGTCACTAATTCCTCTACATCCTTTTTCCTATACAGCCGCTGGTCGGACGTTGTCCGAACAGGCTTTATCGTCTTAAATTCAGACTCCCAGTACCTTACAACATAAGGCTCCACACCGAGTATCCTGCTGACCTCACCGATACGGAAATACGATTTGTCGGGAATCTCCACGTCCATTATTGTCCCCCTTGGGGAATTGGAAAAAACCAAAATCAGCTGTCAACCGATAACTGCCCCCTGACAACTAATGTAGTTTATTCATTCAGCGCTCCCTTAAGTACCTGACTCGACTTAAATGTTAAAACTTTTCTGGCGGAAATCTCAATTTCATCCCCTGTTTGAGGATTTCTCCCTTTCCGTGCCTTCTTTTCTCTGACAACAAAACTGCCAAATCCAGAAATCTTTATTTTTTCACCACGCGTAAGATTTTCTTTCATTATATCAAACACCGCTTCTACTATTTTAGCCGAATCCTTTTTTGAGAAACCCAATTTGCCACACACATCCTCAACTATATCTATCTTAGTCACATTTCCCTCCTAAATCCGTTTATTTTCAGTTTTCCTTCCCTCTGATTTTAGCCTTGGTTAAATTAACAATTCTTTCCGCTATCCTGTTATGCACCTTATCTACTTCATCATCCGTCAGTGTTTTATCAGGAGAACGATATATAAACCTCAGTGCAAGACTTTTCATGCCATCAGGAATGTTCTTTCCATAATATACATCGAAAACAACCACTTTTTCAAGCAACTCTTCGTTTTCCTCAAAAACCAGGTCCTGTATTCTTCCGCCCTCAACATCCTTGCCAACTAAAAAAGCGACATCCCTTGTGATTGATGGAAACTTGGGAATTTCACTGTAGATCGCCCTTTCAGCATTATTATAAAGTCCTGCAAGAACGTCGAAGTCAAGCTCAAAAACGACAGCCCTTCTCTTTAAACTCATCTTCTCGAGAATTTCCGGATGAACCTCCCCCACAAACCCAATTTTCCTATTATCTACGAAAACTGCACTGGACATCCCTGGATGAAGGAACGGTACATTGGCATCCGTTTTAAATTTTACATTTTGTATCATAAGCCCATCAAAAAGATTCTCCACACATCCTTTTAGGTCGTAAAAATCAGAAAGTAATCCTTTGAAGTACCAGAGATTGTCATACCTTGAACCTGTAATAAGTCCTGCAATCCTCTCATTTTCGAGAGGAAGTTCTCCTTTCTCTTGTAATATAAATACTTTTCCTTTCTCAAATATCTTGAGATCAAAACAGCCAACATTTATATTTTTTCTCATCGTATCAAGAAGACCATATACCAGACCAGTTCTCATGACCGATTGGTCTTCTGTAAGCGGATTTTTAATAATAACAAATTTCCTTCCTTCGTCATTTTTTTCCAGGCCAAGTATATTTGCCGACTCCGGGGTAATAAAACTATAATTTATTACCTCGGAATATCCCTGTCCGTTGAGGATGTCTCTTATCTTATCTTCAAGCGTCTTCTCACCGTTTCTTATATCGGATCTCATAGAAACTGCCGGAAGAGATGTGGGAATACTGTCATATCCGTATATTCTAACAATCTCTTCAATTAGGTCAATCTCCCTTGAAATATCTACCCTAAAGGTAGGTGGAGTTACATGATAATTCCCATTTTCTGTCTTATTTACGGTCATCTCCAGGTTTCTCAGGATTTTTTTTATTTCACTGGCTTTTACCTTAATTCCAAGTATTTCATTTACTTTTTTCACTCTGAGAGGAATATTCTTTACGGGTTTTATCCTCTTGGGATATTTGTCAATATAATTCTTGCAAATCTTTCCACCCGAAAGGGCAGCAATCAACTGGGCCGCCCTGGCCGACGCCCTAACCACACCTTCGGGATCTACACCTCGCTCGAATCTAAAAGATGCATCAGTGCTCATCCCCAGCCACTTGGAGGTCTTTCGAATCGAGGTCGGATCGAAATAAGCGCTTTCCAGAAGTACCGTTTCTGTATCGTCTATAACCTCCGAATTCAATCCCCCCATTATACCGGCAACCGCAACCGGTTTTACACCATCACATATCATCAGGGTCTCGGCCCTCAGTATCCTTCTTTTTCCGTCCAGAGAAACAAATTCCTCTCCTTCTTGTGCACCACGGACAATAATCCTCCCCTCCTCGAGAAAACGAAAATCAAAAGCATGTAAGGGCTGACCAAATTCCATCATCACAAAGTTTGTTATGTCAACAATATTATTTATTGCACGCAGGCCAACGGCTTCAAGCCTCAATCGCATCCAGCGTGGAGAAGGTTTGACATTGACGTTTTTGATTAATCTGGCGGTATACCTTGGACAGAGGTCTGGATTAAGTATTTCTACAGAGGTAATGTCCGTAATATCCTCTTCCGATTCCGAAATTACTATCCCCGGGTACCTGAGTTTTTTACCTGTTATGACAGCAACTTCTCTTGCAATCCCGATAATACCAAGGCAATCAGAACGGTTCGGCGTGATTCCAATATCAAAAACAGTGTCTTTCAAGTCCAGTGCATCTGTTAAATCTTCACCCGGAGAAAGCCCTTCAGGGAGTATCATTATACCAGAAGCATCTTCCCCGAGTCCAAGTTCATCTTCAGAACAGAGCATCCCGTAAGATTTTTCTCCCCTTATTTTAGAGCTTTTAATTGTATAACCGCCCGGTATTGTCGCACCCACCAAAGCCAAGGGAACGATATCCCCGATGTTCATGTTCTTTGCACCACACACAACGGAATAAGTTTTATCTCCCGTCGTAACTTCACACAAAGAAAGTTTATCGGCACCTGGATGAGGTCTTATGGAAAGAATTTTTGCCACAACAATATTGGCAAATTCAGGACCTACCTCTCTCACAGAATCCACCTCAAGCCCCGCCATGGTCAACCTGTCGGCAAGTTCTCCCGGCCCTAATTCAACATCAACATAATCTTTAAGCCATCTAAGGCTGACTAACATGCTTTATTCCCTCACTCTGAACGCTGAACCCTGAACTCGGAACTCGTTTTAGAACTGTTCCAAAAATCTCTGGTCATTTTCATAAAACAATCTGATATCCGATATGCGGTATTTGAGCATGGCAATCCTCTCGACACCGAGACCGAAGGCAAATCCTGTTATTTCTTCCAGATCATAGCCAACCGCTTTGAAGACTTCGGGATCAACCATACCCGCCCCAAGAATCTCAAGCCACCCACTCTGACCACATACACGGCATCCATGACCGCCGCACATTATGCACTGAATATCAACCTCTGCACTCGGTTCCGTGAATGGGAAGAAACTGGGACGAAATCTAAGGAGAGTATTTTCACCAAAGATTTTATGGAGAAAGTACGTCAGAACACCTTTAAGATCACTAAAGGTAATACCTTTATCAACCCAAAGACCCTCAATCTGGTGAAACATCGGGGTATGAGAGATGTCCGAATCGTGCCGGTAAACCTTACCTGGCGACACAATCCTGACAGGTGGCCGTTGCTTTTCCATAATCCTGATTTGAACGGGAGATGTGTGTGTACGAAGAACGATATTGTCCTCTACATAAAATGTGTCCTGCATGTCTCTGGCGGGATGATCTTGGGGAATGTTAAGTGCTTCAAAATTATAGTAGTCCAGCTCGACCTCCGGACCTTTTGCCACAGAAAAACCGAGCCCAAAAAAAAATTCACATATTTCGTCAGATACCTTAGTTATAGGATGATTTCTTCCATATCTTACCCCTCTGCCTGGAAGAGTTATATCGATCTTCTCATGCAGAAGTGCTTCGTATTTTCCCTGTAAGGAAATTTTTTCCAGGGTATTTTCTATCTTTACGGAAAGAGCTTCTTTTATCTCGTTTGCGAGTTTTCCCAGAAGCGGCCTTTGTTGCGGTGAGACACTTCCTATTTTACGAAGAAGTGCAGTAAGATAACCATTTCTCCCAAGGTATTGTGTACGTATTTCAAGGATTTCTTCTTTGCTTTTTGCAGAATTGAGTTGAGCTTCTGCTTTCCTCTGAAGCCCCACAAGATCTTCTCTCATGTCGCCCGTTCACCCGTTGCAATGCTGACAATTTCCGAAAATCCCATGGGATCGTTAACCGCAAGCTCTGCAAGAATTTTTCTGTCTATCTCCACTCCGACCTTGTTCATGCCATCAATCAATCTACTGTATGAGACATTGTTCATACGGGCGGCTGCGTTTATCCTAGCTATCCATAGTTTCCTAAAGTCTCTTTTCCTCGCCTTTCTATCCCTATAGGCATACCTCATAGCCCGATCAACAGCTTCCGTAGCAGTCTTGAATAATCTGCTCCTCGCACCAAAATATCCTTTTGCCTGTTTAAGGATCTTTTTTCTTCTCTTCCTGCTACTCACACCTTTTTTCACTCTCGGCATCTTTATCTCCTAATCCGGATCTGCTTAAAGCAGAGAATCCAGCACGGTATTTTTAAACAACAATTTCCAAATGAATCTCCAAGTAACTGGAGTAAACTAATGTGACTAAAGTTGAAAATTCTTATCCATAACTTTAGCTCACTTTAGGCACTTCAAACTTTAGGCACTTATGTCACGCATAAGGAATCAACTTCTTAATATCCTTTACATTTGTCTTGTCCATAATGGTAGACTTTCTCAAGCCCCTTTTCTTTTTAGACGTTTTCTTAGTAAGGATATGACTGGCAAAAGCCTTTTTTCTCTTTATCTTTCCTGTTCCAGTCAGGCTAAATCTCTTGGCCGCTCCTCTGTGTGTCTTAATCTTTGGCATCAAATCACCCCTGTCTCATTATATAAACATTCATCACTCAAATATCAGTCATTAAAAATATTAATTGTCTTTATAATTTTTTATTTTTTGGGAGATATTATCATTATCATATTTCTTCCCTCAAGCTGCGGATACTTATCAATGACACACGCATCTACCAGCTCATTCTTTATCTCATCCATGATCTTCCTACCCAGATCAGTATATACTATCTCTCTTCCCCGGAACATCATGGTTATCTTTACTTTGTTGTTTTGATCGAGAAATTTTTTTATATGACGAAGTTTAAACTGTAAATCATGCTCCTCGATCTTTGGTCTCACCCTGACCTCTTTTACCTGAATCGTGACCGCACCTTTTTTAGCTACCTGAGATTTTTTACTCTGCTGATACCTGAATTTTCCATAGTCCATGATCCGGCACACAGGAGGCGAAGAATTTGGGGCAACCTCCACCAGATCCAGACCCGCCTTATCGGCCTCCAGCAGGGCATCTGCCAAAGGCAATATTCCCAACTGTTTCCCTTCAGAATCAATAACTCTAACACTGTCAGCCTTGATCCCACGATTTATTCTTAAATTCTTAGCTATAAGTCACCTCCTAAAAATTGAGTGACTAAAGTTTAAAGTGTCTAAAGTGATCTAAAGTTATTTATAAGCATAACTTTAGGCACTTTAGCTCACTTTAGGCACTCTTTATTCATACTTACTACACTTTTCTCTAACCAGGGAAACAAAATCAGCCACGCTGATTGATCCAAGATTTTTTCCATCCCTCTGTCTGGGAGAAACACTCTCAGAATCGACCTCTTTGTCACCGATTACCAACATATAAGGGATTTTTTGCATTTGTGCTTCCCTTATCTTATATCCTAATTTTTCGTTTCTGAAACCCCTTTCCAGCCGGATACCAGCATCGACAAGTTGCCTGTAAACTTTTTCACCGTAGGGTATCTGTTTCTCAGTAACTGTAAGCAAAACCGCCTGTACCGGTGACAACCATACTGGAAAGGCACCAACATAATGTTCAATTAACACCCCCATAAACCTTTCTATGGCGCCCAGAATAACCCTGTGCAGCATAACCGGTCTATGCTTCTCACCATCAGACCCGATATAGTTGAGATCAAACCTGTCAGGCAGGGTAAAATCGCATTGTATTGTCGCACATTGCCAGCTTCTTTTCAAGGCATCCTTCAGCTTAAAGTCTATCTTTGGACCATAAAAAGCCCCGTCTCCTTCGTTAATATCATAAGACATGTTTTTGTCTTTAAGCGCATGTTCCAACGCTGAAGTAGCCAGATCCCAATCCTCATCGGAACCTATCGAGTCCCCCGGTCTTGTGCTGAGTTCAACTTCATATTCAAATTTGAAAACATTCATCGCAAAATCGACAAAATCGACAACGCCCTTAATCTCAGAATTCAACTGCTCGGGTGTACATAATATATGTGCATCATCCTGCGTAAATTGACGAGCCCTCATTAAACCGTGGAGAACCCCTGTTTTTTCATGGCGGTGAACGGTACCAAGTTCAAAATATCTGACCGGTAAATCCCTGTAACTCCTTATCTTGGACTTGTATATCAACATGTGAGAAAGGCAGTTCATAGGCTTTATGCCATAAACTTGACCCTCAACCTCGGTAAAATACATGTTTTCCCGGTAATGGTCAAAATGTCCTGATTTCTTCCAGAGCTCCTCCTTTAACATCTGAGGCCCTACAACAATTTCATACCCCCGCTTAAGGTGTTCCTTTCTTTCCCAATCCTCAATAATTGTCCTTAACATAGCCCCCTTCGGATGAAATATAATCATACCCGGCCCAACTTCTTCATTCATCTGAAAAAGGTCTAACTCTCTTCCCAATTTCCTGTGATCTCTCCGTTTTGCCTCTTCAAGTATTAAAAGATACTCCTCAAGTTCCTCCTCAGTCGCAAAACCCGTGCCATAGATGCGCTGTAGCATTTTGTTTTTCTCATCACCACGCCAGTAAGCACCTGCAACACCTGTAAGCTTGAACGCCTTAATCATACCTGTGGATGGTATATGTGGTCCACGACACAAATCCGTAAATCCGTCCTGTCTGTAAAGACTCACTTCCACCACATCCTCCGGCATATCATTCAACAGCTCAACCTTGTATGCTTCCCCTTTCTCCTTAAATAGTGAGATAGCCTCTTCTTTCGAGACCTCTTCACGCGTAAAGGGATGATCGGCAGATATAATTTCTCTCATTCTTTTTTCAATCTTTACCAGGTCCTCAGGAGTAAAGGATTCGGAGTACTCAAAATCATAGTAAAAACCATCATCAATAGCAGGCCCTATGCTAACTTTAACACTTTCGAAGATATCCTGTACAGCCTGAGCCATCACATGGGATATGCTGTGTCTGAGTGTGCTTAAACCCTCTCCCGAGTTAACATCAATAACTATTATAGAGGAATCTTCCTTCACAGAATAACTTAAATCCACCATTTCATCATTAACTTTTGCCGCTACTGCAGAAGTCAACAAATCTTCCTTCCATGACGCAATTATCTCTTTAACGGTCAGCCCTTCAGCGTGAGATACTACCGAACCATCAGGTAAGCTAATTTTGATTTTCTTCATGAAAAATGTCCCATTCCAGAAAAATGCACATACATTTTAAACCTGATACGGATCTGCCTGAGGCGGATAACCAAAAAAGTTCAAAAAGGGTACAAAGTAAGCTAAAGTTGACTGATTAAAATCCTTAACTTTAGGCACTTCAATTCATTTCACATTTCAAACTAAATCTTATTGTTTGGGGCGATACCCGCACATACACAAAAAACGCAAATATTGCAGACAAAGACCCTTCTTCATCAGACAGGCACCTGATTAGACCTTTATTTAAATAAAGGGCATCGCTGATTTTAAACTTGCTGATGCCCCTTTCAACTCACCACCTGTCGAGACTTCTGAAAAAGGTCTCACTTTGAGGAGATACCCCTCGAAATATTTAGTTAATTGAAGCTCCCCGCAGCAAGCTACGGGGAACGAAGTAATTCGAAGAATAATGCGCTCGCTGTTCAGTTCAAAAGCTGGTGAAATTCATCGCCGATGAATTTTGAGATGTCTGAAGGTTCCTCAAACATTTCCTGCAACTATTAACTATAAATGGTAGGCACGCAGGGATTTGAACCCTGGACCCCCACCGTGTCAAGGTGATGCTCTCCCCCTGAGCTACGTGCCTACAGACCTTCGAAAAAGATTCCACCTTGAGTGGATATTTCTCAAATTCTAATGGGTTTCAAGACATTTGCAAATTCTGTAAATGTCTTACATTAAAATCCGCCACTGATTAACAATAAAGCGTTTTTATGTCAAGACAAATATTACCTGAGCAGTCATCCTTCAGTAAAGAAACCGGGATGAAAACTGCTTTTCTCTGTCTTGCTAACGTCTGAATGCTAACTACCGATTGTTCACAATTACCCGGTACTATTATTTATGAATTTCACCCCTTTCGCCACATAATGCAAGCCGGAAGCAATTGTAAACAAAGCTGTAGTCCAATAAACCACTTCAAGCAACTGCCAATAAAAACTTCCCGGTAAATACCTTAGCATAAGGACAGAAAAAATAGATAAAAGCTGAAACACTGTTGTTACCTTACCTACAAAAGCAGGACGAACATCAAAAGAAATAGACATAAAAGAGAGTACAGAAATACCAAATAATATAATAAAATCCCTACTTACTACAATCACGGCAAGCCAGGAAGGAATCATTCCAAGGATTGCTAAAGTCACATAGGAGCTGGTAATCAGAGCCTTATCGGCCAGTGGATCCATATATGAACCCAAAACTGTTTTTTGTTTCAATATCCTTGCAAGAAAACCGTCAACGGCATCAGTAATGCCCGCAACGACAAAAACAATAAGTGCATTAAAAAACAAACCCTGAATCAAGAATATAACAAGAACAGGAACAAGGAATATTCTCATCAGGGTTAAGAAATTTGGTATATTCATCTTTTAACTACTACAAGTCATCTCTTGATTTGTTCCAATCAACCCATACATTCTTATCTTCTTCCAGAGTAAAATCCCGTGGTCTCTCGGCCGTACCATCTCCCTTTATGCTGACCTGCTGCATCGATTTAAGGAGGTATGTCCATTCTTCTAATGTAACTTTTTCAGGCCCGGGAACGACCCTCGGTCCTGCTATCCTATGCGGGGCTTCGATTTCCTTTGGAGGCTCAATAATCGCCCCACCTCCCGTAACGTGCACCATACCACCGTAAACCCTTACCAGCACCGATTTATCATCATTTACATTCATTCTATATACTGTTCCCCTAACACCGGCAACAGCATTTTCACAGGACAGCGCAAAATCAGTTTTTGCACCCACGGTCTTGTTCACATTTGCCCAGGTCCTGCCCAGAAGCAGTCGCACCCTAACATATTCGGTCTTCGATTTCTCATTACAGCCAATTTGAGAAATTTTAAAACGGGTACTATCCGCAAAGCGGAGAATTGTCTTATTCATCAAAACAATCTCCAGTCTTGATTTAGACCCGGTATTTACCCGGTCACCACCTTTCAGAATATCTCCGACTTGCAACGGATGCCTTTGACTCTCACCATCTGAAGTAACTGAGGCTGTCCCCTCAAGAAGAGTTACTTTTGCCTCGTCTTTCCCGATTGTAACCGTCATCAGTCTTCTGGCACAAACATCATTCGATAAGATAACAAAAATAAAAAAAACCGCACAGAACAAAAAAATGGTTTTCTGAAAGCTTTGCATAATCAACTCCCTGTTATACTGAGCTTGGGAAATATGATTCTATCTTATCGCTGAACGCTGATAACTCTGTTCATACAGCATCAGGACCATCAGGCAGGGTTTCCATGGCCTTATTTACCACTTCCTCAACAGCCTTTTCATAAATCTGACATGATTTCATTTCAAGTTCTTTCTGAGAAAATCCATAGTTCTTCTTCACTACCCTATAATGTGAACTCCAGAGTGTCTCTCCTGTCTTAGCACTTCTTAATTCAAAAGAAGCGGAAACCGCCGTGGGGGCATAAAAATAAACAAAAGAGGTTTTCCACTCAGTCAGGGTACAATACATCACGGCATCAACACCAAGCAACTCCCCTATTGCTTTAGGCGGTATTTTTCCTGCCACACATTCCGTATTTTTTTTATAAACTTTAGAGAGCTTTTCGTCAACAATTTCTAACGGTATTTTGGGATAACCTTTAAAATATAGTTCTTCAAATATCTTTTTTCGCAGAATTTGGGCTGCCTGTGTATCAGACGTCTCATTATCTACGGGCAGCACTGCAACAAGCCTTGGACTCGTCTCACTTGAAGGAGGAACAACTGGAGAGGAAGATCTTAACCAGCAACCGGAAATAAAACAGATAATTACTAATAGACAAAAAGCACTTTTTATCCTGTTAAGGAACATTTGCACACCTCAACTCATCTATATAATCTCAGCTCAATGTTTTCTTTGCTGATGTTAGTTATATCAAGTGAAAAGCCACTGAATTTTTGGGCAGAAAGCTCCTCAGCAAGAGATTGGGCACTTCCACGCATATCTAAATCCAATTTAACTGCATCCGATTCTATCCTCCGCGGATAAACATTTTTTATTCCTCTCACTTCTGTCTTTAATACTTCTATAAATTGAACGAAATCGGAGCAACTTTTCATTCCTCGAACAGTTATGGAAACCACTGCGATTGAATTGACTTCTTCTTGCCACTTTGCTATAATTTGCGATTGCAAAAGATTTGCCAGTTTCGTGGCGGCTTTTTCAATGGCTTCAGACCCTCCGGTCAGATCATCCATATGAATAGTTGCCTCCTGTACACTTGCCGAAGCTACGACAACCCCGTCATTCACCCTTATAGCCTTAGCTGTAAGGGTGGACTGAAAAGATTTCATGGTAGTACCGGCCACATTTCCCGTACATTTCACCAGGGCTTTCCCCGTAATGACAAGTTCTGCACCTCCCTGATTTCCTAAAGACACAGCTCCCTCGTCACCCAAATCTCCAAACTGATAAAACTTCTCAAAATCAAACTCACCCTCTGGAATTGAATAATCAACAAAGGTAAACCCCTTCTCTAAAAACCTGGCTCTGATAACACCATCACAAATCGTACCCCAACGGTAGCCGGAATAATCCTGCCCTACGTTCTGTTCTGCAATAAGAACCATAATTCTCGGCATCTCCTTATTGACCAGGAAACTCCCGTCTTCCGCATAGACCATCCGGATTTCAAATCCATTTCCGGCAACATAGGCATATGGATACCAAAGGCCACAAACAATAAAAAAAATAAGTGCGAGAAAAAATACTTTTCTCAAACGAACCCTCCCTGACCGTTATTCATCGTTCTTCAATTTCTCGATTTCTTCCCTGATAACCCTTTCGGCAATTTCGGGCACTATCTCTCTGGCAATTTTTTCAGCAATCTCTGATACCTTTTTTACGATTTCATCATTAAACTCACGATCCCCTAAAACCCCTTCAGGAACTTCTTCAACAACATCAATAAGGTCATAGATCTCTTCATCATCTTTTAATATCCACCCATCTTTGTCCTTAACGGCTTCGAGATTTTCTTTATCATTAAGAATTCCATCAAATAGATCAATTATTTCTTCCTCAGGATTTTCTTCATACGACAAATCTTTATCCACTTCCTCTAACGGGTCATCAACAAACGGCGACCCTTCAACAGCGGGTTCTATCCTTTCTTCCAGTCTCTCATCTTTGTCCATGATGTTCTCCCTTATCCAATTGAGCTCATGACTTATAATATGGTTTTGACAAATTGAAGCTCCCCGCAACAAGTTGCGGGGAATCTCCAACTGTTTAGTGAGTTAGAATTTGCTTTCTGGTAGAAAGCAAATTCGTTAACGTACTTATCCCGTTTATCGGGGTGAGGAAAATATTTTGTGTGTTCGCTCGATAACCCCGCCGCAAGCAGCGGGGAAGGCGCTCGCTGTTCAGTTCAACCTTCTTATTGAAGCTATCAAAGCATTTTGAGAAAAATACGCACTCGCTATACATCTTCAACCAGTTTCAAAACTTGTTTGTAAACCCTCCTCTTTGAAAGGCCTGTTTCCCGGGAAATTACATCTACTATATCTCTTGTCGTAAGTTCGAGATCTTCTCCCAATTTTTCAACCCTGATTCGTATCTCTTCATCCGAAAACTGACGAGGTGTTTTTTCTTTTCCCGCAACCACAAGAGTAATTTCTCCTTTTACCACCCTTTCTTGCAGAGAGTCCATAATTTTCCTGACATCTCCCCTTAATATTTCTTCAAAAACCTTTGTCAACTCTCTGGAAACAACTACTTCTCTGTTCCCCATAATTTTTTCTATATCCCGAAGTGTAGAAACCAGCCTGTTAGGAGACTCATAAAAAACCATCGTTCTGCTCTCATCCTTCAGTGATTCTAAAAACTGTCTTTTCTTATTTGCTCTGGAAGGCAAAAATCCATTAAAAACAAAATTGTCCATTGGCAAACCGGAAACACTCAGTGCTGCTATCACGGCAGATATGCCGGGAACAGGAACAACCTTGATATGGTTTTCAATCGCTCTATTCACTAAGATATATCCCGGATCTGATATGCCGGGAGTTCCGGCATCAGACACATAAGCCATATTCATCCCGTCACTAATCTTGGAAATCAAAAAATTGCTTTTTTCTAACTCATTATGATCATAAAGGCTGGTGAGTGGAGTACGAATTTGATACGCGTTTAACAGTTTCTTTGTCCTGCGGGTATCTTCCGCCGCAATAAGCTGGACTTCCCTTAGAACCCTCAGCGCCCTGAGGGTTATATCCTCCAGATTACCTATAGGAGTTGAAACAATATATAATGTTCCTTTTTCCATGGTTTCAAGTTTAACGGTTTCATACGCTCGTAAAAAGTCACTTTTCTTCGCTCAGAACCATTTTGGGAATGCTGTTATTGCCCGGCTAAAAATCTAAAACTCGTGCTTATGCACTCAAACAGTTAGATTTTCTTAACGCCGGTCACTATCAGCATCTTTTTCCCAAAATGCTTAAATTCGCTCTGAAAAAACTTTTTACGAACTTGTCAAGTTTAATACATCAGATCAAAAGCATTTTTAATAAGTTTTACCTCGCTGCCCTCAGGTAAAATTTTAACCGCCGCAACATCAAATCTTGCGCGGCAGTCCTGGAACTGCTTTTCCTTCAAATAATTCAATGCTATTTTTGAAATTTTCATTTTCTTGCTATGCCCAACTGACTCCTGCGGATAACCGTATTTAGCCGATCTCCTGCTTCTGACTTCTACAAATACTATGACATTTCTATCTATTGCAACAATATCAATCTCTCCAAAAACGCACCTGTAATTCCTTTGAACAATTCTGTACCCTTCTTTTTCCAGGTAATCAGCCGCAATATTTTCACCCAGTTTACCTGTCTGAATCTTAGTATTAGCCATTCGTTTTACAAATAGAGGTATTCCTTTACCCTCTTGAAAGATCTTCTGTGAATTTTACAGCACCCATATTTCTTTATGGCCTCGCGATGTTCAAGAGTACCATACCCCTTATTTTTAAGAAAATTATACTGCGGGAATTGATGATGATATATCTCCATTATTTTATCTCTGGACACCTTGGCAATAATAGAAGCTGAAGCTATTGAAATACTTAGGGAATCTCCTTTGCGAATGGCCTGTTGCGGGATGGGTACGTTAATATTATTGATACCATCAATTAAAAGATAATCGACGGCAAGGGAAAGATTTGTAACCGCCTCTTCCATTGCCATTAATGTTGCCTGAAGAATATTTATGGAATCAATGACAGACGATTCTACAACACCTAACCCAACTGAAAGGGCATCATTATTTATTGTTTCGTATAGTCTTTCTCTCTTTTTGGGAGAAAGTTGTTTTGAATCACGAATTTCATCATTCTTATAGCTTGGGGGAAGAACGACGGCCGCTGCAATAACAGGACCTGACAGAGGGCCCCTCCCCGCCTCATCAACACCAGCCACAACCTGAAAGCCGCTACGATGAGCACTCAGTTCAAAACTGTACATAGTCATTAAAAGTGCCTAAAGTTTGAAGTGCCTAAAGTGAGCTAAAGTTAAAATTATCAAACCCCTTAACTTTGATGCGCTCGTAAAAAGTGAAATTCAACGAATATGTCATTTCGACTATAGGGAGAAATCTTATCTTTTAAGTATGTTACGTTTAAAGGGTTTCTCGTTTCACTCGAAATGACAAGCTAAGGAGACTTTTTACGAGACTGTCAACTTTAGGCACTTTAGTTCACTTTAGACATTTTAGCTCACTTTCTTACCTTCTATCGGCTTCTTTTATCCTTGCCTTCTTGCCTCTAAGTCCTCTCAGATAGTACAGCCTGGAACGCCTAACTTTTCCTTTTCTTACAACCTCGACCCTGTCTATTATAGGCGAATGAAGGGGAAAAGTTCTTTCAACGCCTACACCATATGACATTTTCCTCACAGTAAAAGTTGCCCGGTTACTTCCCCCTCTTTTCCTTATTACAACTCCTTCAAAAACCTGTATTCTCTCTTTCTGGCCTTCGACAATTTTCGCATACACCTTAACGGTATCACCTGATTTAAAATAAGGAATATCCAATCTAATCTGTTCTTTTTCAAGCATCTCAACTCTATTCATTTCTTTCTAACTCCTCTCTCTCCTAACAATCTATCCAATACGACGGCTACTGCAGATCGAACAGACAGGTGGTTATAATTAGATGGTCCTTCGATCGGTTCAAGGAAAAAGTCGGCATCATCAATCACTTCCCTGACAATGCCCCAACCTGTTCCAAAAACCAGAAGACAGGGATTCTGACTTTTCGCCATACTTCTTTTCAATTCTGCGAATTTTGTCAACTTTCCCCTAAGCCCTGCACCCGTTAGCACAAGCCTGACCTTATTTTTTGTTTCTGCCGAGATATCTTCCAATACCTCTTCGAGGGTACCTTTTAAGTCGACAATATCCATCGCTTCTTTCCTCAATGGATTATAAGAAGCGCCATACCCCCTTTGCCAGTGACGTATTATCCGTCTAACCAACTCTCTCTGTTCTTCAACCGGCGTAACTATATAAAACCGTTTTATTCCGTAAGTCTTCGCGGATCTGGATATATCATGTATGTCCATATTGGTAACCGCGGTTGTAATAACATCTCCTTTTTTATTATAAACAGGATAATGTAAAAGAACGATATAAATATTTTTCATTATGCTATACAGAAGACAGTGGTCAGAATCCAGAACGGGAGTGAAATATTTTTCCTTTTATCTTCTCACTCCTGGCTCCTGTCTTCTGCCTTAAGTTCTTCAAGAATTTTTCTGTCCTCCTCCGATAACTCCACCTTCCTCAACAAATCAGGTCTTCTCGTAAGCGTCCTCTTAAGGGATCCCCTGCGCCTCCATTTATTAATCTCATTATGATTCCCTGAGAGCAGCACATCGGGAACCTCCCACCCCCTATATTCTCTTGGACGCGTATAATGGGGATATTCGAGGAGGCCTGTTGAAAAAGAATCCAGCAAAGCAGATTCTCTATTACTCAAAACACCTGGAATCAAACGGGAAACTGCATCAACCACAATCATGGCCGGCAACTCCCCTCCGGTCAGGACATAATCACCCGTCGAAATCTCTCTGTCTACAAGATTCTCTCTTATCCTTTCATCCACACCTTCATAATGACCACAGATAAGAACAACTTGAGAAAGCCTGGAAAGTTCTTCTGCAACCCCCTGATTGAAGGTCTCGCCCTGAGGTGTCAGTAAAACAACGGATGCATTCGACCTCATCGGGACAACAGCCTCTACTGCCCTTACAACCGGTTCCACCTTCATAACCATTCCACCGCCGCCGCCATAGGGATAATCATCGCACATCCTGTGCTTCCCATCAGCATAGCTGCGGATGTCATGAAGATTTATTTCTATCAATCCTTTTTCGAGGGCTTTTTTTAAGAGGCTGTCATTGAAAGGGGACTCAAACATTCCGGGAAAGAGAGAGAAAATATCAAACCTGATCATAGTCTGTTACAAACCTTCAAGCAGTCTGACAATCATCCTGCCATTTTTTATATCTATTTTCCGGACTACGTCAGCTATCGCAGGCAAAAGAATTTCTTTGTCTTCGCTGGTGCATACATAAACATCGTTACTACCCGTGGGTAAAATACTCTCGACCCTACCAATAATCTCACCATCTTCAGTAACAACCTCAAGTCCAATAATATCCCGCCAGTAATATTCATCTCCTGATAACTTTTCCAGTTTCTCATAAGGTACTAAAACCTGACATCCTACCAGCGCGCTCACAGCAACAACATTCTCCACACCTTCAAGTTCAAGTAAAAAGTGTTTTTTGTTGATTTTGATATTTTTTATCTTTTTGAGGTTAGTCTCTTGTTTTTCAAGCCCTACATAAACCTCCTTCAGTGATTCAAGTATCGTATTCGATTCCAGATACAAAATCACCTTCATGCAGCCTCCAAGCCCATGAGGTTTAACAATTTTGCCTATCTCAAAAAGATCCATAAATTAAGAGGTTTTTACTTTTTATTCAATAATCTCCAATACTGTCCTTTTGTGAAGCTTAGCTGATGCTGCACTTAAA
The DNA here is from genome assembly GCA_964454305.1 of uncultured Syntrophales bacterium. Lineage (GTDB taxonomy): Bacteria > Desulfobacterota > Syntrophia > Syntrophales > JADFWA01 > JAUSPI01. Next base: position 17,516 of record CAYVXX010000004.1, on the reverse strand, counting down.
ATCGTCCTCATAGCCTTTGCGGTTTTTCCCTGTTTGCCAATAACCTTACCCAGGTCTTCCTTTGCAACCCTCAGTTCCATCACGGAAGTCTTTTCACCTTCCACTTCGGAAACCTCTACCACTTCCGGGTTGTCTACCAATGCTTGAGCAATGTACTTTACCAAATCTTTCATGGTAACACCCTCCACCGGTTATTTGTAATATGAACCGTGATAGACAATAACTCGAGCAACCATTTGAAAATCTCCACAGCAAACCTGTGGGAGATACCCCTGCCTCAATTCTCTTTTCAGCTTACAATAATCCCCTCTTTTTAAGTAACTGGGAGACGGTCAATGTTGGCTTGGCACCCTTTGACAGCCAATCGACAATACGATCCTCCTTAAAGTTGACCTCTGCCGGATCCTTCTTAGGATCATAATTCCCAACAATTTCAATAAATCTTCCATCCCTGGGAGATTCGACATCAGCAACAACAATTCTGTAAAAAGGTTTCTTTTTTGCACCCATTCGTGCCAATCTAATTTTTACTGCCATTTATTAACTATATCACCTCCTAAAAAATATTCTAAAGCAATTATAAGTGTCCAGCCATCAGCAAGATAAAGAAAAACAAATTCACTCCTAAGCCTTTGTTTTTATTAAAAACTAACCGACAGCAACTAACTCCCTCAGCTTCTCTAACATATATTGCATATTATTAAAAGGGGAATTTACCCCCTCTCAAAGATTTCATGCCACCTTTTGTTATTTTCTTCATCATTTTCCTCATTTCAACGTAATTCTTCAACAACCGGTTGACATCCTGAACTGCGGTACCACTTCCTCTGGCAATTCTCTTTCTTCTCTGTCCATTTATGATCCGGTAATCGATACGCTCCTTTTTCGTCATTGAGTCGATGATAGCCGTCACCCTGACCAGTTCACCTTCATCTACGTTCACATTTTTCAATGACTTCATCTTGCCAAATCCGGGAATCATGCCCAGAATATCCTGCATGGAACCCATCTTTCTTATCTGTACAAGCTGGCTTCTGAAGTCCTCGAGGGTGAAGGAATCTTTCCTGATTTTCTTTTCCAGCTCCCTGGCTGCCTTTTCATCAAATGCAGTCTGCGCCTTCTCAACCAGAGTCAAGACATCCCCCATACCGAGGATTCTCGATGCCATACGTTCCGGATGAAATACTTCAAGGGCATCAAGCTTCTCACCCACACCGATAAACTTTATAGGTTTTCCCGTTACCGCCCTGATGGACAATGCCGCCCCGCCTCGGGCATCGCCATCCATCTTTGTCAGGATTACTCCGTCAATACCCAGCAGTTCGTCAAACTTCCCTGCTGCAGATACCGCATCCTGACCGGTCATGGCATCGGCAACAAACAGTATTTCCGATGGATTTATCACATTCTTTATTTTTTCCAACTCATCCATCATCTCACTGTCAATATGCAACCTTCCTGCTGTATCAATAAGTATCGTATCATAATTACCTTCACTCGCTTGCTTGACAGCCTCAACACAAATCCTGACAGGGTCTTCCACTCCTTTCGAATCGTAGACATCAACTCCAACCTTTTCTCCAAGAATCTTCAACTGGTGGACGGCTGCGGGCCGGTAAACATCCGCCGGAACGAGACAAACACGCTCTCCTTTATTTAACAAGACACTGGCAAGCTTGGCCGTCGTAGTAGTTTTGCCACACCCCTGAAGACCAACCATCATAATCGGTGCAGGAACTCTGCTGGCAATTTTTAACTGGCTGCTCTTTCCCCCCATCAGCTCAACAAGCCTGTCATTAACGATTTTTACAACCTGCTGACCGGGCGTAATGCTGGCAAGAACTTCCTGCCCCACTGCCCTCATCCTGATATCCTCGATGAATTTCTTGACTACTCTGAAATTCACATCAGCTTCAAGGAGCACCATCCGGATTTCCTTTAACGCATCCTTGATATTCTCTTCATCAAGCCTGCCTCTTCCTTTCAGCTTTTTAAAGATCCCTTCCAGTTTTTCAGTCAGACTTTCAAACATGATGAATACCTGTTTAAAGTTTCGAGTTCAAAGTTCAAAGTTTAAAGTTGATGGCTTCGTAAAAAGTCAGCTTTTGTCACCCTGAATTTATTTCAGGGTCTCTAACTTACTGAATTAGATGCTGAAACAAGTTCAGCATGACAAATAACACATTTTGAGACTTTTTACGAGACTGTCACAGTAATTCCATTCCCCCAAACGTGAAACTCCGAACTTTGAACTATTTTTTGACAATCATGCACTTCAAGCCTTTAATCTTCTTCTCTAATATTACTGCAACCTTTTTTGCATCTGTATAATTTACAAACCCCTTCAACTGAACACGAAACCATATTCCTTTTAATTTCAACTTAATTTCATCAACCGCGGAGTCGTAACCCATATCAGACAATCTTTTATGAAGCGTCTCCGCCTTCTTTCTCTCTTTAAAAGAGGCTACCTGTATTATGTATTTATCTTCAACAAGAACAAGAGCTTTTCCCCCTCCACTCTTCCCCAATTCATCACTTTTACGGGCCAGGGTATCATAGAAGGTAAGTTTAAAATCTTTTTTCTCTTCCTTTGCTATCTCCTCAGCAATTAGCGGTTTCCTGACAATCTTTTGATTTGTTATGCGGGGAATACTTTTTACGATCTTCTCCGGGTAGCTTTCAATATTTTTCCCAACTATAACTCCAAAAATAAAAACAAATAAGAGAGAAAGAGAAGTCCCGAAGACAAACAAACCCAGGCCCAGCTTACCCAGTCTGAATTCGAAATCTTTTACACTTCGGAAAAACATTAATGCACTTAGCTCCTCTACTGATTAAATAATCCCTCACATTTTTTCCGGGGCCGAGACACCCAAGAGCATTAAAGCGTTTCTCAAAACTACCCGAACAGATTTAACAAGAAAAAATCTTGCCATGCTTAAACTCAAGTCATCGGAAATCACCCTGTTTTTGTTATAATAACTATGGAAAACAGAAGCAAGGTCGTTCAGATAAAATGTAAGACGATGGGGCTCAAGTCCCTTTGCACTTCCTTCAACTACTTCCGGAAATCTGACAATCTCTTTAATAAGAGTAATTTCCTCCGGAAGAGTTAAAAACCTCCAATCCACATCACCGAAACCGGGAATTTTATAGCCTTGTTCATGTGCTAACCTCATGATACTGGATATCCTGGCATGTGCATATTGAACATAATAAACAGGATTTTCATTCGACTGTTTTTTGGCAAGCTCCAGATCAAAATCAAGATGGCTGTCTGATCGTCTCATGAGAAAGTTATATCTTGCCGCATCTCTTCCCACCTCATCGACAACTTCCCTCAAGGTCACGAATTCTCCACCTCGTGTAGACATAGCTACAGGTTTTCCACTCCTTAAAAGATTTACCAGTTGCACCAGGATAATCTTAAGGGCTTCTTTTTCATTACCAAGAGACTGGATGCCGGCATACATTCTGGGAATATAACCATGGTGATCAGCACCCCAGATATCTATAATCATGTCGAAGCCCCTTAAATACTTGTCGCGGTGATAGGCAATATCTGCGGCAAAATAGGTCGGTTCACCGTTTTCCCTGACCACTACCCTGTCCTTTTCATCACCAAAATCGGTTGTTTTGAACCAGAGAGCCCCTCCCTCCTCATAGATAAACTCCTTTTCTTGAAGTTCTGCGAGTAGTTTTGCAACTCCATCATCTTTATAAAGTTCTTTCTCACTGAAATAACTATCAAAAACTACACCAAAGGCATTCAAGTCCTCCTTTATTCCACTCAAAATAGAATTGACGGCATAATCTGTAAAAACAACAGGGATGGCTTCTTCTTTTTCGAGATACCTGTCACCATACTCTTCAGATATTCCTACGGCCAGCTCTTTAATATAGTCTCCCTGGTAACACTCAGGCGGAAATTCAATCTCTTTTCCCAGCAGCTCCAGATAGCGAAGAAAAACAGATTTTCCCAGAACATCCATCTGGCTGCCTGCGTCATTAATGTAATACTCTCTGACAACGGAGAATCCCGAAGATTTCAGGATATTGGCAACGACATCACCAATAACTGCACCTCTTGCATGTCCTATATGAAGAGGCCCAGTGGGGTTGGCACTGACAAATTCTATCTGCACCTTCTTGCCTTTTCCAAAATCAGATTCTCCATAACGATCACCCTGCTCATCCACGTCTTTCAAGAGGGGAACCCACGCATCTTTTTCAATAAAAAAATTGATAAAGCCAGGACCGGCAATTTCTATCTTGGCCAGCAGGTTATTGCTATCGTCGATATTTTCAACGATCTGTTCTGCTATTTTACGCGGGTTCCCCCCCTGGCTTGAAGCAAGCACCATCGATGCAGTACACGAATAGTCGCCGTGGGATTCCTCCCTTGGAGTTTCCACTTCTATAAAGGGGAGGTCTCCTATCTCAAACATCCGTTTATCGGAACAGGTTCTAATAGAATTTTCCAGTAATTCAATTAACTTCTTCTTCATCTAAAAGCCTTTCCCTTTGCTGAATGCTGATAGCTGATAGCTGACAGCTTACCTTTCTTATACTAAAAAAGTTGGCCAAAAGGCCAACCCGTTTCTCTGAAACTAAATATAACCACCCGGCCTCAGGGAGGCCGGATTTAAGCGTAGGTTCCGATTTACGATTTTATCAAACCAATGGCAAAAGTTTTCCCATTCACAGAGAGGGAAACCCATGAACGGTTACTTTAATTTTCTTTTTTTTCTACCTCATCAATATCTTTGTCCTTTATGGAAAGATCCCTGGTAAAATCGGGACAGTGAACATTACCTACAGAATCCGATGTAACACTAAATCTCTTCTGGCAGTTTCCCCTCCATGCACATATTGAACAGTATCTCTTCTCCGTTCCCATAATACCAACCTCCGCTTTTCAATAACATTGAACGCCACGCTATAATTTTACGGCCATGAAGTCAAGAAATTTTGGCGTTTGCCAACAAAAAATCCCCCTGAATCCCCCTTTAGCAAAGGGAGACAGGAGGATATTTTGTAGAACGATAAAATCTTCTCAAACTATCACTGCAAACGCCGATCCAGCCAGAAGAGCATATTGGTTCGATTTACAAGGCCCGGCGGGTCAAAATTTACCCTTATTGTGCTTGCAATCCCCCCTTCACTTCCACCGCTAATGGTAACGTAAAGGTCCGGAGATACTCCTGACCCTGGTTTCAATGAGATGACGGGTGCCGTCGAGACGCCTGTCCCGATGACCATATCTCTCGCGCCTCCGTCAAGCTTTCCCGCACCCGTGACATAGTCTACCGCAAACAGGTTCGCATCGCCCCCGTATGCGCAGGGATCACCGCTCTGGTCGGGAGTAAAGGTTGTAAAATACAGTACTCCGCCGAAAACGGTAGGTTCAGCCAGTACTTTCTGACCTCCTCCCGTGAGGTTTATATACCATCCCTGCTTGCTCGATGAATCAGTGTATGTGCTCGAGGTGATGTTATCGAGATCATTCACCGTCCAGGTCGTCGAGCGATCGTTATCCTTGATGCCGCACATCATTTCCTGAGCATTGGGCCCCGTCGGGTCGCTTTTATCGCCCGTACCGAAGTAGACCCATATATTGTCATTTGAGTCGCGGGCGACGGCGGGTGCCGTATAAATAGGCCGTATGGTTCCGCCTGGCGAATCATACAACATGCTGGCAGTCCAGTCAGTGATATTACAGCTGGATCCGTCGGCAGCGGTACAGAGTTTGAACCTCCACATATTGCCGCCTAAGTCTCCACAATATGCCGTATCGATAAAACCGTCGTTATCAGTATCGACAATGGCGGCGGGTGCGGGCATGCTGTAATCCATCCCTGAGAAATCAACCCGCGTCGCGGCCCAGAGGACATTACCGTTGCTCATATCAATGACAAAGAGTCCCTTGCCCCTGGTATCGCAACTTCCACTAACGCAATCCGAGTCATTATACCCGGCACCAAGGAACCCGACCCATTTTTCGCTTCCGCTAATCAATACTCTGCCGGGGAAAATCTTGCTCCAGGGGGCTCCCAGATACGGCGCTTCCGTGGCGGAGGGGTTGATGCGCCATCGGTAGAGGGGACTTGTCGGATCGGTAACATCAAGGCAGTAGAAACCACCGTAATAGGGATATGTCGTCGAATAGGTGGCATTAAAGCCGGAATCGCATGACGTTGAAGAACTCCAGAGATTCGACGCACCTCCGCTTTTGAGTCCGAACATCACGAGTGTATGCCAGTCAGCAACGGACTTTGCCGTACCGGTACCCGACCCGAGCCACACGTCTGCAACGGTGACATACCCGTCCACAAAATATTGGTGGCTTAAGGCCGTAGGATGGGTAGTGTGAACGATGTCCTGCAGTTTCGGCAAGAGATTAGGCGGGATAAAACTCCAGCTCTCTGCTCCCGTACTTGCAAGAAACGCATGAAACTGTCCTTCATTTGCTCCGGCGACGACAGTTCTTATCCCGTTGGCCGTTGATCGTACATGATTAGTCCTGAATGTTTCATAGGTCTGATTCGTATCTCTTGTGTCGTAAAATGTTGCGGAAGGGGTTCCGATTGTGATGGGAGACGAATGGAAGATGTCACCCAGCTTCCAGTTATCGGGATTATAGGCACTTTCTCCACGAATGTATCCGATAACGGTATCTCTTTCGTCATCTGTTGAAACACCAAGATCTGTTGCGGTAATATTTGTCGTTGTAAATGCCGTCAAAGCACCCGACTTGTACGTTTTTATCGTTCTCGCTGCCGGATCCGTTGACTGAAGAACATCACCGGAATCCCACACCTCACTTCCGACCGAACCATCAGCGTTGATATTGTATTTTTTTATATGACCCGTCCAGAAGGGATCATCTTGAATGGGCTGAAACGATGCCTCGTACATGTAATTTTCATCGGCCACTCTTGATGATGAAACAGAAGTCGCAGCAAATGAATAACTGTTTTCGATAACATCCTGAAGGATGAGAGACAATCCCGAAACGAGTTCGGAAATATCATCGGCATAATACGCATTACCGTTGACGGCGGTGCCTCCGTGTACCGCCATGGTATCAAGCTTGGTCTTTGCCGCGTCCGTGAGCCCCAGTCCGATCACGTAGGTCTTCACGTCAAAATCATACGACTTGCCGCTTATAGTCACTGAAAAATCTCTTAGAGCGTCAATCTTCGCCAGCACCGCGGGCATAAGATTATCAGCCGAGTCGGTGCCCCCACTTTCATTGACACTCGGCAGGCCGTCGGTCACGTAAATGATGAAGTTTTTCTGGCACCAGTACTGGATAGGGGTGCTGTAACTGCCGGCTCCCGTGAAATAATCGATCGCTTCCTGGAGTGTTCCGGCAGTGGGTGTAAGGCCCGCATTGACAATATATGAGCAGCTATTGGGGTTGCTGGTACTGGTGCAGCTCATGTAGCCTGTCTCGTCATTTTCATGAGTCGCCAGTTTTGCCAGAAGCGCGTCTTTGTGATTATCGTTAGCCGTATTATTATCGTCACAGGCGACATGGAGGTACCCGTCGCCGGGAGAACTGCTTGAAAACCACGTTCTACCCGTGTAATACCAGGTCAGCCTCCTGCCAAAATCCCCGAACCCTAATGCCCAATCTTCATCAGTTGGAGAGAATCCCCAGTAAAATTGATAACTTGAATAGCCATCTGCGGATGGGTTGCTGTAGTTAAAGCTGTCTGAAGTTCCGGTTTTCTGGCTATAACCATAATAATTATCAGTGTTTCCTTCCGTTGGATTATAATTTGTTGAATAGGCAAATCTGGTGCCATAGTTACTACTGGCATACATTGTTCCAGGAATTTTATAATAGACGTAATGGGATGTGTCCGTCGGGTTTATATAGCGGTTCTCTTTCGGATAACAAAGCCCGCAGTAGCGGTTCCTCTGTTCACTGCCTATTGCGTAATAGGTGAGAATTTCGTCCCTGTAGGTCCCGTCGAATGATGCGTTCTGTAAAATACAACTGGCCTGACATATGGCCAGTTTTGCAAGATCTCCCGTCTTACAGTACTCTTCACACTCCGGAGGCGGGTCGGGACAGTATGATTTCGGTTGATACGATGCGAAATACGCGGCATTGTGCAGGTAGTATTTGCTCGCGCTGGAAAGCTTGTACGACATCAGGCCTATCCGCATGCTGTTTATGTACGTATCAATGAGAGAGATCAATGCTTTTCTGCCCTCGACAGACCTGCTGCCTGTTCTCCATGAACAGATAGCGTTGCCCACAAAATCCTCATCCATACTGTTAGAATTATCGAGAATAAAAAGTACATTGGCGGGGGCTGTTGCCGTAAAAAGGTCCACATCGTCGCCGCGGGCAGGGGCTGTCCGGAAGATGAGGATAGTGAAGGTGGCGATACACATTAATAAAAATATGCTGGTTTTCTTTCTTACATTTTTCATGGCAAATCCTCACTTGTCCGATAACGCTAACGAATAACAACCTCTTTTAATCTACCGTCGACAAAGGTCATCTCGGCAACTTTTCTTATCCTGGAAGGACCTTCGTCACTCTTCGTCTTGCCGCTGTAGTCGACAACTTTAACACCGCTCAGACTGTATTTCTGCTCGTTGACAAGGTACAGAAATCTTCCGTCGATTTTCTTCACGACGCCGGCAATTTTCACGATTTTTTTCGCGTTTCGTGGTGTCGCGGTTTTTTCTCTCTTGCTCGTGTCCATCTTGGCAGGTGTCAGGGCGTAGCCCGGGCAAGAACAAAGCACGAAAATGCCGATCATGATAAGGATTATTATCTTTTGCTTTAACATTTTTCAAACCTCTTTTATTATCTTACCTTGAAATGGTAGTCATCTCAACAGGACCATAACCCAGGCCTACACTGACCTGTACACGGCTGCCATAATTCGTGTTTGTCCCGGTAACCGTTGCATTATATATCGTCTGCCCCCATACCTGACCACCGCCAATTGAATAACCTGCCAGGGGCAGCATTCCGGGACCGGTGGAAGGATGAGACGGTGTTCCGATTGTATAAAGAGAGGCAGGATCATTGGAGGAATCCACCTGAACATCGGTAACTGCCAAACCGGCAAGGTTTCCGGGATCAAGAGTTGTAATCAGTTTATGCATACCGGACTCACATGCGGAAAACGCCTTTTTCTCACCGACAACCCTGGCACTTATTTTTACATCCTGACCGGACATGGTTAATGCAAGAATCCCGACCGCCAGAAGGATCATACAGGCAAGAACAGCCACAACAAGGACAAATCCCCTTTCCGACGACAGATTCACAGAGTTGACAGCTAATCCATTATGTTTATTAATCGATTGCATGATTCCTCGGTATAACGTTCGTTGAATAGAACGCTCTCCTCCTTTTTCCTAAATTTGGATCCGGCTCTTCCGTATCAACAACAAGTGTTATCCGTACTCTTCTGATCTGAGGAATACCCGCTGGAAGATCCGTACCGGGAACAAGTTCATTTCCATCCACATCATAGTATGTGAAAAGTGAAATACCCGCTGTACTATTTACGACCCTTACCTCTCTCTGTCCCGCTACATCCCCTAAAAAAGGCTGTGCCCCCCCGCAGTTCGTTTCCCGGGTAATACGCAGATTGCCCGCATCATAATTGTACCGTATAATTTCATTTGAACTATCCCCGATTACAGGATTGACAATACTACCACCTATATCCATCTCCACGGCTATTGAATTTGCCGTCGCCTCCTGAATTCCTTTATATGTTGAACTGACAGGGGGAGTGCTACAATTAGCAGGATTACACCAGAAACTATTTGGAGTAAAACACGGGTTATAGGACGCCATCCGGATCTCCATAGCCATAATCCCGAGGGCAGCTCTTGCTTCCTGCTGGGCAACAACCTTCCTCTCAACGTTGACGGACGACCGTTGCCCTATATTCATAGAAGCGTAGATTGCACCCAATACGATCAAGCCGACAGAGGAGGCAATCAAAATTTCTACAAGGGTAAATCCTCTTTTATTCATATCCATTTCTCTATCATCAGGGACTGTATGCCTGTTGCCTCGTGGCAATAATGCTTTCTGAAACAGTTTTGCTGTCAGGACCCGTAACCGTAACAGCCACGGTCCATGAACCATCTCCATTATCTGCAAAGGTAGTCTGTACAGTAAATGCCGTATCGTCGGTTTGAAGTGTCGACTCACCGCTGGCATAGACAGTCTTATTAGTTGTACTTAGAGTAATAGCATTACCTGCGTTCATTATAAACAACTCATCGCTTTCAAGTTCTCTCTGCAATATTTCCGAGGCCTTGCCCATAAGATCGGACTTCGTCGCCGTTTTCCACGACATAGGTTCCATGGAAAGAAGCGCCAGGATCCCAAAGGTAGTCAGAAAAATAGCAATCACGACCTCCACCAGGCTTATACCCCTTTTATTGCATGATAAAACTGACATAGGTCCTTCCTGTAATGTTTACGGTTATAGTTGCAGTGGAATTTCTGCTGTTTGTCAGTTGCACAGTCCCCAGGGGCGTAACAGTTCCTCTTGTTTTAAAAGTAGCTTTATTACCAGCCCCAAAAACCGCACTTGTAATATTTATATCCTCCCCAAAGTTCTTTACGCCTTTAACCTGAGCAGGGGCAAGAGACACAAAGACAGAGGTACCGGTATCCCACCTTTTAATTTCGTAATTGTCATTTGTTGCGTCAAAATCTATCTGGTATTCGGTATTTTCAGATACCGCCCTTCCCTTCAGCAACAGAAAATCAGACGCGATATCCCTTGCAGCAGATTTCAGATTTGCGTTTATGGCGTGTCGTTGAAAGGCCGGCACCGCAATAAGCGTCATAATCCCTATAATTGCAACTGTTATCATGAGCTCCACGAGAGTGAAGCCCTTTTCAGTGATTTTTTTCATATTATACCTAATAAATACCATGCCTCAAGATCAAAAAATTCATAAAGTAATCACCGAAGAATATATAGGCCACAGAGGCAGTAGCTAAAAATGGCCCAAAGGGAACTGCATATTTCAAATCCTTCCCGTGTACAACCATCATGGAAATACCTACAATTGATCCGAGAAGGGAACTCACAAGAAGTATAAACAGAAGGGATTTCCAGCCCAAAAATGCCCCGAGCATCGCCATAAGCTTTATATCGCCCCCGCCAATCCCCTCTCTTTTCGTTACAAACTGATATACAATGGCAATCAGATAAAAACCCCCTCCACCAATTAAAATCCCCAAAATGGAGTCAAGAAAAGAGACATCTATAAAAAAGAACGTTAACAGGAAAAAGAGCGGAATCCCCGGCAGTGTAATTACATCTGGAATAATCTGATGATCCAGGTCTATAAATGTTATAACGATAAGGGCACAGGTGAATATGAATGCAAAGAGATATTGAAAAGAAAAACCATACTTCCAGAATAGAAACAACGACAACAGGGCAGTTATCAGCTCAACCACAGGATAGCGATATGAAATTTTTTTGTGACAATCCCTGCACCTCCCCCTCAAAACAAGATAACTTATTATCGGTATATTGTCATAAAACCTGATCGGATGCAAACAGTTTGGACAGAAGGATTTAGGAAATATAATAGATTTTCCTTCAGAAATTCGACATATACATACATTCAAAAAACTTCCAACACAGGCACCCAAAACCATAAAAAAGATACTCACAAGATGTCCTCTCAAAAATGCTACCTTCCTGATTACTCATTTTCGGATTTTCCGGCAGTCGATCCCGAGTTTGTCAATCTTCTTGTGGAGAGTATTTCTGTTTATCCCGAGAAAATCTGCAGTAGTGATCTTCACGTTACCGGAACGTTTCAAGGCAATCTTAATCATACCCCTTTCTACCATAGATAATATATCCTCGTACAATCTGCTCTTCTCTGTACCGGTCGAACAGAGCAGGGTGACGATATCTTCGAGTTCCTCCCCAATAATATCTTCTAATGGTAATGAAGACGCCTGAATTCTTTTATCCATGATTATTCTCTATATTGTTTCAAGTAAAATTGAACAGGATTTAAAGCAACATCAGGTTGATTTATATTACAAAAGACCGGGAACGAATGCAATGAAGTGTTTCATGCTTTTGGTGTGAAATATTTCACACAACATCAAATACCATTTTTGATGATCCTGTAAAGTTTCATTACAGTTTGGCGCGTCTTTCGAGACGCGCCAGGTCAAGAATACAGATGGTGCCCTTTTCAGTGCTGATCAGCCCCTTTTCACGCAACACCCTCAGTTCCTTGTTAACGCTTTCTCTGGTAGCGCCTATCATGCCGGCAAGATCCTTCTGGCTCAGACGCAAGCCAATCTGTATGACATCTCCCTCCCGATTGCCATACGTTTTGGCCAATTCAACGATTTTTTTCGCAAATCTGGAGGAGATATTGAGAAAATAAGCATCTTCTAAAGAATCATCAGTCTTGCGCAAACGCATTGAAAGATGGGAAAGGATCGCCTGCATCGCTTCTCCATTATTCCCCAGGAATGTGATAAAATCACTTCTATTCAGAGCAAGTAACTCAGATGGCTCGAGTGCTACAGCATCAGCCGAACGCGGCATCCCGTCCATAAGAGCCATTTCTCCAAAGAAATCCCCTGAAGAAAAGACCGCCAGAACAACCTCATCCCCCATCTCGGAAGGGAGTACAATCTTTATGCTGCCCTTTCTAACGATATAGAGTACATTCCCTTCATCACCCTTACGAAAAAGCACTTCCCCCTTTTTCAAAGATCGCCGCCTCAGCGCGCTGCTCAAACACTTACGATAATCCTCTCCAATAGATTTAAACAAGTTGATTTCTTTTAAAATTTTCTCAGGGGCCATGATTTCCCCTCTCTTTTTATCCGTCTTTTCTGTTCCAGTCGTATGGAATATCATTGTTGTGGGGGTCTACCCTGAATTCATCCGGTTCATCATAATTGTAAACCTCTGTTGGAGTATTAACCGCAATGGCTTCCTCAATAGAAACACACTTAAAGCCGTGATACACATATGGCGGGATATGAACAAGCAAAGGATTGTGCTCCCCGACAAAGAATTCATTTATTTCACCATAGGTACTGGAATTATCGCGGCTATCGTACAAGACGATCTTCATCATACCCTTGACAACCGTCATGTTGTCATACTGTTTTTTATGATAATGCCACCCCTTCACGACACCGGGATTGGCAGTTGTCATATACACCTGGCCAAATCCAACGAACATCTCGTCGTCCCGGCGGAGTATTTCCATCAACCTCCCCCGTTCATCCGGTATCACTTTCAATTTCTTAATCATCACACCTTCAATCATATTTTGTTTGCCCCCGTTTTAGACACCATATTCCCCGCATATTGAAGAGATTCGAATGTCCCGGCGTCACTCCACCAGCCATCGAGGACATCCCACTTCATCTTTCCTTCCCCGATATAGAAGTTGTTAACATCTGTAATTTCCAGCTCTCCCCTCTCCGATGGCTTAAGCGTCTTTATAAAATCGAAGACCCTGGTGTCATACATATAAATACCAATAACGGCATAAAAAGATTTTGGAACCGACGGCTTTTCCTCGATGCCGACAATCCTGTCCCCATCAAAAACAGGCACCCCGAACCGCTGAGGATCAGGAACCTTTTTCAGCATTATCCTGGCCCCTTCCTGTTGTTCTTTGAAAGCCTCAACCGCTTTTTTGATATTATTCTCAATAATATTGTCGCCAAGAACAACGATGATTTTCCCGTTATCCGCAAAGAATTCCGCGAGGCTCAGGGCTGCCGCTATTCCTCCCTCCCCTTCCTGGTATGTGTAATTTATGTGTTTAAGGCCAAACTCCTTGCCGTTACCCAGGAGTTTAAGAAAATCACCGGCGTTATTCCCACCGGTTACTATCAATATCTCATCTACACCGGCATTAACCAGAGTCCTGATCGGATAATAGATCATCGGTTCCCTGTATACCGGGAGAAGATGTTTATTGGTAACTTTTGTCAGTGGATGCATCCTGCTCCCCAGACCACCTGCCAAAACAACACCTTTCATTATGCTCTCCTTTCATTATAAGCAAGCTTGGTTTTTATATCATACTTTCTCATCCCTTAACAACAATTGTCTGATATTTGCCATTGATTCAAAAGTTAGTCTCTGATATTTAAGTTAGTCTCTGATATTTAAAAATGATAAAGAAAGGAATCGAATCTTGACGGACGAATTCTACATGAAAAAAGCCCTGAAACTTGCCAGAAAGGGAGAAGGCCGTGTAAGCCCCAATCCGATGGTGGGTGCGGTCATAGTGAAAGACGACAGGATTATTGGCGAAGGGTATCATAAGGAATTCGGAGGGAACCACGCCGAAATCAATGCCATAAACAGCGCTTCAGAAACTATTCAAGGCACAACCTTTTATGTAACACTGGAACCATGCAGCCATCACGGAAAGACTCCTCCATGCACGGACACGATCATCAAGGTCAATCCTTCAAGGATCGTTATCGGGACTGCCGATCCCAACCCGCTGGTCTCCGGCAGAGGAATAGACATCCTCAAGCATCACGGGATAGAAACAGATGTCGGAATACTTGAAGAGGAATGCCGGAAGCTCAATGAAATATTTTTTAAATTTATACGGACGAAGACACCGTTCATCACATTAAAATTTGCCCAGACCATCGACGGGAGAATCGCTACGTCAACCGGACATTCAAGGTGGATCAGCTCGGTCCCTTCCCTTACGTTTGCCCACAGACTAAGGAGTATGCACGACGGTATCATGGTCGGCGCAGGAACAATTCTCACGGATGACCCGGAACTTACCGTACGCCACGCGCGGGGCAAAAACCCGCTTCGGATTGTGGTCGACTCAACGCTTCGCATACAGGCAAACGCACGTGTACTGAAGAACCAGGAGAACGCAAAGACAATTATCGCAACCACCCAATACTGCAACAAGGAAAATTTAAGGCATCTAACAGATTCGGGAATAGAAACTCTTATCATCAACAGCGAGAATCAGAAGCATGTCGACCTGAAAAAACTCTTAACAGAACTCGGGAAGAAAGAAATCTCTTCTGTTCTGGTAGAAGGGGGTTCCGAAATTATTACCTCCTTTTTGAAAGAAAAAATAGCCGACAGGGTTGTGATAATCACGGCTCCAAAGATAATCGGAACAGGAACTCCCGCTGTAGGTAACCTGGGAATAAAAAGAATGGACGATGCAATCAAGCTATCCTCAAGAAAAGTTTTCAAAAAAGGGGATGATGTTATCATTGATGCGAGGATAGAATAATTCATATGCCCTGGTATGCAGTCCATACAAGAAGTCGCCATGAAGACAAAGTACATTTAGGTCTTCTTCAAAAATCCTTTCACGTTTTTTTACCCAAGATCGAGGTATGGAGTAGAAGAAAGGACCGAAAAAAGAAGATCATGGTGCCGATGTTTCCAGGGTACCTGTTTGCAGAATTACTTTCCTTAGACAATTACACAAAACTGGATGTTCTCAAAACCTTCGGCGTTGTCAGAATACTGGGGAAACCGAACAGCTATGAACCGATACCTGTCCCGGACGAAAAGATAGGTGTCATACAGCGACTCGTTGAATCAAAGGTAGAGATACAGCATTTCCAGTATCCAAAGGCAGGTGAACCCGCCCTTATAATGGACGGCCCATTCAAAGGTATTGAAGGAATTGTAGTTAAGATTGACTATAAAAAGGAACTCTTCGTCGTATCCATTGACCTTCTTCAGCGGGCGGTGGCCATCCAGCTAAAAGGATTCCAGATCGCAAAAGTTTAGTGTAAAGGCTTTCATCGCCTCTTCCATCAGAAGATTTCCATACCCTTTATACTTCGGGGAATAGTGAAATATTGCTATCTTCTTCGCCCCTGCCATTCGTGCCAAACTACCCGCCTGCATGGCGGTAAGATGATATTTACGTGCTGCCATATCCGCATCCTCCTGCAGAAAACACGCCTCAATAAAAATAATATCGGACATACGGGCCAGTTCAACTATCCTGTGTATATTCTCCTCGCTGTAGACAGCATCCGCTATATACGATATCCTCTGGCCGGGTGTGATTTTTACGATGGTCTCCTTCAATTCACCGAGAGGCACTATCTTTTCCGGAACCTCCCTGCCGTTATCCCTTCGCCATACCCTGATCGGCGTATCATCCGGGTCACCTTTCAGGATACTGTCCTTCAAATCGACAAGCCACGCCCCCACGGGAAGTCCCATCTCCTCCAATTTGTTTCTCTTGATATTTATACGCTTCTTTTCCTTCAGGGAATACGCAAGACAAGGTATCTTATGATCAAGAAAAACTCCCGTAACGGTAAAGAAACTCTCCTTTACAATTGTACCATCAAAGCTCTCACTGTCACTGACCGTTTCAGGTTTAAAAGCATTCTGACAGTGATAGCGTCTCGTTATTTTATGATCGGGATGTACTTCCGTCACCAGAAGCACAAAATCGTTTGTGTAATTTTCAACAAGATTCCAGGTATAGCCGGCTATCTTGCTTTCCACATTCTCAATAAACCCTGGAGGACCGAAAAGTGAAAGATGCTTGTCACGCCCCAATAAAACCCTCAACATATGATCAAATCCTATAAAGTGATCCACGTGTGTGTGGGAAACAAAAATATGACTTATCTTGAGGAGCTTCCGGGGGGGGAGTGAATGAATGTCGCCAAGATCGAAAAGAATTGCCCTGTTTCTGTATCTGGATTCTACATATACACCGGGGTCACCGAAAGGATCATTGACGAGGAAGGCACTAAACATGATATGTTTTTAACTAAAAAAAGAGGGGAAGTCCAGCATTATCGCCTCCCCTCTTTTTTTCATATTAGGCCGTAAATCTAATTAACCGCCAATTAGCTTCAACAGTGGATTGGCGTAAAGCAATATCAGGGAAATAACCAATGCATAGATACAGAGAGACTCTATCATGGCCAGACCAACCATTAAGGTGATCAATATCTTGCCCTGGGCTTCGGGATTTCTACCAACAGCATTGGTAGCACCCTGGATTCCGGAACCCATCCCTATGCCGGTACCGATAGCGCCAAACCCGACAGCTAAACCGGCAGCAAGAAGAGTGCAACCCAAAACAATTGCTTTTGTGTAATCCACAGCAGCCGCTGGAGAGGCATCAGCAGCTATTACAAACGGAGCCGACACCACTACAAACAGTAAACCTAAGATAACACTTACTACACCTTTCTTCATTTATGCCTCCTTTCGTATTTACGGATCTTTTTTAGGCGCCCCCCTATCAGCAAAGCACCTGTCCGCCTCCGAGTTTTTATACGCATGAAAAAAAATTGTCAAGAAATATTTGTTTGTGATACAAGGGAAAATTAAAACAAGCTGCGCTGAAAGCGCATTCTTCAACTTTAGGCACTTTAGCTCACTTTAGGCACTTTAAACTTTTTATCCTTAACACACGATGCTTTCAAAAACGGAAATAAAAATAGCAAAATACATTCAAGGAGA